>CAZSBF010000086.1:0-18201 GCA_964605185.1 uncultured Planctomycetaceae bacterium
GCAGGTCGTACTTTTCCCATAGAAGCGATTCAGCGCGGGACCGGCCATTCGACATCTCGTCCGAATCGATGAACTCCCCGCCGTAGATGTTGAAATACTTTTCCAGCCAGACGCGGAAGTCGTCCCAGGTCGGCGGATTCGGGTCGGTGAGGTGGTAGATGCGACCGTGCAGGGAAGGATCGAGCACGACCTCTGCCGCGATGCGCGCCGCGAAATCCACCGGCACGAGATTCTGCACGGGGTCGGTCTTGCGGCCGGGGATGCGGTGGGGGATGCAGGTCGCGTCGCCGTTGGTCGGCTTGTGTTCGTGGCGGAAATGCTCCGTCATCATGGCGACGATGCGGGCGAATTGATAGAACCCGCCGAACTGCGTCGTGTAGCCCGTCTCGGAGTGGCCGATCAGGAAGCTCGGTCGCAGTAGCGTGACGAGGTTTCCGGGCTCCCGGCCCCACTCGGTGACCATCTGCTCAGCCGTCCACTTCGATCGCTCGTAATCCGTCTGAAAGGTCGGCGGCTCGGGGTGAAGCATCTCGCGGATGCCATCTTTGTGGCCGCCGCAGACGTAGGCCGTGCTCACGGCGTGAAATCGGCGGACATGATGCCGTCGAGCCCAGTCGAGGAGCATTTCGATGCCGTTCACATTTGTGCGGAATGGTTCGCCGTTGCCGTTGGAGTGAAGCTGAAGGCTTGCCGCGCAGGAGAGAATGTCGTCGGTCGCGCCCCACTCGCCATCGGGCAGGTCATCGGGCAGGGCTCCCTCGGTCGTGACGAGCAAGCCCGCCTGTTCGTATTGATCGCAATCGACGCCGATGCGGTTCATCATCGTCCAGAGGCGTTGACGCGTTTCGTCGAGCGGCGCGCGGAGCACGGTCACGACGCGTCGACCGTGGGTCAGCAATTCGCGCAGAATGAAATGCCCCAGGAAACCGGTCGCGCCGGTCAGGAGTGTGGTCGGTGTGGTGTGACTCATTCCAACTCGCTTGGGTCGCCCCGCCGAACTTCGGTGACAGGGTGTGGCGAAACGGGGGATGTTCTCAAAAAACGCGGGTCGTGTAAATCCCCACGCTGCGCATTCGGTAAGCGGGGGCCGCTATTACGGGAACATCCTAGCAAGGGTAATGCTATCCGCACGATCCGCCAAGGGGGCGGAATGACCTAACTTGTTGTCCAATTTGGATTTACGGCAGGAATGTGGCGTTTACGGGAATGCCGCGAACAGGAAGGCCCGAATGTCCCGTCCGTCCAGCCCGCCGTCGCCGTTGACGTCGCTGCGGCACAAAGGCGAATTACCCGGGGCGAGCAGTTCGGCGGCAAGGAGTGGTGCATCGGTAGCGTCGATCGCGCCATCGTTGTTCATGTCACCGGCAATGCACGTTGTTGTCGTCGGTTGCACGGCGACTCCACTTGGCGATGTGAGGCCTATGGCGACGATCAACGCTTCGCCGATGTCGAGCGCATCGCCATCGTTATTAAGATCGCGCAAACGCCAGACGCTTCCGCCGGCGTCGGTGCACGCGACGAAAACGCTTCCGTTTGATTCGACCGCCACGCGGCTTGCGCCGGCGATGCCCTCGGCCCAGGTGGTTACTTCGCCGAAATCCAGCGCGTCGTTGTCGGTTGTCAGATCACGCAGGGCGAGCACGCGCTGGTCCGCCGGTCGCGCGAGAAATGCGAGCGTGTTGGTGGATGCGGCGAGGCTCGCGCCGGCGGTCGTGTTTTCCACGTAGCTGATCGACTCGGCGAAATCGAAGAAGTCGCCGTCCGCATTTCGGTCCTGCAGGATCATGACCGGCGTCGTGGTGAGCGACAGTGCCGCGAGAATCACGCCATCGGGCCTCGCCGACAGTGCAACGACTGCTCCGAGTCCGCTGCCCACGGCCGTTGCTTCGGCGAAATCCAGGGCGTCGCCATCGTGATTGAGATCGATGAAGCGGATCAGACTGCCCGACGCGGTGTCAACGCTGTAGCAGGTGTCATCGGATTGGCACGTCAATGCGATAAGGCCCGGCGGCGCGGCCGGGGCGATGGCGTATTGCGTTACTTCCGCGAAATCGAGTGCATCACCGTCTCCGTTGAGGTCGACCAGCGAGAGCAGGCCGCCGGTCGAACTGTCCACGACGAATAGGCGCTGCGGCCGAGCGGCGATCGCGCCGATCCCCGCGGGCAAAGGCGCGGCATAGGTGCGCGTTTCGGCAAAGTCGAGAAAATCGCCGTCGGCGTTGGAATCGACCAGCGCCGCGACCTGTCCGGGCCGGGAGAGGAAGACGGTCGGCATCTGCGCGGAGACCGCGGATGCACCGATCATGCCAAGACTCGTGAGCCAACGAATCGCCATGCGTCGAATAGTTTACCCAAACGATTCAAGCGTCGCAGGGGAACGATTGAGCAGCAGTGCCCGTCCTTTTCTCAGGATTTTGTTCGAGATACCCGGGGATCCCCCCTAGGACCTGTTACATGAGCATGTCGGCGGCCGAGCGGCCGCCCCGCGACGGGTGCTTATGCCTCGCCAATGAGCGTCCAAAGGAGTCAATCGAAATGCGAAAGCGACAGGTTAGTCTTCTGGTACTCGCTGTGAGCCCATTGATGTTTGGCATGGGTGGGGAATGTCCGGCAAACCCGGGTACCACGACTCCCATGGGAAACCCCGGTGCGACCACGATTCGGCTTGAAATGGAGAATCAAACCGGTGAGCAGCTCGAGCCGGGGCTGCGTGCCAACGATGGTCCACCGCTGTCGAATGTCATCCAGCCCGGCCAGACTCTGGTGTTCAGCGCCAGCCCCTGCGGTCCGGGCCGCCGCCTGCACTTCGCGGGCCGTGGGCTGGAATCCCCGAAGTATCTGACGGACGCCGCAGCCGTCACCATCACCGAGGGCGCCGATTATTCATGCCGGAACACGGTGCATGTCACTTACACGGTCAGCGGGAGTCAGATTGTGAACACGGTGACGGCGAACTAAGCCATCGGCGCGGCAGACGGGAAAGTCGAAGATCCGCCGTGGCGGGAGTGTCACGTTCACCCTGCGCCGACGGGTCCGCGCGCTCACGCATCATCGCAATCAGATCATCCTCTCCGCGGGCCAGCGCCAAAGCCGCGAGGCCATGCGAAAGGTCCGCCAGCATTGCCATGCCCTGCACGTCTATACCGACGCGATCGAGTCTACGTATTTCAACGACACGTCCTTCCGCCAGCTTGAAATCGCCCTGCCCAACGGCGTGCGCGTCATCGGTCTGCCGGCCAATCCGCTGACGGCCCGCGGCTACTCCGGTGATGTTTTTCTCGATGAGTTTGCCATGCATGCCGACGACGAGGGCATTTGGGCTTCGCTTTTTCCCACGCTCCTGCGCGGCGACGGGCAGCTCGACATTGCATCGACGCCGCGCGGATGCAAGAACATGTTCCACCGCCTCGCCGACAATCCGGCGTTTACGACGAGTACGCTCACGCTCGACGAAGCGATTGCCCAGGGGTTGGAGGTCGACCGCGAATCCCTCCGCGCCGGCATCGATGGCGACATCGCCTGGCGGCAGGAGTTTTGCTGCGAGTTCGTGGACGAATCCACCAGTTTCATGCCATACGAACTGATTCGCCGCTGCCACGACGTGAAGCTCGGCACGCTGCAGGACGACTGCGCCCTGAATCGCAAGCGCGCCGACATTTTCCTCGGCGTCGATATCGGCCGCCGCCGCGATCTCACGGCCATCTGGATCTGGGAGAAGTCGGGCGAGACCTTCACCACGCGCGGCGTCATCACCTTCGACAACGCCCCATTCGCGCAACAGGAGGAGACGCTCAACGATCTGCTCCGTCACAACGCCGTCCGCCGCTGCTGCATCGACGCAACCGGGCTCGGCATGCAACTCGCGGAGAATCTTACGACTCGCTTTGGCGAGCATCGCGTCGAAGGGCTTTCCTTCACACCCGCGCTCAAGGTGCAGCTCGCCGGCCGACTCCGCGTCTGCGCCGAGCGCGGCCACCTTCGTATTCCCATCGACGACGCCATTGCTCGCGACTGGCACTCGGTCTGTCGCATCGCTTCCACGACGGGGCACATTCGCTATGACGCCGACCGCACCGGGAGTGGGCACGCCGATCGCTTCTGGGCGGCGGCGCTCGGGCTTCACGCGGCGGAGTGCGACAGCGGCCCTGTCGAGTTCGCGGTCGTCGGGCCTTCGGCATTTTCCCGAGAAGGAGCCTTGTGATGTGTCAACCCACGAACCAAGGAGAAGCACGATGAAACTCCTCGAACGACTTGCTCTTGCCGTGCGGAAGTCCCCCGCGCGAATGCCGCGCCCCGGCCTCATCACGCACCGTCGCAAGGACGACACCTTTCGTGATTACCCGGCCGATGGGCTCACGCCGTCGCGCCTCGTGGCGCTGTTCAAGCAGGCCGACGCCGGCGATCTCGGCGCGCAGTTGGCGCTGTTCGAGCAGATGGAAGAAAAAGACGCGCACCTTTTCAGTGTTGCCAACACGCGGCGACTCGCGGTGACCGGTCTGCGGTGGCAAGTCGTGTCCGCCGCCGAACTGCCCGGTTGGCGCGCCGGCCGAAATGTGGATCGTGGCCTTGCCGACGAGGTTGCCGGTTATTGCGATGACGTGCTGCGGCGGACACCGGGCGTCGAGGAATCGCTCGCGCATTTGTCGCTGGCGGTGGGGCGGAATCTCGCGCTGGTGGAGCTTGTCTGGCGCGGCGATGCGAGCGGCGTCACGCTTGGCGAACTCGTGCCGGTCGACTTCGCCCGCATCACGCTCGGGGAACTCGATGAGATTCGCATTCTCACGGACGAATCGAAGTTCGACGGCATTCCACTGCCGGCGGACAAGTTCATCGTGCACACGCCGCATGCGCGGAACCACCACCCGGCCCGCGGCGGGTTGCTGCGTGCGACGGCGCTTGCCTATCTCGGCAAGCACTTCGCCCTGAAGGACTGGCTGATCTTCGCGGAGGTCTTCGGCATGCCCGTGCGCATCGCCCGCTATGGACCGACCGCCACGCCCGAGGAGAAGCGCGAACTGCTGGACATGCTGAAGAATCTCGGGGCCGATGCGACGGGAATTTTCTCAAAGGCTGTCGAGCTGGAGATAATCCAGTCGCGCACGCCGGGCGAGGTGAATTTGTATGAGAACCTGTGCCTCTATTTCGACCGCGAGATCAGCAAGGCCTGGCTCGGCCAGACGCTGACGACCGACACAGCGCGAATGCTCGCCAGTGCCGGGGCGGCCAAGGTTCACGATCACGTCCGCATGGACATCCGCGACGACGACCTTCGCAAGGAGGCGCACACGCTGCGCCGCGATCTGCTCACGCCGCTGGTGCGACTGCGCTTCGGGCCCGATGCACCGGTGCCGCATTTTCAGCGAATCCTCGATCCGCGCGAGGACACCGAGAAGCTCGCCCGCGTTCTCGATGTGGCCGTGAATCAACTCGGGGCGCGAGTGCCGGCCCGCTGGGCGCACGCGTCGCTCGGAATCCCCGAAGCAGACAGCAATGAACCAGTCCTCACCGGAACGAACTCATAGGGTCCTCGCCGTGGCGCGTGTGCCACGCTGTGCGGACCACGAACGAAGACAAACACGAGTATTGAAAGGAGACCCTCATGTCCGTCGAAGCGACTCACGACACCGACCTCGAACAAGTTGTCATGGAATCCGCTGCGCTCTCCGACCCGCCGGTGCCCGGGCGCATCCTCGTCGTCCCCTGGGGCGATGTGAAGAGCACGGCCGGCTCGTTCGTCGTCGATGAACAATCGGCCGCCGCGACCATCGCCGCTTTCCGCGAGCACGGCACCGATCTGCCCATCGACTACGAACACCAAACGCTCGGCGGCGCGTACAGCTCGCCGACCGGCCTCGCACCGGCGGCGGGCTGGGTGAAAAACCTCGTCATCGTCTCGCCCGAAGAGGCTGCGCAGGCCAACACCACGCCGGGTTTGTGGGCCGAGGTGGAGTGGACGGCCGACGCCGCCGAGAAACTCGCCGCGCGGCACTATCGCTACCTCTCGCCGGTTGCGCTGATTCGTCGCGAAGATCGCCGCGTCGTCGCGCTGCACTCAATCGCGCTGACCAACAAGCCCGCCATCGTCGGCATGAAGCCGGTCATCAACCGAGTCCCGCCGGTGGACGACGACCCGTCGGTGGAATTGCGACGGCTGCTCGCGCTGGATGAATCGGCGACGGAGGAACTCGTGCTCGTCGCCGCGGCGCAGCGTATCCGTTCGCTGCAGCGCGGTGAATCGCTTCGCGATGCCGCAGCGCGCGTCGAGCGGGCTATGTCTGCGGGCAAGCTGACGGCCGCCCAACGCGAGTGGGCGCTGACCCTGGCCGAGCGCGACCCGGCAGAGTTCGACCGCTGGGAGGCCGCTGCGCCGCTGATCGTGCCGCTGGGCCGACTCACGGGTCCTGCGAATGCGCCGACCGGGGACGTACGTCGCCGTGCTGTCGAACAATCGGCCCGCGCCGAGTGGCGGGCGAACAAGTCCATTCTCGAACGGATCTGCACCGAGGAGGCATTTGTCCACGCCGCCGTGCGCGACGCGGCCGCATAACGAAATCCGAGCACAGGGCGCAAGTCCTGTGGCATGTCGAACAAGAGCCGTAATACGCCGTTAACGATCGTCAATACGAAAACCATTTGAAAGGAGCACACATCATGGCCATCACCGCCAATCGTGAACTGTCCCGCTACGTCGATCAGGAACTGCGCACGTTTCCCGTGGCCGCGTCGGCGCGCATCTACAAGGGCGCGCTCGTCGGCGTCGACCGCACCAGCGGCTTCGCTCGAAACCTCGTGGCAGGCGATCTCTTTGCGGGCGTCGCCTATGAGGAGATCGACAACACCGCCGGCGGCGCGGGCGGCGAGCAGTTCGTCCGCCTCTACACGCAGGGCGATTTCGTCCTGCCCATCGCCGGAGCCACGCAGGCCTGGGCCGGCGCACCGGTCTATGCCACCGACAACGAGACCACCAGCGCGGCGAATCAACTCGGCGGCAGCTACTGCGGAATCCTCGTCGCTCACCTCGGCAACAACCAGGGAATCGTCCGCATCCTGCCGCTGGCCATGCCGCAGAACGAACAGGTTGTGGCCGTGCCGCTGGCCAGCGCGGTCGGTTCGGCCACGACGAACGGTGTGATGATCACGCAGCGGGCCATCAAGGTGGTCAGTGCCCAGGTGAGTTTTAACACCGTGCCAAACTCCGGCAACCTCGACGTCGGCACCGACAACACGAACCCGACGCAGATCGTCAGCGCCTTCAACCTTGCCACGCTCACGGCGCACGTTCCGGCGAATCTCTCGCTCTTCGGGCGCGACGTCGCCAAGAACCTGCGCATCTGGGCCAAGGTCGGGTCGGCTTCATCGACGGCCGGCGTTGGCGGGCTGATCACGATTCGATTCTTCGAACTGCCGTAACGCGTCTTAAGTCCACGAACAAGAAACGACACACTCCACAGGAGGATTTCTCATGGCCGTTATCAACACCGGACTGCTTACCAAGGGGCTGCGAAGCGAGTTCTTCAACCGCTTCGATGCCACGCCGACGCACTTCGGCGAACTCAGCACGCGCGTCGTCTCCACCAGCGACCGCGAGACCTATCGCTGGCTCGGCACCGTGCCGCGCATCCGCGAATGGGGCACGGGCCGCCTCGCCGCCGGTCTGCGCACCGAGAGCTACTCGCTCCGCAATCTCAAGTACGAGGCGACGATCGAGGTCGATCGCGACGAGATCAGCGACGACCAAACCGGGCAGATCCGCCTGCGCGTCGCCGAATTGGCCCAGCGGGCGGCGACGCACAAGGATTATCTCGTCTCGCAGTTGCTTACTGGCGGGGAAACGGCGGGCAACAACGCCTACGACGGCGTCAGCTTCTTCAACGCAGCGCACGTCTCCGGGGCGTCGGGCAATCAGAACAACGCGCTCACCTTTGATGCGTCGAATGAAAACGCCCCGACCGTCGTCGAGTTTCAGGAGGCGCTGAAGGTTGCCATCGCCCAGATGCTGACGTTCAAGGATGACCAAGGTGAGCCGATGCTGGTCTCGGCGAGCGGGCTGGTCTGCGTTGTGCCGCCGACGATGCTCTTTACGGCGTCGCAGGCGATCAACGCGACGGTGCTCGGCGACAGCACGAATGTCCTCAAGGGCGTGGCCCGCGTCATCTCGATGCCGTGGCTTTCTGACAAGAGCAAGTGGTACCTGCTGAAGACGGATGGTGTCGTGCGGCCGTTCATCTTCCAGGATCGGGAGCCGGTGGAGTTCAACGCGCTGACGGATGAATCGGACGAGGGATTTCGGCGCGAAAAGTTCCTCTACGGCGTCCGCGCCCGTTACCGCATGGCGTATGGCTATTGGCAATACGCCGTGCTGACGGACTTTACGTAAGCCGGAGGGGTTGGTTATGCGGCGCGGTCGCGCGAAGGCTCGGCCGCGCCGCCGATTTTGGAGGTGATGGTTATGTCTTACATCTCGACGTCCGACATCGAACTCTTCCTCGGCACGGCGACCTACGTGCAACTCACTGATGACGCCGGCTCGGGCTCGGCCGACGTGAACAAGGTGAACCAGGCCCTGCTCGGCGCTGAGGGCGAGGTGAACAGTTATCTCGCCGCGCGCTATCGCGTGCCGCTCGATCTGACCGGTGAGAGCGAGTTGCAGAACGTGCTGCGCACCTTCGTGCTTGATCTGGTGTCCTATCGGTTACACAGTCGGCGACCGCCGGTGCCGGGGGATGTGGTGCGCCGGCGAAGCGAGGCCGTCGAGTGGCTGGCTCGCGTGGCGGCAGGGCAGGTGCAACTTCCCACGACGATTGCAAGGGCAGATCCGACATCGCTCGGTGTGATCGCCGAGGTTCGAACCAATCCGCGCACCATGACTCGCGATGAATTGGAAGATTTGTGACCATTGGAGCCTGCCCGGATCACTGTGGCACAGGTTTCCAACCTGTGACTCCACCGGTTGAAAACCGGTGCCACATGGGGTGTTCCGGTTCGTCACTTGCCCACTCGGCCCCTTAAACCCTTTGTGCCTAAGTGCCTTCGTGCCTCTGTGCCTTCTGGAGTTCCCCATGTCCCGCCTCGGTGATCTCGAATCCGCCATTGTCACGCGCCTGGACGGCGCGACCATCAGCGGCGCGCCCGCCTTCGCAATCGTCAAGGGCGTGTCGGGCGACTACCGCGCGGCACTGCGCGATGCGATGCTTCGCGAGCGGACGCCCGCGGCTTTTGTCGCGTTTATCAAAGAGCCGACGGCGCCGGAAACCTGGCCCGATCAGTTGGGCGCGCGGTTCACGATCTTTGTCGCCGCCCGCGCGCTGCGACAGACATCGAACCCGCGGCTCGGCGACTCCTCGGCTCACGGCGCGTTCACGCTCATCGACACCGTCAAGACCCGCCTCGACCACTACGCCATCGTCACCGGGATCGAGCTGATCAATCTTGACATCACCTTTCGCGATGCCGACGACCGCGCCGCCATTTATGAATTGCACTACCGCGCCTGGCCGATCTTCGCCCTCGCCGCGCCGGCCGCGCCGACGAACCTCGCCGAGGCCGCGTCTGGCCAGCAGAACATGATGAAACTCGTGTGGACCGCCCCGACCCCGTCGGCAACCGAGGGCGTTCCCGACTTCTACCGCATTTATCGCAAGGCACCGGGCGATTCGTCGTTCAAGCTCTTCGAGACGGGCGTGAAGAGCCCGACGAGCAAGCTGTTCGCATCGCAGGCCTTCGGCACGACGGTGCAGTACTACGTCACGGCGGTGAATGTGGCGGGGGAGAGTGCGGCGAGCAATACGCTGACGGTGGAAGCGTGATGGGGATTGCTGAATCGTGGACGATCGGTCGGGCCTGTAAGAATCCTGTTGAGGCGAAAGCCAGGAGCTAATTCGAAGATTCGCCGTGGCGTACCCACTGACAGCACGCCCGCGCGCAGCAATGCGAAACGCCATCCGACCGAGCCATGTTTTCGGGGCTTTCCTAATGGTTGCCCGGTCCGGCCCGTAACATCCCGCGGTACATCGGGCCCTTGCTGGAATCAAACGGCACGCACGAGCGTGTTTAAGGCAGGGGGGTGGGTAGTATTCAACCTCGCTGCCCAAGATAAGGTGGACTTCCGGTGGTATGATTCCGGCTTGGATGACACCACAATACAACTTATTGACAATATGGCCTATTGACTGATGTTCTTGTTGTCGAGTTCCTAGACCCTTTTTTAGTGCGGAGACACGATCATGTCCTCGACCCGCGTCTTACTCGTTTGCGCGACGGTGGTGGTGGTGGCCGGTGGGTCGAGTTGCCCGAGCACATTGTGCCCGGAGGAGGGAACCATCTTTAATCCCCTGACGGGTGAGTGTGAAGCGGTGGGCGACACGAATGGAGATGGCTACGTCGTTCCGGGCGGCCCGACGAATCCGCCGGGCCCGGGGACCGGTGGGCTGCCGACCGAGCCGGACACGGACACGTCGATGTCAGAGAACGGCGATCCTGACGCCATCAACTTGCAGATCTTCGGGCTGAATGGGCGCTGGCTCGCCAATGATAATGGGCGGCTGAGTTGCATTGTGCATGGCGGCGATAACATGACATCGACCCTCCTCGAGGAGCGCGCCTGCGATCATCAAGACCCGAATGTTGAAACCGTCAGTTACACCTATAGCGATCTTGAAGGAACCGTTTCAGGCAACACCATCACCGGAACGACCGTCGTTTGCCAATATGGTCATTCCGACTCATCGATGAACGGCATCTTTGAGAATCCGATGATGCTGACCATCAGCGAAGACGGAAAGACGCTTTCCGGTACCTACATGATTCTGGGTGAAGTTCGGGATTTTTCGCTCACGCGCCAAACGGTCGGGAACTGCGTGGGCGGAGAATAACGGGTCGGTTATTTCACCGGCCTATCGGCGAACTCCATTAATAACTCCGGCCGCACGCGCGGTTCAAGTCGCTTGTTGTTGGGTGTCCGTCCTGTCCGAGCGCAGCAAGCCGTAGATGTAGAAGTCGTGCGGCTGGCCGCGGCAGATGCGGTAGTTCCGCAGGCGGCCTTCGCGCATGAAGCCGGCTCGATCGAGTACGCGCTGCGAGCGTGCGTTGTCGACGCGGACGTAGGCTTGCACGCGGTCGACCTGGTCTTGTTGAAAGACCCAGTCGAGTGCCGCGGAGACGGCACGGCTCATCAGGCCTTTGCCCCAGTGCGGCTGGGCGAGGTCGTAGGCCAGTTCGGCCCAGCGGTGCGGGCGGGAGAAGTCGTTGAAGCCGCAGGTGCCGACGAGTTGATCATCGGCGCGGAGGGCGACGGCCCATCGGGAGGGTTCGCCGGCGGCCCAACGGCTCCGCGAGCGTTCGATCATGGCTTCGGCGAGCGAGATTGAGACGTCGGGAAAGCTGGTGAGTTCGGTGACGGCGGGGTTGCTCAGGTAGGCGAAGAGCGCGGGGGCGTCGTCGGCGCGGAGCGGGCGCAGGCGGATTGCGTCGAGTTCAAGGGTTGGAGGGTGATTAGGACTGTCGGTCATAGGTTTTTCGGCGTATTTAAGCTCGCACATGTGGCATCAGGGTTCGGCGTCCGACTCGGACACTGCGGGGTTATATCACTGGAGACTTGGTCTATCACGGGTTATTTGGTTGACCGGGCCGTTGCGGGTTTGCGGAGTGAGGACTTTGCGGATTGGAATTGAGGCGGCTCGGTATGCTGGCGTCTAACTAGGGGTGAGCTGCGAAGGCAAGACCAAGCATATTGGTTACTTTGTGCGCTTCACTTCAGCGGCGAGGATCATTGATCTCGGCCGCAATCGCCCGAACTGTCTGCTCCGGCGGGTCCACTTCATTCAGGCACGAGAGGATTATCTTCGAGGTTGCTTGACGACTGGCACGAGCGGCACTTATTCAAACATGAAAACAGGTTCAACGGCTTGATACCGGCGTCCTGTGCGTGCGGACCAGCGCCATCGCCGCAAGGGCCAGAAGGGTGCACGTCGCAGGCTCGGGGACCTCGACGACGTTGAAGCTGAAAATGTAATCAGCTGTGGATTGGCCAAAGACGCTGAAGGTGACGGCGCCCATGTGGTAAGTCCCCGATGGGAGGCCGCCGAAGGCATCTGCGCCGGGAGAGAGGGAGAAAACTTCTTCGATGAGCGCGCCGGCACCGGCGACCGCACCGGTTCGCAAATCCCATTGGACACTGACAATGTTGTTCACATTGTCGGTCACCTCGACCCCACCGCCCATGAGGGAAAAGCCGCCGGGAATTGTGAAGGCAAAAGAATCGTGGTCAGTCGGAAATCCGACGTTGCCAAAGGTTCCGGAGACCGTGTTGAGGCCAGGGTCAAGCGTGAGGAGGACAAGCGGGTTCGCAGATGGGAGGTCGCCGTCCACGCTTTCGTTATAGTCGTTGGCGAAGGAACGTGACGGTACGAGACCAGCCGTGAGCAACGTAACGGCACACGCCGCGACCATGCGGGAATGAAAGCGACTCATGATTCTCTCCTCACTCATTAATATTGGAAACGCCCGATGCAAGGAACAGCGCCCAAGAATCATCGCATGGTAGCAAATTTCCTGGGGGTTTTCAAGGTTTTCGAGCATTAATCCTGCGATCGGGCGAGAATGCAGCAATGGCGGTGCGTGATAATCCCGCTTCCAGACGCCCGTGTCAGGCCTATTGCACCAATCTTGCGTGTGATAAGCATGCACGAGCGGGACTCGTCGAGTTCAATGGTTGGAGGATGCCGCGGCCTATTCGATCGTTGGTTTTGGTGTGCTGCATTGCCGGCACGATTACTTGGCGAACGATCCCGCCGTCGTCGGGCGCGGGCGTGGCGTTCAGCCCTGCCGCTTCACCATTTCGGGAATCGCGATTGGTGCGTACGGCGGGATGCAGCCCTTTGACATCGGCCAATCTTTGTAGAGGCCAATCGTCTCGCCGATGGCGATCGCGCGCTTGCGGTGCTTGGCGTGGTGGATGCCGATCGCCATGAGGGTGTTGTTCATCGTCCACTGAACTTCCGGCTTGGCCTTCAGCATCTCTGATTCGATGCGATCCAGCAGGCCCGGCAGGTCAAGCGCTGCGGCATCCTTTCCCCCTTTGTTGATCCGACTCGCGGTGAGATTCCACCCGGCGCGGGCGGCCCAGCCGTCTTTATCCTTCATCCACTTCACGCGAAGCGTCTCTTTGTCGGCGGGGGGCTGTTCCTTGACGATGTAGGCGTTGAACCAGTCGGCCACCCAGGCGAACGTGGCCGCGCGCACCATCTTGTCCAGCTCTTTCGCCGAAAGCTGCTTCGGCTTCATGAGCAGAATTGCGAGCAATTGGCCGTCGATGTTGCCGGTCTTCCACAATTGCAGGGCGAGTTCGTGATCGGTCTTGATCTTCTTGGCGAGGGCGCGGAGATCGCCCGTTGCACAGCCGAACTGCTTGAGCTTGGCAGCGCCCGCGGGGTTTCCGGGCCAGGGCTTGGCGTTGTGTGCGCGGCGCTTCTCATCACCGAGGGATTCAAGCTTTGACAGAGCTTCTTTGAGAGTCATGGCGGCGATTTTAGTGAGGGGGCAACAGGGCCTGCAAGCGATTCGCGATCCATCCCTTTTACGATTCGGCGGCTATAGGGGTGCGGCGATGGGGCAGCTGAGGCTTTTGTCATACATGCCGGAACGATCGAAGCAGCACGGACGGCGCTTGCCTTTGGCGAGCATGTCGCATGCGGTTTCGATCCGCTTCACGCGCGTCTCTGCCTTTTTGCCGGAGGTGATCCAGTGAATGAAATCGCGGCGCGCGGCGGGCGTGATGTCTGACCAGGCCTCGCGCGCCTTCATCGGGGCGGCGGCGAGGGCCTTGCGCAGATCGGCGGGCACCTTGGGTTCCGGCTCTTCCGCCATCGGGGTGATTTCGAGGGTGACGATGTCGCCGGGATTTGCACCAGCGGCCTCGCGCAACGCCTTTTCGACTTTGAGCCAGTGGCTGCCTTTGCCGTCGGGCTGGAGCGTGGCTTGAAAGGCCGAGCCATTGAGGGTGCCTTCCACGGACGCCATGCCACGCGAGGGGAGCTTCGCGCTGGCTTGCTTTGGTAGGGTCAGAAAAGTCCAGGTCGAAGACTTCACGTGGCGAGAGACGCCCTTCGCGTTCGCCGAAGCCTGCCCGCCGCGGCGGGGTTGGAGAAGTGCCGCAGTGAAACGGATCGTGGGGGCAGATTTGGTATCGTCGGGCTTGCGAATGATGGGCGCCCTTTTGGCCATTGTGCTCACTCCTACTGTAGATCCTAAATCTTATGAACGACGGAAAGTCAGGTGTCAGTCGTCACCTCATCCCAATTAAGTCCGCAGTAATCAGTCACCCAGTTAATTGCGTGGTGCCGTTCTTGCACCACTTCGATATCCACCGGGTCTTTCGGTCCTCGGTCGTTCACCTGCGCATGCCGGGCTTGCCAGTGCAGATCAAGTGTTCGATCGGCTTCTTCCCGCAGCTCTTCTTCACTGCGAGTGGTAGCGTTTGAAATGAATTGCTCCACCGACAGGTCTGCATAAGGTGGAAGGCAACGCTTAAAGATACTGGTGTCACACTGCTTGTCTGCGTCAGGCATATTTTCGACCAAATTCAGCGTCCATAGCAGAACGATGAGTCGTTCGGAATGCCAACTGAAGTTGATCTTCTGCTTTGAGCTTGGATGTTGATTGTCGACAAACTTTTGCTCGACAGGTGACAACGCTTCACGCAAGTTGTGGGCTTCGAGCCACCCCAGCACGTCATCGCGTGGTGAGCCAATGGCGAGTCCCCACACTCCAAACAGGGCAAGAGCGCGACATGCTATTTCTTGCGACGAACGCACCTTGTCTGGAGGGAAATTGTCGTCTTCCATGAATACCTGCCTCATTTTGACGACCTTCACCGGCTTATTTCCACGGCGATACTATTGTTGTGCTGCTAGGAACGTGCGGAATCCCGCGGCTTAGCGAGACGGGTGGCGCATCTCAATTTTTTTCATCGGGGATATTCCCTTTCCACTCGCGCTCATGCCGTGCACCATGGAGAACCCGGAACACGACGACCGCGTCGGGCCGGAGAACATAGAAAATTCGGTATGGGAAACGGCCGGCCAGGAATCGGCGCACCTCGGGTCTTCGACGCAGGCGGCGGCAATGGCGAGGATTGGTCATGATTCGTCCGATGAATGTCGGCAAGAAACTCCGCACCCAGCCCGGCGCGCTGCTTTTCAAACCAGAATGCGGCTTGGGTGATGTCCTCCTCCGCCAAGGCCTGGATGATGAGCCGTTGGGTCACGGGCGAAGCTTGGCCTGAATGCGGGGAAGGACTTCCTGCCATGGACTGCAGGCATCAGGATTAGCGCGGTATTCGGCCAGTGCCGCATCCAAGGCGGACTTGTCCGCATCGGTGAGTTCGCCGCCATCGAGCCAAACCTCGCCGGCCAGTTCATCCAGCTTGGCCTGCACCTCGGCGAGCTCTTCGGCTTTGAGCTTGGGCAATTCGGCTAGGATTTCGGCTTTGCTCATGCCATGATTATACCTTTTGGCGGGTGGCATGGGCAACTTTCCAACCCACGGCGGCGTATTGGTAGCAGGCAGCGCATGCCTCGGCGGCGGCTCTTGAATCGCCGAGCTTGCGAATGGCGGGCGTCTTTTTGGCCATTGTGGTTACGCCAAATTTTGTTGGGCTCGCTCGGTCCTTTGCAACCCTTGGCTAGTTGCTCCGCCGTGCTGCGGCCTCGAAGTACGTGCGGAAACGCGCGGCGTACGGATTCAGCGCCGTCACGTCAGGCACCTCGCTCGCGTCGAAGCCGATCTTTCGCACAAGTTTCGCGTACTCGCGATACTCGTGAGGGACGTGCCCGGCTCGTAGTAAGCCAAAAACGCGACGGCGAATGCGTTGTTGCTGTTCGCCTGCGAGCGTTGTACGTCGAAGCGCCCGAGCCGTGTTCGACTTTAGGATTTTCCCGAACGGAAACTTCGCGTCCTCTTCGATAAACTCGATCCCAAGTCGCACGCAAGCTCCGTCGCCCACTTCGATGCCAGCAATGACCTTCTCCATCACCGGGTATACCCAATGCTGGCCTCGTTCCGAAAGCTCCATCGGGGACAGATCGCGTGGGGCGATTCCCATCTCAGCCGCATACCGGCGGTACCGCGCGAGAATTTCGGCGCGACTCCAGCGACCATTGCCGTTGTAGTCGATTACTTCCATTGGGCAACTACCTTGTTCCGCCATTAAGCGATCGCGACGGGTTCGCGCGACGATCCGCTGCAAGTAGAGTATATCATCGATGCAGTTCGCTCCAGAAATGCGGCGTGTTCACTCAAGCTGATAGGTTGTCGAACTAATGAGCAGTACGGCCATCTGCCGTTCACCAGGCGCATAGCTTAGGCGTCAACAGAGTAAACCGAGAAGATACGAAACGGCCCCGGTTCCGAATTGTTGAATTTGCCCAACTCTAGGGCCTCCTTTGCTTCCTGAAAAGTTTCAAAGAGGCAGTGTGCATTGACCGGAAGTTCGTCAGCGAGAGCGTTGCATGACAGCGGAGAGCAATCCGGGCTCGCGCCCGCCGTAAATGAGACAACGTCGAAGCCCACAAGACGTGCTGTCCTTGGTTTTTCCACGTTCGTCATGAAAGACGCATCGGGGGAAAAACTGGACCAATGCATCGCAACCTCGTCGAATTGACGTTCGTATACTTCGTAATAGAACAATTTGAGATCGTCGGGACTTAGAACCTCCCGGGCCACTATCTCATCCATATCGGAAGGCTTGTTGAACAGCCAGAAGCCATTGTGTCGCCAGTATTCAATGAGATCAGCGAAGTCCTCTGAGATACAAGAGCTGACGGAAAACAAGTCGATCACATGGGCCGACTTGATCCAGGACGGTCGCGGCGAAACACGTTTCAACATGTAGCCTGCGGGGATCACTGCGTGAACCTCCTCTCTCCCGCTCTATTGTGTTATTTGACGCCCTTTAGTGAGAGGCTTTGGTCTGTGCAAGACGGTTGGGTCAGGTCGATCGTTTCTCTAATCCGTTAATCAGTCCAGACAGCATTCGGGCGACTTCTTCCAGATTGGCTTTGAGATGGGCATGCCGGTCGCGTGTGATAAGTGATCGTCGAGCGGCGAGTTCGAGCAGCGGCACACATTCCTGAGCCGAGCCCCGTGCGATTCCGAAAAAGTTGCGTCGGTCCGGTTTCGTGAAGCGGCCATTGCCTTCGGCAATGTTCGCGGCGATGGATAACGAAGCACGATTCAATTGATCCGCGAGATATCCGTATCCTCGCGGAAACTGTTCAGCCGCGTCCGCGACCTTGTCGGCGAAATCAATCGCTTTTTGGTAGACGATGAGCTTTTCAAATGCGAAGGCCATGGGAGGAGAAAGTAGAAAGGAGACCGCAGGAGCGGGCAACGCCAATATCGCGGCGTTAATACGGGGAGTGAGAAATGCGCCTTCTCTACTCTCTCTTTTCTCCGCTCTCCTGCTCTATTGCCGCTTCGCGGCAATCGGGGCGACAAGATTCGAACTTGCGACCTCCTGGTCCCAAACCAGGCGCTCTAACCAGGCTGAGCTACGCCCCGTATGTTGTCATCATAAGTGGAAACCTGATTCACGAAAAGAAACGGGCGGCGCGACGGATAAGCGCGCCGCCCGCGGTCCATTGTATTGAGATGTCGAGCGGTGCAGGGCGTTCCCGCACTTATTGGGCCGAGACGTAATCAACCGCCGGCGATTTTTCGCTCGATGATCTCGGCCATTTCGTCGGCGGTCATGAAGCCGGCCTGTTTTTCCTCGTTGAAGTAAAAGGTCGGGGTGGAGTTCACGCCGAGGGCCGTGCCGCTGTTGACATCCTGCTGCACGCGCGTGGCTTTACCGTCGCCGGGCGGGTAACAGGCGTCAAACGTCGTCAGGTTTGCGCCGAGTGTTTCGGCGTGGGTGCGAAGCTGTTCATCCGTGAGGATCGGGTTGCTGGATCCATCGGTGGTGCCAAAGACGAGTTCTGAATACGCATAGAAATCGACCTGGTCGTGTGCACATTCAGACGCACGTGACGACGGTTCGGCGCGGTTATGGATGCTGCGAAGCGGAAAGTGTCGAAAGACCCATCGCACTTTTCCGGTGTCGATGTAGTTGGCTTTGACGGTCGGGAACTCGGATCGAGCGAAGCGCCCGCAGAAGGGGCACTGAAAATCGGCGTATTCCACGATGGTCACCGGAGCGTTCGC
>CAZSBF010000087.1:0-17481 GCA_964605185.1 uncultured Planctomycetaceae bacterium
CACCGCCGCCGACTCGTATTACCGTCAGAATCGAAGCCGCGCCACCGAGCGCGCCGGTGTCGCCGCCTGTGATGTCGACCGTGCCGAGTGTCGACGTCGGGGCGAGCAGGTGGATGATGCCACCGCCACCGCCCCCACCGGGACCGTGCGATGCGTCGCTGGCACCGCCCGCGCCGCCCTTGACGGTAATCGATCCGTTGTTGGTGATGGTGCCCGGCGATGCGAGAATGACCAAGCCGCCGGCTCCGCCGCCTTTGCCGGCCGTGCCTGCCGCGCCTTGTGCCGAAATGGTGGCGCTCGCTGCGTTGACGATGGCGGTACGGGCGATGATGGTCACGGTTCCACCGCCTGCCCCCCCTGCGCCGGCGTTTGAGCCTGCGCCGCCACCGCCGCCGATGACGCCGGGGTTCAGCACGTTGCGCGCCTCGGCTACAGACAAGCCGGTGCCCGCGCGACCACCGGCGCGAAGAAGCGTCTCGTCGCCGATTTCTCCGCTCGAGGCGGCGCTGCCGCTGACGCCACCTGAGGGGGCGTTGTTGGAGCCATCGGACCCTTCGCCGAAGTGGCCCTGGCCGGCGGTGGATGCGACGGCAATGACGGACACCGCGCCGTTGTTGGTGAAGGTGCCGGTGCAGCGAATGATTGTTCCGCTGGGGACGAAGACCGTGGAGCCGGATGGAATGGTGAAGTCGGTGAATTGGGCGTTGCCGTTTGAGGCGATGGTGGTAAAGAGCGCAGAAACTCCAGCGGGCGCGGTGAGCGCGCCGGCGGAGCCGTCGCCATAGATTCGCAGGGAACCATCAGCGCCTGCGGGACCAGGGATGCCGGGATCCATGGGGCATCCGCCCATGAGAATCGGCACGAAAAGTAACCCAAGTAGTGCTGAGCGATACGCGACTAGTTTGGATGACATATAGCATCCTTTCGACGTGATACACAACCCAATGATCTATCAGGTAAGCCGGGGGAGATTATGCCACAAGCCGGTGTCGGCTGGAAGCATTATTCGATTGTGTGTAGGCTTTTGGATGTAGGGCGTGTGGCGGAATGGCAGACGCTGGGGATTTAAAATCCCTTGTCCGAAAGGACGTGCGGGTTCGAGTCCCGCCTCGCCCAGTCACCATTGTGGACACCCTTTTCCCTGAATTGTCCACACGGGACATTCTCAATGTTTTCGGGGGTTTCACCATTCGCCCCCAGTTGACCGGTCCCGGCCCGTCCGCCGCCTTCCGCCGGTGACTGGTGTACATTTTGCTGCGCCTCGCCCAGTCCCGTCGCCCGCTGGAAATCGCTATTGAGGTCCACGGACGTTGCATAGTGTTCGGCCGCAATCGTCGGGCTGTTGCCGATCCACTTGCATACGGTCGCTAGGTCATACTCCCGCATTAGCTCCGTCTCCCGGCTCGCCCGCAGATTATGGAACAGCTTCGGCCACGGAGTCAGCCCGGCCCGCTTGATGATCCGCTCGAATTGCTGGCGAAGATTCAGGGAGCCTTGCCGATAGCGAGCGATTACATACTCCGACCCTTCCGCCGCCTCGGCAAACAATGCCAGCAACGGACCGCGCAGTTCGGGAAACATCGGGATCGTTCGTTGGGCGCAGGATTCAACGTGCGCCAGCTTTGGGCATGTAATGCGTATCGTGCCCCGCTCGAAGTCACAATCGCCCCAGCGGAGCGCAAACGTCTCGGATGGGGTTCGGATACCCCCGTATCGTGCCAACGCGATAATGGCCTTCCATTCGAGGTCCGGCGTATCGGCGATGATCCGGTCAATCACTTCGCGGGGAATGAACAGTTTGCGCGTATCGTTGCGTTGGTGCCCGGCCTTGATGCCCTCGAAGATGTTTTCGCTCGCCAGCTTCCAGCGAATCGCCTGTCGCCACATTGACCGCGCCGCCACGATCCGCCTTGCCACGGTTGCCGGTGAAAGGTCCGGCGAAGTCTTTTCGTCGGCCCCGGCCAGCCAAGCCCGAAAGCCGTCGGCATCCGCCGGGGTGATACTCCGAATTGGCCGCGTCGGCGCGAAGTATGCTTCGAGGTTTCGGCGGGTGTGCCCGTAGAACGTCCGGGTTGCGGGCTTTGCGGTCATCGTCTCGAAGTACCGGGAAAGGAAATCGCCCAGTGTCGCATCCGCGATACCGACGCCCTCGGCAAGCCCGGCCGCTCGAAGCCGGGATAGCATGGCCTCGGGCAGCTCGCCCAGCCACTTCGAGGTTTCCGAATCGTGCGACCGTCGCCCCAGCTTGTCCGCGATGATTGCCTCAATTCGCGCCTGCCACGCCTCGGCAACTTTCCGGCTTACTCGCCCGAGCCGCACGGACTTTCGATCCCCATTGGGGTCGATGTTGAAATCAATTCGCCGCAAGCCGTCGGCGTAAGTCACAATAGATGCCATAGGTCACTTGCCTCGCTTTCGCAATTCCAAACTAAAGTAGCTCGCCAACCGGTCCGCCATGTCCAAGCGTAGGGATTGCTCCCCGCGCATGAACTTCGCCAATGCCTGCCGCTTGACGCCCGTTGCCCGCTCCACGGCCGACAATGACTCACAGCGCGACAACGCGGCGCGGAGGGGTCGGGTCAGGATGTCACGTTGCTTTGCGTCCGGCATGTAATAATTATTACCCCATTCTACGGGAATTGTCAAGGTATCGTGTCGATGATTCTCGTTGGCTCTATTAAGTAGCATCGGGCAACGAGTATTTGTATGGTGAACCCCGTTTGCCGGTTCCGCTCTCTATGACTTCTCGCGCACCGGCCATTTCACGAAGCACCGCGCTCGTCCTGCTTGTGTCGCCGCCTACAGCGCCTCGGATCGCTTCCTGCGTCATTTCTCCGCTTTTCAGCAATTCCAGTATTCGGTGTCGTATCTGGTCGTGGTTTCCCGCACGATGTTCACCCCCGCTTGTAATCCGCAGGGTATCCGGCGACCGAACGATAAGAGTCTTTGGAATCGCCTCGCCATAGCGAAAGTGGGAGACTTCAAGAAACCGCTGATCTCCAATTCGGGAAAAGATCATGGCAGTATCCACTGCGCCTGCCAAAGCAGTAGAGCCTAGCACTCGGTCCAGCCCTTGCCGGTGAGCCCCCTTGCCTGCGTGATGAACCATCAGAATGTGACAGTTGGTTTCCCTCGCTAAGTTGGTTAGGGGTTCCAATGCAGTGGATACTTTCGCGTAGTCATTCATATCATTGACCCGCAGAAAACGATGGACGACATCAATTACGACAAGGACGGGCTTGTACCGCTCGATTATTAGCCGCAACTCTCTAAGACCGTCGTCACTGAGAGCCGGGGCGGGGCCGGTGTGGACGAGTACTTTCTCCAGATTCGTCGTTACTCCCGCCGACATCGACGCGAAGTGTTTCCTGACTTCGTCGCGCTTGTCCTCAAGAACGAGGTACAGCACGTATCCAGCGTTGCACTTACGGCCGAGGAAATCGCCACCTTCCGCGACAATGAGGGCCAGGGATCGGGCCAGAGTGCTTTTACCCGCTTTGGGTTCCCCAGCCAGTATCGACGTGCCTCCTAACGGTAAGAGATTTTCCACAACGTAGGGAACTTCTTCCGGCGCTTCAATTAGCAACCTATCCAAAGGGGTGAACTTCAGCCCATTTCTCGTTGCTTGTTGCATATATATAAGAGGCAACGAGCTTTCAGGGCTGCACGACGGCTCCAGCTCATCGTAATCATCCGACTGCGGATTCTCCCACTCCTCGGTAGCGTATTGCCGCTTGCCAAAGTCGTCGTCCTGATCGACGTAATATCCCGGATCGTTCGAGTCGGCGGCTGCATCACCAGCCGCGCTATCCTGCGCCGATGCCGCGTTGGCGATTAACGCGCTAAGGTCGTTAGATTGTCCCACGCTTGGGATTTCCTTCGATGCCGAGTGTCTATCTACATCTGCTTTTCTAAGAGGCATAGTTCCGGCCCCCCCTTTCTGTTAATTTGGTCATGTGCTGTCAGTGCTGGACGGGACGTGGGCTTTGTCGATTTGCCCCACGCTCGTTGGGTGCTTTCACAGTTCGAGTTGATATCGGGGTTCATCGTCGCCCCCCCTTATTTCCCGCGAGGTCGGGGCAGCCTTCGGTGATCCATCGCTCGATTTCCGCCCGGTTCCATCGCACAAGTGCGCCGAGCCGCGACGGCGCTGGCATCTTGCCGGCGTCGGCGAGTCGATTGACATGGCGCGTGCTACAACAGAGCATCGCCGCCACTTTCCGAATGTCGAGCAACTCGGCCGGTGCCTTCGCTTTTCCGGCGTACCCAGGCTCAGTTGATTTGATTTCGCTAATCATTTACTTCGTACTTCCTTCCGCATCCGATGATGCCACACGGCCAGCCCCCGCCTGCTCAAACACTGAACAAGAACATAGAAGCCCTCTATTAGACACAAGTACTACAAGGTGTACATTGAGGCAAGTCGAGTCGCGCCATGTGGCAATAAGGCGCAACCCCTTGACTTGCATGGGCTTATGGCAGGTCCGCTCACGAAGCATTTGTTCAGGTTGTATTAACGCCGTAAGGATTTCGTCGTTCCGGGCCACCTTAAGGCTTCGAGGAACGCTTTCGGCCCGTTAGAATGGTGCTATTGGAAGGACGGACCTCATGCGCGTTGCCGCGACAATCACAATACTGAGTACCAGCCTTTTCATGGCTCGGGCAGAAGCCCAGTGCATCGGATGGGAGCAAAAGCAATCGACATCGCATCCCCATTGGCTGTTGGTACTGGTGAAGTTTGACGGGCTTGCCTAGATTGCCAGCGCGTTACAATACCGGCATGGCAAAGAAGAAACCAACAAAAATGTGCAGCAGAAACCGGCCCGGAAGCCTAAGCCGGACGTGTCACAAACGGCCCTGTCGATAGTCGAGCGGGTGATTGGCGGCAAGCTAGTTAAATCATCATCCGGCATTCGTCCTAGGCGCATGAGGTAGCGGGAGGAATAGCTGAACCATTGCGCGACCATTCATCGCGGCCATTTTGTCGCGAAGCTCGTACATGGTGCTACATGTTCTGGCGATTCCGATTAACGCCCAGATGTGTTCCACAAGTTTTCTTAGTCCATATTGGCCGGAAAGCCACTGGTGGTAGTTTTGTCCGTGTCGCGGGGCCGGAGCATTATCTTTCAGCCACTTAGCTACGTCTTTATCGAGGTACTCGTACACAAGCTCCATAACGAGTCTCCCCCAATACTTCGGTCGCTGCGTGACAGTTCCTTTCCAGTTAGTAAGCCTCGCGAACTCGATCCAAAGATCGTCCGGGAATGTCTTTTCCCACTTTCTCATTTCATCTTCTAGGTACGCCCTCAGCTTTACACGCAGTGCGTCTTCGGCGCGGTCATATTGCGCCCCTGTTGCCTCGTCGATCAGTGCGTCAAGGCCGACCTTGGCACACGATGCGAGTAGCGCACTCGCCCGCATGGCCATAATCGCTTGCCTGCTTGTGAGCTTATGTTCCTGTGGGTTCGCGAGGCTCGCCTCAAGCGCAGCCCCATATCCGCGACAAATCTCTATTACGAGGTCTGCGGTAAGCCCCTTGACGGTACGCTCTAGCTGTGCGACCTCTGGTAACTGGAAGGTGACCAATTGCTCTGCCACCAATTTCATATTGATGAACGGGTTTAACGAGGCCACATCTAGATAGCCCTCTAGATCGCCTTGCGACTTGATGTGGGTTAGGGCCTCAGTGAATGATGTGCGACCGATGACCCTTAGCCCGTTATCGAGCACATAGCAGGGAAGCTCTACCTCTCCCAGTGAAAGGAAACCCTTGTATTTCGCGACGGGCATTTTGCTTGGATCGCCAGTCGCCTTAGCCTCTGACACCCTTTTCCAGCGTGCTTTTGCACCTTTTGACGCCAACTCGCGCCTTTGCTCCCGAGACAGCCCCGAGATTCTCGCGACACCCCCCTTTACTCGCGACGCCTGTTTCTTTTTTTCCGGTTCCATGTTTTTCTCCGTAATTCAGCTTGCACTGCTAGCTACATTGTGCTAGCATAGTGTGTATGAACCGGCTAGCAATGTCAAGACGAAAATCGGTAGTCGCGGCCCTTGTGGAAGGCGTGGGAGTCAACGCCACAGCCCGGATGACCGGGGTATCCAAGCCGACCATCCTGAAACAACTGGCCGATCTCGGCTGCGCCTGTGCGGCCTACCACGATGAGCATGTACGAGGACTACCGCATAGTCCCGCCCACTTGCGGAGAAAGCGAGCACCCGCGTCGGCCGAAACGTCGCCTTCGACCTCGAAATAGTCGTTTGGAAATGAAGGGCGCGCGCGCATCGCCGTTTCTGCGTCCATCGAAGGCGCTACCCGTCGGCGAAATGGCCGTCGCCGTCGTCTGGACTGCATCGGCAGCAAGGCTGCAATCTCTGACATTCGGGTAATACAGCATTCAACAGCAGAAGGGCTATCAACGGGAGCCATGCGCCGACGTGGATACTCGAATCCGTCCAGCCGATCCAAGTGTCTTAGACACCATACGCACAGGCGAAGGTACTCCCCTGCAAGACGTGTGCGCCCGCGTATCGACCCGTTCCGCGCCGACCGTCGCCGCCCCTCGACCGTACGCGGCCCTGTGCTCAAATGCCACGGCTGATTGGCCCGCGCGGTATCCCGAAGCCGCTCCAAGCCTTCCATACTGAATCCGCGCCACTTGGCCCGATTGCGCCGGCCAGCCGCAACCCTCGCTGGAGATTTCATCGTTGCCACCTTGTTCGTTTCCTCGAAATAGTGGGCGGCGTCAGCCATTAAGCTGCCCCAAGCCCGCGTTAGCGATACCGCCGCCGCGATAGCGCAATGGCCGCGCCGATTCCTAAGAGTAGCGCCGATGTCGGCTCGGGGCTAATGGACGCCGTGAAGTAGCTCATGTCGTCAACGTCCCAACCGTTCGGATCGAAAACGAAATCGACCTTGGAACCCACGTTGACCGGAGCGGTGACAAAGTAGCTTTGCGGTGGTTGACCGAAAGGATGGAACTGGGAAAAGACTTCTACACCGTCAACGAAAATTCGTCCTGCAATATGGCAGAAGAACCCATCCGAGCACCCAAGGCGCGCGTCGATGTCGATCTGTCCAGCAATCTCGCTAGACCATCGGCGTATGGTCCAATGTTCGATGGGCAGGTGCCCGGCGTTGCCGTTGGTGCCGTTAGGATGTCCGCCCCGGTCCCACAGCGCCGTCCAGTAGGCACCGTCCTGCACTCGCCAGCATGGAGAATGCAATGAGGGGCCGTAGTCTCCCGATGGCGCTGTCAAGAATTGCGCCATCGCCTGCATTTCGTTTGACTGATACACGCCGTCGGCGTCGTTGGTGCGATCCCAATAGCCGTAGTACCAATTGTCCTGGCCTTGGACGCCGGAGAAGTCCACGACGGAGTCAGCTATTACCGTGCCAAACAATGGCGCTGCACTCGCACCAATAGAGATAAGAACAGAAAGGATGATGCGCGGCGTGTTCATGGTTTTGCCCTTGGAAATGGACCCTTTCCCCGCATAGACGACCGAGCGGGCCAACGCCATTTTACCATGTTCCTGCGCTGATCGTGGGTGGTAATTCCTCCCCCGCCCCCGTCGCGGGCGCATGGGCCACCCCCACCCCCCGCCCCCAGTCGCGCGCAACGCCATAGTCATCAACGCCCGACGAATGAACAGATTTTATCCCCGCAACCCCGGCGCATCGGCCCGCCGCACCGGCATTGCCGAGATTTCGCCCCCCTGTTTGTGGTATCCTGTCTGTTGCGGTCCGCCGTCGGCAGCGTCGGGCCGCGATGGGCAATCACACCAAACAAGGGCTTAGACCGTCCGAGCTGCCGACCGGATGCGAAAGGGCTT
This sequence comes from uncultured Planctomycetaceae bacterium, assembly GCA_964605185.1. GTDB lineage: Bacteria > Planctomycetota > Phycisphaerae > UBA1845 > UTPLA1 > JACRIM01. The sequence goes on from CAZSBF010000087.1 coordinate 7,834, forward strand.
TCGATGAATCGAAACAGCATAGGACTATTGTGCGCCGTCACTTGTTTGCTCGGCGCGTTGGTAATGGCGCAATCGCCCGGCAAGGACAAAATAGTGGCGTAGGAATTGCGAGCTGCAATTGACGGCAATACGGCCGTGACACTCCGCAAGGAATGCAATCAGTGTGCGTGGAGTTCAAAAGTTGTTGACTTTTCACCGTCAAGCCCCCCAGTTCGGATTCAAATAGTACCTTTCGGGGTTTCAGGCGCGATTCGCTCAATAGCCGGAGCACAATTTAATCTCGTCGGCGAAGGCGATGCAACCAATCCGGCCGCAACTGTTCTGGATTCCAACAGCACACTTTTTGGTTCGTATCAATTTTCCGATGTTGGTATCCGGTTTTCGTCTGGCCTCTGGGTCGAGCCATACTCAGGAATGGGAGGGACGGGCCATAGCATCATTGTGTATCGCATCGACTGAGTACTAGGATTTTTCCAATAATAAATCGAATGGTCCCAGATAGGGAGGTTTCAATGTCACAGCGAAGTAGTCTAGTCTTGTTTTGTTTCGCCTCGGCCTTAGCCGGCGGGATCGTTGCCACGCAATCAGCGGGCCGGGATCGTGCGACGGCACAGATTTCGCAAGCGTTGCCCTCCGCCGCTCTGGTCGCGTTTCCGAGACAATACCCGACTTGGAAATACTGGTATGGCATTGTCCCGGCATTTAGTAGAGCCCAGATATTGCCGCCGGGAACCAGCGGAGTAATTCACTCCATTATTACGAGTAACTCAGTAGATGTCGCGGAAGGTGGCGAAGGAATCGACAATCGGATTATTCACTGTGAACCGGGCTCACAATCTCAGAGAGTATTGGATGCGATTTTTACAGACGGCCTCAAAGTGATTTTTGATAACAACGGAGCCGCAACCATAACAGTGCTTTATGCGTTAGACGCACCAATTTCAACCAACCCCGAGAGATAGCCCAGCATAGCAACGGATCGCCGCCGGTTCATTCGCCCGGCGTGCGGGCTTTCGCGTCCGCCAGCAATCGCCGCACGGCCTCGGCCTTGTCGGCGTCGGACAACGGCAAGTGCATGATCCCGGCAATCGCTTCGGCGAAGGAATCGGCCCCGGATGCTGCGCTTTTTGATGCGCCTATATCCTGAATCGGGCCTTTTTGTTGGGGTATTGGTAGCGGGTTCGAGTCCCGCCTCGCCCAGTTCTCCAAGCATGACATTCTTTCATCCATTCTGAAAACGCAGGATGTCTTGCTTCACGCATCCTCCTGACTATCATCCGCGTACCCGTATTGAGGAGAACCATGAGCAACGCTTCGACCATTCTATCACCATCGCCTCTCCCATTAGAGGAGAAGTTCCTCGGCCGCGTTGTCGTGACCGGTGCGACCGGCTTTGTTGGGCGTTATGTCGTCCGTGAGCTAGTGGCCAGGGGGCATCAGCCGGTGTGTATCGTTCGCGATGTGGATCGGCTCGCAGCGCAGACGCGCGATCTCGGCGCGGGCCGCGTTCAGTCGGTTGTTGGGGGACTCTCTGATGAACGCGCGGTGGCTACTGCCATGGAGGGCGCGGATGCCGTCATCCACTTGGTCGGCATCATCTTCGAGAAGCCACTGGCCGGGCAGACCTTTCATCGAGTTCACGTGGAGGGGACGCGGCGAATCATTGAGGCGGCCAAGAGCGCGGGCGTCAAGCGCGTCGTGCATATGTCGGCCCTCGGCGCGCGCTCAAATGCGCCGAGTGAGTATCACCGCACCAAGGCCATGGCGGAGGGCATCGTCCGGGAGAGCGGGCTTGATTGGACTATTTTCCGTCCGAGCATCATTCATGGGCACGACGGCGAATTCATGCGAATGATGCGGGTCTTCGTCTGCGATGCGATGGTGTCATCGCTGGGGTTCATACCCACGCCGTTCCCTGTCATACCCTACTTTGGTGACGGGATGAACCGGCTGCAGCCGGTTTCGGTGAAGGACGTGGCACAGTGCTTTGTCGCGTCGTTGTCCAAGCCCGAGACGATTGGTCGAGCCTTCGATCTGGGCGGCCCTGAAGCGGTGACGTGGAAAGAGCTGTACCGCATTTGCCGCGAGACGATTCCGGGCGCCAAGAAATGGAAGCCGGTGGTCGGCCAACCGGTATGGGCGGCGAGGCTTCTCGCGTCGACGATCATGAAGCTGCCAATCCTGCCGGCCATGTTGCGATTCAACTCGGGGCAGGTTGACATGTCGCAGGAGGATTCGGTTTGCGACACAACACCGGTGGAGCAGGCGTTCGGCATTCGACTTCGCGATTTTCGGCGCGAGCTGGCAGACTATGCGGCATTGATCGAGTAGGATCGCGGAGTTGGGGCGCGGATTGGGGACTATCAAAGGGCACACATGCCGGACATCAGTTACTTCAGCGTCATACTACGTTTCTTGCACATTCTTGCTGCCATTACAGCGGTCGGCGGGACGATCTTCGCCGCATTCGTCGTGCTGCCGGCAACGGAGACGATCCCCGATGCAGCGCGCCCGCACTTTCATGAGGGCGTGCGCCGGCGTGCATCGAAGCTGGTCATGATGGCCATTGCGTTTCTGCTGCTCACCGGGTTTTACAACTATGTTGTGAATGAAATCCCGGCGCACAAGGGGGAGCCTGGCTATCACATGATGATGGGCTGCAAGATACTGTTGGCTTTTGTGGTGTTTTTCCTCGCGAGCGCGCTTACCGGCAAGTCGCCCGCCTTTGCCGCGATGCGAGAGAAACGTAAACGATGGATGCGGCTGCAAATCCTGGCATCGCTGGGCGTGGTGTTGATCGGGTCGTTTCTTCGGGCGATGTAAACGTCGTCGTCAGCCAACCGAATGGCGTGCCCGTATAATCCGTTTCATAAAGTGAAGCCGGTTGCGCTATTGCGTGGCGACTTTGATCTTCAGGAAAACGGACTCTAATAATCATGCTCCACATTCCCATCCTTCGTCACGGCAAGCCCTACACCAGCGTTGAGACGGTGGAGATTCTCCACCACGCCACCGGCGAGCCCGTCGCTCGCGTTAGCCAGGCCAACAGCGGGATGATTACCCGCGACGTGGCCCGGTGGGACCATCGGGTGCTCGAACGATTCACAGTGGCTCAGCTCGTCGAAGCCTGCAACAAGGCGGCGACGATCTTCATGACGGCGACGCTTCCGCTCGGCGAGACCACTCAGTCATTTGACGATTACATCCGGCAACTCTCGGGTACGACCGGGATGCCGGTGACGCTGTGCCGCAACAACGCCGACAAAATTCGGCGGATGTTCGCGGAGATGCAGCTCATTCTGGCGGGGCTGACGCGCGGATTCGATCTGAGCATCCTTGATCGCGGTTATGGCGAAGATGATCGACGTACGTTGAGCTGGTATCGCGAGGCGCGGACGTTTGGCGCGGTTCTCCCAAGCAATTCCCCCGGAGTCCATTCGCTTTGGATGCCGGCCATCCCGCTCAAGACACCCGTTGTGCTCAAACCCGGTCGTGAGGAGCCGTGGTCGCCGTGGCGGATCATTCAGTCATTTATCGCGGCGGGGCTGCCTGCGGAGGCATTCGGTTTCTATCCGACCGATCACGCGGGGGCGGGCGCACTGCTGAGGGCCGTTGATCGGGCGATGTTGTTTGGCGACACATCCACCACCAAGCCGTGGGCCAACGATCATCGCGTTGAACTGCACGGCCCGGGATTCAGCAAGGTGCTGCTCGGAGATGATGCGGCGAAGGAGTGGACCAAGTACGTCGATGTGATTGCGTCATCCATCGTCGCCAACGGCGGTCGATCGTGCATCAATGCATCGGCCGTGTGGACGCCGTCCCATGGCCGTGAGATCGCCGAGGCCGTGGCGAAGGAGTTGGCGAAGGTGCAGGCGCTGCCAGCCGACAACCCGGATGCGAAGATTGCCGCATTTGCTAATCCGAAGATGCCGGAGTTGATTTCCGCGAGCATTGACGGCGGGTTGCGTGAGCCCGGCGCTGAGGATGTGACACAGCGCCTGCGCGGAACGCCGCGACTTGTTACGATCGGTCGTTGTGCCTATCTGCTTCCGACGGTGATTCGCTGCGAAAGCTGGGAGCATCCGCTGGCTAATCGCGAGTTCCTGTTCCCGTTTGCCTCGGTGGTCGAGTGTCCGACATCCGAGATGCTCGGCCATATTGGGCCGACGTTGATAGGGACTGTCATCACCAGCGACAAACGGTTCATTGCGGATTGCATGGCGTGCGGCGACATCGACCGCCTCAACGTCGGCCCGATTCCGACGTGGCGCATCAGTTGGGACCAACCGCATGAAGGCAATCTTTTTGAGCACTTGTATCGCCAACGGGCCTTTCAGATCGAACACGCCGCGTAACACGTCGGCGCCACGCCGGGCTGAGGATTCCCACTCGTGCAATCGGACCTACTGAATCACTCCCGCGTCCACGTCGTCTTCGGTGCCAGCACATTGCGACGACTTGGCTCGATCGTTGTCGAGGAGGGCGGAACGCGCGTGCTTCTCGTGACTGACCCCGGCATTGTTAAGGCCGGTCACGTCGATCGAGCGGCCGCATCACTGCGCGAGGCGGGCATCGAAGTAACAGTATTTTCCGGTGTCGCCGAGAATCCAACCACCGAGCACGTCGCCGCCGGTGTGCAGGTTGCGCGCGAGCTGGGTATCAATGCGATCGTCGGGCTCGGCGGTGGAAGCAGCATGGACTGCGCCAAGGGCATTAACTTTCTGTTGACCAATGGCGGGCGCATGCAGGATTACTGGGGCGTGGGAAAGGCGACGAAGGCCATGCTTCCGCTCGTGGCCGTGCCCACGACGGCGGGAACGGGCAGTGAAGCCCAGTCGTTCGCGTTGATCACGGATCCAGATACGCAACAGAAAATGGCTTGCGGCGATGAGAAGGCACTGGCGCGAGCGGCGATTCTGGACCCCGACCTGATCTCCACGGTACCGCGAAAGGTGGCCGCCGCGACGGGGATTGATGCCGTCGCGCATTCGGTGGAAACGGCGGGCTGCAAGCGGCGAACCGACCTTTCACGCAGGTTTTCCCGGGAGGCATGGACGCGACTCGACGGCTCGTTGGAAAAGTTTCTGAAGAACCCTTCCGACGCAGCCGCGCGCGAAGACATGCTGCTTGGGTCGCATCTTGCCGGCGTCGCGATTGAGAAGTCGATGCTCGGAGCGGCGCATAGTTGTGCGAACCCGCTTACCGCCGAGTTCGGCGTGGTGCATGGCGTGGCTGTCGGCCTCTTACTGCCCCATGTCATTCGCTTCAATGTGGCGGACGGAGTGAATCCGTATTCCGAGCTTTCCGATGATGCGGAGTCGCTCGCGCGGCGGGTGGAGTCGATGCTTCGATTTGCAGGGCTGCCGCAGCGTTTATGCGACCTCGATATTACGTCCGCCGATTTTTCACGTCTGGCGGAGATGGCCGCAAAACAGTGGACGGCGCAGTTCAATCCACGGTTTTTCGGCGTTCAAGAGGCGCTGGCCGTATATTCGGCCGCGGCTTGAGCGATCCCCAGGAGATCAGCGCTATGATCCCTTGAGGAATGCCTTGAGAGATCCTAATCACGGGAATCACCACGCTGACACAAAGCACCGAGAAGCGGTTTTCAATCGTCTTCGGAATGAACTGCTGCGAGAAGGCAGCAATCCATCCAGCTTCACACGTGTCAAAGCCAAGGTACTGGCCGATCGAGATGTCCGAGGCGACTCGACACTTCAATCCATGGTCAAGACGTACATTGCCGAGCGCGAAGCCGCGTTTCGGGCAAAGAACGCTGTAAAGCCGGTGACGAGGGCGCGCCCGGCGTCGGTGTCTGTCATCCATCGTCCGCAGGTGACCCCGGGCGAGGCAGCACTCCATGAACAGAAATATCAGGCTGAGTTTCTGATTGGCCAGTTTCGTGACAAGATTCACCGCTATTTCGAGTCCGAGGCATCCATACTGTTGGCCAAGCTCCGGCTGATTTGCGCTGATCACCCCGACCTAATATCTGCTGAAACAGTGGCGAACTGTGACGACATGCTCCGACGCATGACTCAGCGACGCGCGCACTTCCTTGAGCATGTTACGGAGGTAGCAGACAGGGCTGTTGCCGCGGCCGGGCGCGGCGAACATGATATGGCCGCGCGTGCGCTCCGGCGGCTATCCCTCATTCACCTCACCCACAGCGAATGGCTGCCCGATGCCACGTTTGAATCCGTGCGGGATCGGATCATTCATGCCCGCGACCATCGGGACCAACAGCTCTCAGCACAAAAGATCGTCGACCGTGAGCGATCCATCGCCGCGGAACTCAAGGGACTCTCGGAACGCCTGCACCGATTTCACTCAATTGCCTTCTCGACACCGCATGACACCGCGGCCTATCGAGCCGCGGAAGCCGACTATCGGGCCGCCGTCGCGGAGGTAAAGCACCACGACGCAGAATGGCTGGACAGCCTCATTTTTGAATTGGTGGAATTGCTAAACGAACTACACGATCCGCCGCCGGAGAAGGCGGATCAGCAAGTGAACCGTTTTCTGGATCGAGTGCGGGCTGCGCTCCACACGCTGCGTCGCGAGGTCAATGACTTCAAGCCGAAGCCGTAGGCTCACGTGGGCAGGTTTGTCGGGATCGCAGCCTTCGCTCGCTTCGGGATAATCCAGCGTACTTCATCCATGCGCATCACAAAGGCTGCCCCCACATACAAAGCACCGGCCGCGAGGAGCGGGATGAACACGAGCACGGCTCGGCCGCCGATTCGACCGAATGCCGTGAGGTCCAGGCGTGTCGTCGCGTTCAGCATGAACCATGCCGCCGCGGCGGCGATGGCGCTGGCCATCAGCGTCTTTGCAAATGATGCGGCGAGCAATCGGCCTCCAATGCGACCCGCGAGGCGTTTTCGAAGTAACCATAAAGACACCGCGACGTGAAGTGAACTGGTTATGGCCGTGCCGATGCCGAAGGCGGCCTCTCCGATCCACGGATTCCAAAGCAACGTGAAATTGATGGCGAGATTGAGCACGACGAGGGCGCATCCGACCCACATCGGCGTCATGGTGTCTTTCAGGCTGTAGAAGCCGCGCAGGACGATTTGCTGGCAACAGTAGGCAGGCATGCCCAGGGCGTACCATTTCAATACCCACGCCGCGCGGGACGTCGACTCGGGTCTGTATCGTCCGTGTTGAAAGAGCAGAGCGATGATCGGCTCGGCCAAAACGAACAAGACGACGCCCGACGGCAAACCTTCGAAGATTGCGACGCGCATGGATTGGCCAAGCGTTGAGCGGAGCCCTGCGTAATCCTGTCGGCTGGCGTAAAGACTGAACAACGGGAACGCAGCCGTGGCGAGGGATATGGCGAGAACACCCAGAGGGAATTGGTACAGGCGTTGGGCATTATTGACAGCGGAGAGTGCGCCTTCGTGTAGCGGGTAAGCAAAGGAAATGCCAAGAAGCGAGCGCGTGGCCGGGTCTTCGGGACCGCGCGTCAAGAAGGTGCAGATTTGAGAGTCGAGGAACACGGATAGCAGCAGGACACCCTGCCCCAATACGACCGGAAGAAACATGCGAATAATCGAGCGGACGTGGGGATCGGTTGTGCTGATGGACCAACGAAAGTGAACCCCCTGCCTGCGCATGACCGGCCAGATCAGAAGCAATTGCACGACACTCGCAGCGAGAACCGTCCACGCCACGCCATAGATCTGCTCTTCCATCTTCATGCCGATCATCGGTCCGATGACCAGGACGCCGAGAATGTTCATGACGTTGAGCACGATGGGCATGAGTGCCGGCGCGGTGAAGTGATTCAGGCAGTTCAACATGCTGGAAAGCAGTGCGAGTGCGCAGATAGAGATCATGAACGGGAGCATCACGGCGGATAGGCCGATCTGAAGCGATCGCATCGGACCTCCCGGGGCGTAGAAATGAAGCACCATGGCGCCGGCTTCGAGCAGAATTGTGACGATGCAGAGGATGAGCACCATGAGACTCATCACCCGCCCCAGCAGCGCCCATGCGGCCGGCTTGCTATCCTTGTCGAGCACGTCGGTGAAGGTCGGGATGAAGATGGCCGACAAAGCCCCCTCTCCGAAGAGCCGACGGAAGAGGTTGGGCACGAGAAAGGCGTAGTTGAACGCGTCTTGCACCCAGTTTTGGCCGAAGGCGCGGTTGAGGACGATGTCGCGGGCCAAGCCGGTGATGCGCGAGAGAAGCGTGCAAAGCGCGATGAGGCGAGCCGAACCGAGATAGCGGGCGTCGTTGGGCATCTGGCTGAGACTATATCGTCCAGCCGGCGACCTTGAAGCGATACAAGGGCGTTCGGCGGAGGGCGAAATCGGCCGTTGCGGTTGGTCGATTGAGATTCACTTTGATTTGGCGGCTGCGAGTTCAGGAGCCGGTTCGAAACGGCCGTTGCTCACGGTATAAGGCGAGTCGGCTTGCAATCTTCGCCTCGGCATCGGTATGCCGGGCGGCCCGGGCGAGTTCCAATGACTTGCCAGTCACTCGGACCGCGTCGTCAAAGCGTCCTGCGTTGGCATAGGCCGTGCCAAGCGTATCGAGCATCGCGAAGTCCCTCTCCTGGGTGGCGCGGGTCGCTTCTTCGGCGAGTCGCACGGCCTCATCCGCGTTTCGCACCCTTTCGTCGGGGCTCGTGGCGAGGATCCATGCGAGTTCGGCCTGAGCGTTGACCTGTCTGGGGTTGAGTTCGAGTGTCTTTCGGAACTCATTTACCGCACCGACCGTATCGCCCGATTGCGAGAGCGCCTTTCCAAATGCAAGAAGCACTTCGGGGTTTCCTGGGGACACCTGAGCTGACTCGCGAAGTGCGATGACAGCCTCGGCATGCCTGCCCGATGACAAACGCGCAAGGCCCAAACGATAACGCGCTGCGGAATTCGAGGGATCCAGTCGCACAGCCTCCGCGAAGTGATCACCGGCATCCGACAGTCGATTCATTTGTGCCAAGACACTGCCGAATTGAGCGTGAAGTGCGGAATCATCCGGTCGCTGAGCCAATGCAGCCTGGTATTTCGCGACGGCGTCGCTCAACCGCCCTGTCGCGGCGAGAACCGCTCCTGCCGACGCGAGAATGTCGGCGTCATCCGGCCGGATTACCAATGCCTGCTCATAGCGATCGATCGCTTCCTTCAGGCGACCCTTCGCCACGAAAACACTTGCGAGCCCTGCGTGGGCGTACGCGTCGCGAGGAGTTTGTTGGAGCACGAATTCGTATTCTCTTACAGCCTCGTCGTGCCGACCAACGCGGCGAAGGTCTTCAGCAAGATTGAAATGGGCGTCCACGTAGTCCGGCCAATACTTGATCGCCCTTTCATAATACGAGATCGCTTCGGCAAACTTGCCTTTCGACGAGTAAACAAATCCCATTGAATTAATTGCCCGCGGATTGGCTGGTCGGTGCACGAGCGCCTGCCCCCACAAAGTGGATGCAGAGGCGTAGTCCATGTTGCGATTGCGTGTTCCGGCGATCAATGCAGCCGAGACGGTGACAAAGAGAATTCCAGCCAGAAGTCGTGCCGCGGTCGCTCGACGAGTCGCCATCCTCATTAGTGCCTTACGAAGGGCCATCACTGTGCAGAGAATCACCGGCGCCAGAGCCAGATACATTCGGTGTTCGGAAGCAATGATGTTGATCGGGAC
>CAZSBF010000088.1:0-17132 GCA_964605185.1 uncultured Planctomycetaceae bacterium
CCCCACAACCACTTCCAATCATTTCACAGCGAATGCGAAACGCCGAGCAAGATTGATAGGTAGCAGAAGAAATTGAAACCCCTCGCGCGACTCGCCGTCGCCCGAGCCGCGCCCAATCCGCGCGCCCATTCCCTCCCCTTCGAGAAGGGGAGGGCAAAGGGTGGGGTCGTGAACAAGCGCAAACGTCGATTTCGCCGTGACCGTATCGCCGTTCTAGAACCGTCCGCCAGCAACCAAAAAGGAGAACACCAATGCCCGACAAAACACTGCCCCAAAACGACTTACCCGATCTTCAGACAAAAAACCCAAATCCACCCGACCTCGACGATTCCGACGAATCACCGGTCGCCGACGAATCGCCCTTCGTCGCCCCGCCGAATTTTCGCGGCCGCCCGGCCCGCCACGGTCTCCGCAGCCGAAGGCTCTTCATCGCCCCCGAGGATGTCGATCGCTTCGACCGCTTCCGCCGGAACACGATCCGGGAGCTGAGCCCCATCGACCACACCGAACACTTCATCGTCGAGGCCATCGTGACCAAGCGCTGGCTTATACTCCACTGCGATGAGGCCGAGGCCGCCGCCATGCGCAACGCCTTCGTCGCCTCCGAACACCTCACCGCCGCGCAGATGGAATCAAACGCGAAGGACGCACCCCGCGACGACGACGAGCGCTTCGATCACGCCATGGCCGCGACCTGCACCGACGAAAAGGTTCACCTCGTCCTGCGCTATCGCACCATCCACGAACGCGGCCTGGTCCGCTTCGAAACCATGCTGCGCCAGTACCGCGCCCTGTGCGAAGCCCGCGAGATCGCCGACGCCCGGATGCGACCCGCAAATCCGCCCTACAACCCACCCAGTGATTCCCCTGAGGTCTTACCGCTCAAATCACCATTCCCGACCATTTCCCGCAAACCAAACATCGCCGACGCCCTCGCCAACCTCTCCCGCCGAAACCCAAGCCCCGCCAACCCCAGCCGAAATGAAGACTTGCGTGCTAATCAGACAAAAAACCCAAATGCCCCCGATGAAACCGAAACCCTCGCCCTCCGCGCCAGAATCCTCGAAGACATCAAGAACTACTATGCCCATTTGAAAAGTCAAACCCCCGAATCCGACGGTGTGCCAACCGAAAACCCGCTCGAACAAAGCGACGCCGCACCAGAAAGTTAGCCGCTGTTCGCTGGTGCGAGTCGAAGAGTTGCCTCGGAGACAATCCCTTCTCGCACCCACGAGAATGGGAATCCCTTCTCACGAACCATGAAGAGAACGTCGCCGATTCCACGAATACGAATTCGCGTCGTTCAACGTGCGAGAAAGGATTCGCGCACGAGCGTTGTTTCCTTATTCTTCGCTGATGAGCAGCGCCCAGCGGCGGGTGCGGTCGAATTGGGCGAGGCCGATCTTGAGGCAGGTGAGCATCGGCACGGCCAGGAGCAGGCCGAGGACGCCGCCGAACCAGCCCCAGTAGGCGAGGGAGACGAGGAGCAGGACGGGGTCGAGGTTTAGTTGTTTGCCGCTGGCGCGCACTTCGATGTAGTCGATCCAGAAGAAACGGTTGGCGGTGACGCAGATGGCCAGGAGGGAGGCCGTCCAGATGCTGTCGAACTGGAGGTAGGCCAGCGCGATCGGGGGGATGAGGGCGGCGATGCTGCCGACGTAGGTGATGTAATTGAGGATGAACGCGAGGAAGACCCACAGAGGCCAATATTCCAGATTGAAGCAGTACATGATGATGCCGGCGACGCAGGCCATGCCGAGGCTGACGCGCGTCTTGACCTTCATGTATTGCTGGATGCCGTCGCTGACGCTGCGGCCCATGCGGAGGAGGCTGTCGGCGGTGTCGGGGTTGAAGGCACGTTGCATTCGGCGCGAGACTTTTTCGGCGTTCAGAATAATGAAGAGCAGGTAGAAAAAGACGACGAGGGCCAGTTCGAGGAAGGTGAAGGCCGTGCCCGCGACGTAGAGGAAGATTTCCTGTGAGGAGGTGTTGAGGAACTCGCGCAGGGTGCTGGTGACGGTGCCGCTGGATTTGTCGGGGGCGACGCGGCCGGCGATCGCGAGGAGGCGCTGCTGGTACTCCGGGAACTTGTCGCGAAAGGCGAGGCCGTTGAGGTAGACGACCTGTCCGAGGAGGACGAAGAGGATCATCACGGTGAGGAAAAGAATCAGGTACGCCACCCACGGCGGGATCTTGACGGCGATCATGGCCTCGGCGGTCGGACGGATGATGTAGTACAGAAACAGGGCGATGATGACGGGGAAGATGATCTTGCTGAGGAAGGTGAAGGCCGTGACGCTGAGGATGCCGGCGATGATGACGAGGGCGGCGGTGGCGGTGCGCCGGTTTTCGCCGGCGTGGGCACGCGGTTGTGTTCGGAGATCGTCCATGACGTCGGCCATGCGAAGGATGATAGCCGCGAGCGTGGGGTCGAAGAATGATCAGGGATTGAGGCGGATATTGGGCACCGGGTGTGTGTGCAGGGGAGCGCCTGTTGAAGTCGCGTGATGGCAGGCAGGGACGCCTGCCCCACTCTTACGCCACCAGCGCGAGGCAATGGCGGTCGCAATCGGTGCTTACTTGCCGCAATAGTCGATGATGCGGGCGATTTCGTTTCGAAGGTCGGCGCGGGGCACGATGCGATCGATGTAGCCGTGCTCTTGCATGAACTCGGCGGTTTGGAAGCCTTCGGGGAGTTCGGCCTTCACGGTGTTCCAGATCACGCGCGGACCTGCGAAGCCGATCATGGCCTTAGGCTCGGCGATGATCACGTCGCCGAGGAACGCGAAGCTGGCGGCGACGCCGGCCGTGGTGGGGTCGGTCATGACGGTGATGTAGAGGCCCTTTTGCGTGTCATGGCGGGCGATGGCCGCGGAGGTCTTGGCCATCTGCATGAGGCTGATCAGGCCTTCCTGCATTCGGGCGCCGCCGGAGCAGGTGAGGATGACGGCGGGGAGGTTCTCATCGGTGGCGCGTTCGATGGCGGCGGAGATCTTCTCGCCGACGACGGAGCCCATGGAGCCCATGACAAAGAAGGGGTCCATCACCGAGAGGATGATGGCTCGGCCTTTGATATAGGCACGGCCGGTGAGGACGGCTTCGGTAAGGCCGGTCTTCTCCTGGGCGGCGACCATCCGCTTGGCATAGGGGATGCTATCCGTCCAATTCAGGGGGTTGGTGGAGACGAGGTCGGCGTTGAATTCCTCGAAGGTTCCGGGGTCGGTGAGCTGGCCAACGCGGGTGCGGGCGTCGACGCGATAGTGGTAGCTGCACTCGGGGCAGACGAGGAGGTTCTCCTCGAGCACCTTTCGGAAGATCATCTTGCTGCAGCCCTGGCATCGGAGCCAGAGGCCTTCGGGGACTTCGACTTTGGCCATGGTGGGTGAATTGTATGGGAATGGGAGCGGAATCGGAACTCGCAGGGGAGCGGGGTGGGTAAAAAACACAGGACCCGCACGACAAGTCGTACGGGTCCAGGAGTGTTTGGCTAAGTGCGAGACCCTGAGGCCTCGTTCGGTGAACCATCCATCGTGCCTAGGCTGACGGATGATGACCGGAGCGACGAATCGCTCTGTATCCTGGTCAACGAGTTAGTTGACGAGGAAGAGGCCGAGCCACGTCAGCGGGACCAGAATGAGGTCCGGCAACGGGTTGAGGTCGATGAAGCCGACCATCGCGGCAAGAACAAAATCCCAAATGCTCATGGAAATCCTTCCTTCTTTGACTAACGTTCCTGACGCTGCCCGCGACTTAGTGCACGTGCACTGATCAAACCAAGTCAGCGGAAGCCGTCAAAGGAACATAACAAACTTCTACTTCTACTACTTCCAGTTCGTCAGTTAACTGTTTAGTTAACGAGGAACAGACCGAGCCAGGTCAGCGGGACCAAAATGAGGTCCGGCAACGGGTTCAGGTCGATGAAGCCGACCATCGCGGCAAGAACAAAATCCCAAATGCTCATAGTAACCTTCCTTCTTCTAATGGGTTTCTAGAAACCGCGCCACACGGCGCACCAAACACTCTAGACTGTGTTAAGCCTTTTCTATCCGACAACGCGTCGAACCACGCAAGGCGACATTGCGAAACTTTTCACTTACTTCGGATCGGCCGAACAAACTCATAATCGCGGCAATGCGATCATGAATCGCTCTTCGACCCGGCGCGGCAAGCATACGGTAATCAGGAAGTTCGGCAAGACCCTGATTTCAGTCCTGACTTACGATCGGTTCATACGAACTGATTGAAAATCATGACTGGCAAAGGCTTTGGCCATCCCGCGCCGGAGTGCCAAAACCACTCAGGCTTTATCGCCTGAGGCTGAGGGCGAAGTTTAGCTACAGCCGAAATCAGCTGTCAACCACTTTTACCGCCCTCTCACTCATTTTTTTCGTTGTTTTCGCGTTGAGAATTGAGTTTTTCTCGGGCTTTTTGAAAAAAATCTCGCGCAAACCACGCCGGTTGTTTTGCGGACGCACTAAAGATGGTTGCTATAACTTGTTTATTCACGGCATGTTATGATTTTAGAGGCGGGCTGCCCGAAATGAGAAAATATGTCCAATTTGGAAGGTCATGGGGCAGGAAATAAACCCTTGGCGAACCTAAAAAATTCAGCGCCAAGGGGTCAGATTCTCAGTTCAATTTGAACTTTGCCGCCACTGGGTTGTGGTCGGAGCCTGAGGTTTCGACGGTCCCCTGGGGGATGTGGTAGGACTTGGCGACATATCGCTTGGCCATGGCGGGCGATGCCAGGATGAAGTCGATCGGGTCCTTGAACTCGCCGGCGTTGAACGTGCGAGCGTCCTTAGGGGCATCCTGCACGAACCCCTTGAGCGCACCCGAGGCGTCGCCGCGAATTGTCTTCAAAGACTCGCTGTCCCAGGTGTCGTTGAAGTCGCCCAGAACTACGAAGTTCGCGTCCTTTTCTCGTTTGAGAACATCGTCAAGCAGTTTGCGAATCTGACGGGCCTCACCGACACGCACTTTTTCGGTGGTATCCGCTCCGCCGCGCTTACTCTTGAGATGGACTGGGAACATGTAGAAGGCCGGTCCTGCGGGAGGCTGAATCTGTACCTGTAGGAAATCCCGTTGAAACGAAATGGTCTTGCCTTCGCCGTCGGGGAATTTCAGATGTCGATACGACGTGACCGGGCCCACTGGAAATCGTGAAAGCACGGCACAATCAATGCCGCGACTGTCGTTTCCTTCGAAGCAGACGATTTCCTTGTAGCCCATGTCCGGGAGCATGGACTTCACGAATCGCTCCAGATAATCGCGGTTCTCCACTTCCTCCAGTGAAATCACGTCAGCGTCGAGGCTGTGTATCGTTTTGGCGAGCAGGTCCAACTGTTCCTTCGGCTTTGCCGGCGTGCCTTCGTCCTCGTGGTAGGGGTCGTCATAGTCGTCAAAGAGATTGAGCACGTTGAAGGCTGCGATGGTTACCGTGCCCGTGTAGGGCCGCTCCTTCGGCTTTACGGTTTCCTTTTGCGCTGGGATCGGTTCTTCCTTCTCCAATACTTTTACTTGATCCGGCGACCCGACTTCGATTTGCGGCTTACCGCGAAACTCGGTGATCGTTCCGCGGATGCGGATGATCTTCTGGTCGTAGAGTTGTTCGGGCGGGCTTGGGAACAAGTCGAAACTGTCCTTTCGGATTACGGCGGTGAAGGTGCGCGACGCGTCGAAATTCAGGAAGCACATGGTTCCGATGTTGCGCGTCTGAACGATCTGTCCCTGCACGATGACTTTTTCGCCGATGTGTTCGCCGGCGTCCTTCCAGTCGATGACCGGAATTCCGACATCCGCGGGCAGGCCCTTCTTGTCCTTGTCATCCGCAAAGGCCATTCCCCACGGACAAACCGCAACCGCGACGAACAAAACCACGCGCTTCATGAAGTCGCTCCTGTGTATGCGAATAAGTTCTTTTTGAACGATACCGGCCGCCCCCGTCACCGATTCCAACATGTCTATGATATCTGATCCTGCGGTTTGCAATAGCGATTCAGGATCGCCGGAAGGTCGGAGCTGAACTTCGAGCGCGGCATGACCTCTGTCGCGCCGGCCGCCTTTGCGGCGTCGGCCAGGGCCGATTGGACGTGTGAGTAGAACGCGATCGTGGCCGGTTGGGAGGCGTGACCCACCGCCGCGCGAATCGCGGCACCTGCCACTGGCTCCGGCATGGCCATGTCCACGAGGACGAGTCGCACAGCCCCTTCGTTGAGCCGAATCGTGAGTGCATCGACGGTGGCAGCGGTTGCAGCGTCGATGCCTAGGGCTCGTGCCGTCCCCGTCACCTTTGAGGTGAACATCAGATCAGTTCCTACGATGACGACGCCGGGCATGCACCATTTCTCCTTGTGAATGACCATCATACCGGTCATGCATTGACTCGGCCTGTTGGCGAGTCGACAATTTCGTGCATGGCCAAACACAATACGCAATTTCTCAAACTCGTGACCGACGCCAAGACCCGCGTGCGTGAATGCACCATTCATGACGTGAAGCCGCGGCTGGATCGTGGCGAGTCGTTTCATTTTGTTGACGTCCGCGAGGAAAGCGAATGGGCGGCCGGGCACATTCCGCGGGCCGTGCATCTGGGGCGCGGCATCATCGAGCGCGACATCGAGCAGCGCATCCCCGATCCATCGGCCGAGATCATTCTCTACTGCGGCGGCGGCTTCCGCTCGGCCCTCGTCGCGGACAATCTGCAGAAGATGGGATACACCAACGTCATTTCCATGGACGGCGGTTTTCGTGCATGGAATGAAGCGGGGTGGCCGGTCGTGTGTGGGTAATCGCCATGACCCGATCGGCCAGCCATTCGGGATTCGACGTCGTAGTTCATCTTGAGCAGGAACCTCGTGCGTCGTTGGGTAGATGCGAGCCAATGCGGGCCGATCTGACGCATCGACCTGTTGCGAATCGGATCACGCGTTCGTGGACCACTAGCTGAAACAACTGAGCATGGCCCGGCCTGCGCAACTACACGCGACTCCGAACCCCGATCGCTTCGATTGGCGATTTGGGATCTGCTGTTGGGTCGAGACTTTAGAGCGTCTCTCTTATTACACCCTTCGTCCTGTTGCCGCCATTTACATCATGCAGGCCGACGATCCCGGCGGGTTGCACCTCACCGCGGAAGACCGGGCGCTCATCTTTCTTCTGTGGGCCTTTGTTCAATCACTCCTTCCAACGTTTACGGGAGGATTGGCGGATCGCTACGGGTATCGGCTTACTCTGACGTGGGCACTTTTGGGAAACGTCGTTGGTTATCTGGTGATGGCCTTCGTCCGGGGGAAGTACGGCTTTCTTTGTGGGGTGCTGGTGCTCGCGACCAGTACTGCGTTTTTCAAGCCTGCACTTCAGGGAACGATGGCGCATACGCTGACCAAGGCGACGTCGTCGCTGGGCTGGGGGATTTTCTATTTTGTGGTCAACGTCGGCTCTCTGCTCGGGCATTGGTTGTCGCCACTCGTCCTGCTCGGTCACAGGGCGGAGGATTGGCGCAACATGTTCCTGCTCTGCGCGGCGTTTACGGCGACCAATCTGCTCACGCTATTCTGGTTCCCGCGCATTCCGAGCGGCGCATCCACAACGGAAAGCCCGCTTAAGGTGTTTGCACGCACGATTACCAATGTGTTTGAGCCGCGGCTGCTGACTTGGCTGCTGATCATGTCCTGCTTCTGGATGATGATGTTTCAACTTTGGGACTCGCAACCCAATTTCATCCAGGACTGGGTAGGTAGCGCGTCGGTCGCGAAACGCTGCCCTGTCCAATCCTGGGTGGAAACCAGTCCCGATGGATCGCTTCGTGTAAAGCAGCAGATCCTCCTCTCTCTGAATGAGGTGATGATCATTTTGTTTGTCGTGCCGGTGTCATGGCTCGTACGGCGGCTCAGGAGTCTTTCCGCGATGCTGATCGGCATGGTTGCCTGCACGATCGGCATCCTTGTGGCCGGTATGACGAACAGCGCGTGGCCACTCCTGATGGGCATTGTTTTCTTCTCGTTTGGTGAAATGCTCACCGGGCCGAAGACGGCGGAGTATCTCGGGCTGATCGCGCCGCCGGAGAAAAAAGGGCTTTACCTCGGATACGCCAACATTCCGATGGGCCTTGGCCAGGGGATCGGCGCCGGTGTGGCCGGGTGGCTCTACCATCATTACGGAGAGAAGGCCACGCTTGCGCTTCGGTATTTGATGGAACACACGCCGGCCGGCCGCGGAGTTGAATGGGATGGTCGAATCGACCGTCTCTCGGAGTTGCTTGGGGTCACGCGGGCAGACGCGTTTACGCGATTGCAGGGGGTCGTGGGGAAAAACAGCGCGCAAACGACGCAGCTCTTATGGGATACTTATCACCCGCACTATTACGTGTGGATTCCATTTGCCGTGGTCGGCTTTTTTGCCATTGTGGCGCTGGCAGTCTTTGGACGTATGGCGAAGCGATGGACAGATATGAACGTTTGAAACGGCCCCATCGGATCGAGTGTGTTTAGGGGGCTTCGGGCAGTTCGTAGCGCCAGACGGCGACCGTCGGTATCGGCGGGTACTTCATTCGAAATCGAAAGCCGTGGAAGTCGGCGGCATTCCATCCCAGCCGCTCGTACACGGAGCGGATCATGCGTGGATACTGGGCGAGTTCGGGCGTTACGACATCGGGGGGACCGCTACCCAGTTTGATGATGGGCTCGTGAACCATGAGCAATCCACGATCCCGATTCGCGTCGGGGAAGATGGGTCCTCCGGGCATCTGGCTGTAGTGCAGCAATTGGGGCGCCAGGGCGTTGGTCAGATCCTTGTGCACGAAAATGTCGTGAATCAACGTTTCAACGGGGGTGTAGAGACGAACGAAGTGTTCGCCCAGAGTGTCGTGCGGGCTGCGATAGCGAACGACAAAGTTCCTTCCAAAGAGCCCGATGACACAGGTCGTTGTCTCAGCGCTGCCGACCGGGCCTTCCGCCAATTCATAACGTGTTAGCCCGTCCCGCCCGCGTTCGATGCGCATTTCCGGAATCGGACTCGAACAGACGTCCGCCATGAGCGGCACGGCATCGGGGCTATCGAAATCGGGGTCGATGGCGTGAATTTCGCCGACTGGGAGCGGTGCTCCATCGTCGTCGGTTTTTCGCGCGGCGGCCATGGCCCATGATGCATCACGGCGCAGACGCCAGAAATCAACGAGCCCGCTAATCCAGGCAAGGTCGATCATTTGCGCATCCGATCCGGGCGCGATGAAGTTCGTGCAGAGCTGGAGTCGTGCCTGTACACCCCATGTCGCGCTATTGCCGCGAAACGACAACTTTCGGTGTGCCTCGGCCATTTCGCGCTGGTTGCCGCCCTGGGCGAGCATCATCCCAAGGGTCTCTCGATCACCTGAATGTGTATCCACCATCCGGGCGAACTCATCGGTGGCACTCTGAACCGCGCTTACCATTTCAGCTGGCGCTCCCGCCTTGATCAGTGCTTTCATCAGAATCTTTAGGCCAGCCTTGCCAGGGATAAGCGGAACGGCCGAGACCGGGTCTTCATCGCGAACCAGTCGGCAAATCTTCCAACTGAGGTTTTTGTCGAGGCCAAGTGATCGGGAGACGCTTTTTGGTTTTGTGGCGTCGGCGCCTATGTGTTGCAGGCTTTCCGCGAGGGTGCTACGAATACGCCTGACGACGTCTGGGACGTGCTCTTCGAACGTGGCAGGCGGTGCCGATTCCATCCTAAGTTCTTTATTTTTCACGTCTTTACGAAACGTCCTTCGGCTTCAGAGCAAGACTTTTTGGTAGTCGATCTCGCTTTGGCTCACCTTACTTTACCAACCCTTGCAGCAAGATTCAACGTTCCTAGAAAATTCTCCAGAATTTTCTCTGGGGAAACTTGCAGAGATGAGCTTGATTCGATATTATTGACTCCACGTTGACCAAGAACTGCGGAGGGAGAAGCATCCCGTCCTGACGGTGGAAAGCAAATTGATCCTCGTCGGACCCGGGTTTCTCGAATCGCTCCTGCACTTGCTTGCTCCTCGCGTTCTATGCCTCGAAATCATTTCCAGCCGAGCCGGTTGGAGGGAAAAAGGAGAATCGTCGTGGATACTTGTCGGAATGCATCGCTGAGTTTCAGTGTTGGTAACGCGGGTCGGAAGTGGATTGGCATGGTGGCGATTGCTGCCGTCGCGCTTGTGGCCGGCAGCTCGGTTGTTCCTGCGGGTGATGTGACGTGGGACAATGGCACATCGAACTTCCAGTGGGATACGTCGAGCGTCAACTGGACCGGCGCGGTTTGGAACAATGCCAATGGCGACGGCGCGATCTTTGGACCGATCGGTGTCGGATCACTGAATTTGGCGGGGCCGATCAACGTCAACAGTTTGAATTTCACGGTCGACGGGTATTCCCTTACCGGGGCGGGACCGCTCAATTTTGTGAACGGCGTCAGCACGCAGACAACCGGCGTGGCAAATGTCGCCCCCGGCGCAACAGCGAAGATCCATGTTCCAATCAATAGCGCCGTTGGGTTTCAGAAGATCGGGGCCGGCACATTGGAACTGAATGGCCCGGGCTCGTACACCGGCGCATACCCGATCGACTCGCGCGCCAATTGGACTGCAGGGCTGCTCATTGGCGGCAGCTTTGGCACACTAAACGGCGGCACGCTTCGGGTGATGAACTCCAGCGTGATCCCGGCAAGCACCAACGTGAGCATCGGAAATGGCTATCTGGACATCGGGGCCAACAATCAAACGCTGTCCAATCTGATCTTTACCAATCAAAACCCCGGTGCGCCATGGAATCCCACCCTTAACGCCAACAATGGCGTCGTAGGGAGCGGCACATTGCGTGTGACCGGCGAGATCGATGTGCTGGGCGCCTTTGCCGATGACTTTGGAAACACGATTGCGACCCCCTTTGATATTGGAGGCGGCACTCAGATCATCCGCATCGGCGGCGCAAGCCAGTTTGCACTGAATCAGGCCCTGATGTTTACGAATACTGTTTCTAATGGGTCGTTGCTCAAGACGATTGGGCTAAATCCCAACGGCGTCCAGGCATCCAACGACGGCATGAGCCTCTTTGCCAACAACACGTACACCGGTTCCACAGTGCTCAATATGGGCACCAACGTGGCGACTGGGACCAATGCCACCAGTTCGATCAAGATCGCCGGCTCGCCCGGACCTCCGGGCAGTTCGTTCAGTCTGCAGGGGGCCAACGGTTCTGCGCAGAGTGCGACGCTCATTCAGGCGGTGGCCGGAGGCACTTTCATGCTGGATAACAACGCTGCCGTCGGCGCAAGCGGCAATAACGCGCCGAACATCCCAGCAGCTCAGAACAACAATCGTATTCGCGATGATGCCGAGGTACAGCTCCGCGATGGCAACTTTGTTTACCGCGGTCTTGCGACTGCCGCGGCTTCTGAGACATTTGGCACCCTCAACGTAGCCGGCGGACACAATGTGGTAACGCTGACCCCGAACGGCGCCGGCGGCACGGCCACGGTCACTGCCAGCGGCGACCTCACTATTGCGCCTCGAGCGACGTTGCAGGTCACCAGTACGACTCTGGGGGCGGCAAGCAAAATGTTCGTCAGCGGTACTCTCCCCACCGCTGACGCCACGGGCATACTGCCTCGAATCGTCGGGTCGAACGACTTCCTGACTTACAGCGGTGCCACCGGGCTGACGCCTTACACCGGATATGCGCCGAACTTCAGCACTGCCGGCACCAATGTCGCCATCTCGGCGTCGACCGCAGTTGCCAGCTCCGTCAACATTAATGCGCTGAAGAACTCCGCGGGCGGGAACACAACGCTCACGATCGCAGCCGGTCAGACGCTGGGTCTCGACTCCGGCATGTACTACAACTCGGGTTTCGGCACGTCCACGGTCGCTGGGCCCGGGACATTGGACTTCGGCGCCAAACCTGGTGTGCTCTTTGCAACCGGGAACATTACCCTCAGCGGGCCTGTGACCGGCAGCGCGGGGTTGATTGTTGCCAAGGGAACAACCACCCTTTCCGGCGACATGTCGGGGCTTTCAGGAGCGGTTGATGTCAATTCCGGTACCTTGAATCTCAGCACCAATACGCTCGCTTCGCCGATCAATGTTCGAGCTGCAACGCTCAACGTGAACGTGAGCCAGACCGGCGCCGGTCAGGGCCCGATTACGCTGGGAGTCGCTCAAAATGACTCGAATCTGGTGGGCCAATTCACTTCGCTTTCTCTGTCCGGAGCAGGAGCGAATGCCGTTTTCAACCGGGACATCATCGTGGATAACGCCTCGACAACCGCAGCCGGCGTCGTGCTTCGGTATAACCAGGTCCCTGGTATTTCTCCGCTGGGCAACACGACTGGTTCGCAGACCATCAATGGCAACGTCATTCTGAACTCCCCCATCAGACTTCAGGGTGGCGGCGGCGGTGGAAGTGGTGCGACCAATTTCAACGGAAACATCTCTGGTCCCGGCATATTCCATGTTGCCAACGGACGAGTGAATTTCAACGGTACTGTTTCCAATGCAGGCGGCTTCAACCTGGGCGACCAGGGCTTCACAACAAAGGCTGCCTTCCAGGGGACCGGGGCGGGCAATGGTCCTGTGACCATCAGCGGTGGCAATACCAACACCTTGAGCTACACGGCAGGCGCTCTTCCGGGTGGCCCGATCAGTGTGTGGAATTCCTCCCCAGGTACCGCACCTACGATCTTTCCGCTTAACAATTCAACGATCAACAACCAGATCGTCTTGGGCATAGGACCCAAGCCCGGCGATGAGGGTAACGCCATTGTTAACGTGGGTCCGGGTATCACGGCGGAATGGGCAGGCCAGATCTCCGGCTTCAGCCCGCTGACCAAAATCGGCGTCGGTGACCTGATTCTTTCGAACGCTTCGAGTCCATACACCGGCGCGGTGGCTGTGAATGCCGGCACGCTGTTTGTGGATGGCAGCCTGATGAGTACGTCCGTCACGGTTGCCAACAGCGCGACGCTCGGTGGAAGCGGTACGCTGTTTGGAAGCACAGTCGTCAACAGCGGCGGCACATTGTCGCCGGGTTCTTCGATCGGCACGCTCGGAACGGGCAGCTTGAGCATTGCCGGTGGAATGAAGGCTGAAATTGATCTGGACAACGGCGGGATCGCCATGGCGGATTTGGTGAACGTCGGCGGCAGCATGAGTCTTACTACTGCGACGCTCAATCTCGTGCTGCAGAACGCCCCCATCGGATGGTTTGTGAACGGCACTTATCTGCTGGCCGCAAACGATGGAATCGATGCGGTCTCCGGCGTCTTCGCAACGATTGCGGGGCTGCCGGGCGGATATGCGGCGACCGTCGACTATGCGTTTAGTGGGGTGGATTCACTCGGCCGGACAGGGGACGGCAACGATATTGCCATCACCCTGACGCCGGAACCGACCGGTGGACTGTTGGTTGGCCTTGTGCTTGTCTCCCAGCTCGCCCGCCGGCGACGCAGCGCACGATAGCCACAGAATCGGGTTAGGGTGGAAGGTCGGTAGGGAACCTACCGTGCGGCCGACCATGCGGGTCGGCTGCCGGTTTTTTTACGGAGTGACTCCACCATCCGATCGACGGTCTGGTTTGTGCTGTGGGGATAACTGCGGACTATTGACGTCGTGATGAAGCCTATTGCGATCGCCTACAATGGGATCGAGCCAAGTTTTTTCTGGTACTCGTCCCGACATGGTTGATCTTCAAATCGGACCCCCACAACGCCGCCCCAGCGACCGCTTCTACGCCTGCATCCATTGGGCCTTCATGGGTCTCATTGCGGCGATGTGGTTGTTCGGCCAGTACGCATCGCGGTACATCGAGTTGCCGCGCGGGATTGGGTTTCGGCTTTTTGTCGCCGGCATTGTTTGCATGAATGTTCTCTGGTGGTCGGTGGCCGACCGGCGGTTTGCGCGACACATTGTGTCCGCGAAGCGAAGTCGATGGCTGCGGATTGTGTCCGCGGTGTTTTCCATTGCACTCATCATTCCGCTGATCGAGATGATCGTCATCGGGCGTTTTCCCAGTTTTTTGCAGACGGCGCCGACGTGGTACACGGGGGCGGTCACGATGTGGCACATTGGTCTTGCGGTGCTTATGCCGATGGTCGCGGGGTTGCGACTTTTCGCGCTGGGTGTGGCGGCCGGTGTGCGTCGGATGCGGCCGGCTTCTCCTGCCGTGGAATCTGCTCCGCCCGTCGATCTGACGCGCCGTGCGTTGCTAAAGACCAGCTTTGCCACGGTGCCGATGCTGGCGCTGACGGGTGGTTCGGCGTTCACCTATGTGCAGAATCGCCGGCTGCAGGTGAATCGGCGGGAGTTGTCCGCTCCGTGGCTGCCGCCGCGGCTGCGAGGACTCACGATCACACACGTCAGCGATTTGCACGTCGGGCGTCTCTATCGGCCGGACCAACTTCCGCGCCTTGTTGAGTTGGTGAACAAACTTCGAAGCGACCTCATCGTCGTGACCGGGGACATCGTCGATGTCTCCAACGACATGCTTCCGCCGGCGCTGAATGCCTTTGGCCAGATGCATGCTCCGCAGGGCATGTTTGCGTGCATCGGGAATCACGATGAGTTCGACGATCGGGCTGAGTTTATTGCGACCGTGAACAAGCGATTTCCAATGCTCATCAATCAGCGCCGCACGCTGACGATCGGTGGTGAACGGGTCACGATCGGCGGAATCGACTGGGCACGTTTCGACCAATCGTCCGGCCGTCGCTCCGGGCATCATCAACATGTGCAAACGATGCTAAGAGGATATGACGCCGTCGCCGACGGCCCGCTGATCACGCTTGCGCATCATCCGCATGCGTGGGA
This sequence comes from uncultured Planctomycetaceae bacterium, assembly GCA_964605185.1. Classification (GTDB taxonomy): domain Bacteria; phylum Planctomycetota; class Phycisphaerae; order UBA1845; family UTPLA1; genus JACRIM01. The sequence continues at coordinate 14,810 of CAZSBF010000088.1, forward strand.
TTCGTTGGCACTTGCGGGCGTGCCGCTGACGCTTTCGGGTCACACGCACGGTGGGCAGATTATGCTGACGCCGCCCGATGTACGGCCGGACCTTGGCGCGGGCGAGGCACTCTTTCGGTACATTCGCGGCGTGTATGAGAAGCCGGGGAGTACGTTGTTTGTGAATCGTGGGGTGGGGAATTGGTTTCCGCTTCGGGTGAATTCGCCGGCGGAGATCGTGCAGATTCAGTTGGTGTAAATGGGGGGTGGATCGATCTGAGTCGCTCGCCGCGAGCCGCTTCCCGCATAGGTTCTTCGGATTCCAACGCACACGCGACATGCCACAAGGCTTGCGCCTTTGTGCTCGGATTGGGACAAGCTAATTTCCTGCCCGCAGCATTCTTGCTCCGCCCGCTGACAGCCATGCTCCCAGTCTCGACAGGCCTTCGTCGATGGTGACGCGCGGCGTGTAATTCAGATCCCGACGGGCGGCCGAGATGTCGAACCAGTGGGCGGTGGTCAGTTCGTGAGCGACGAATCGCGTGAGGCGCGGTTCGCCCTCGATGCCGAAGAGGGAGTAGAAGAACTCCAGGAGCGCCGCCGACTTAAAGGCCATGCCTCGCGACACGCCGCGCGTCACCGGCGGGAGCTTGCCGGCGGCGAGGATTCCGTTGACGAGATCCCACAACGGCCGCGGCTCTCCGTTGGTGATGAAATAGGCTTTGCCCGCGATGGGCGAATCGGGCCGCAACCTGCCCGCGGCGAGCAGGTGGGCGTCGGCTGCGTTGTCGATGTAGACGCTGTCCACTTTTTTGTTCGCGCCGCCGATGATCCGCAATGATCGTGCCCGGGCGAGGATGCGCGGCACCAGGTGATGATCGCCCGGACCCCAGATGAGGTGCGGGCGGAGCGACACGGTCGCAAGTTTCGCATCGTTCGCGGCGAGGATCATTTGTTCGGCCAGGGCCTTCGACTTCGGGTAGGCCGCGTGATAGTGCTTTGGGTATGGTGCCGATTCATCGATCCCCTGCATGTCGGAACCGTCGAACACGACGCTTGGCGAGCTTGTGTAAATGAGTCGCTTTACGCCGGTGGCGCGGCATGCATCGATGACATTTTGCGTGCCGACGACGTTGGCCTTGTGGTAGGCACTGTAGGGGCCCCACACGCCGGCCAGGGCGGCGGTGTGGAAGACGATGTCGCAGCCGGCGATGGCTTTCTTCAGCGTGTCGGCGTTGGCCAGATCGCCGCGGAAGTGTTCGGTGCCGAATCGACGGAGCTCGTGATAGTCGCTCCGGGAGAAACTGCGAACTTTCAGTCCGCGGGCGTGCAGTTGTTCGATGATTGCCTTGCCAAGGAAGCCGCCGCCGCCGGTGACGAGAATCTTCCATGTGCCGATGCTTTCGCCGGACGCGGGAAGCAGATCGTCTTTGAGGTTGAGGGGTTCGGCCGATCGCTTCGGCGGAGGCGTCGTCACTGATGTGACCATTTTCGGCGATCTTGGCGCAGCTTCGGTCGGCTTTACCGGCGCGGCCTTCGGCGCGACGGGTTTCGTTGGTGGCTCAACAGGTGCGGCAGATGGCTCGGCATGCCTGACTTCGACGACGATTGGCTCGGTTGAGGTCTTCTCCGGTAATTCGGGCTTGGTTACATCGGGCAGTGTTTCGATTTCTTCAACGGTGAAGCGGTTGGCCAGTCGTCGGAAAAACCCCGGGCGGTCCGGCTTTTCGCGTTTCTTCTCTTTCGCCTTCTTTTTCTTCTCGACGGTTCGCTTGGCGACGACCTTTTCCGGTTCGGGCTTGGAGGGCGGCTCTTTCGCCGGCGACGCGACAGGTGGCGCGTCGGCAACGGGCGGACTGACCTCTGGCGCAATCTCCGGCTTGGACTCCTCCGGCAACTTTGCCTCGGGCTTCTTGCCGGCCGACTTTTTCTTTTCCGGTTTGGTTGGCTCAACCTTTTTTTGGGGGAACGCCATCACCGGCGGTTCGACGCGGCGGCGTGGTGGTGGCGGCGTTTCGACGACCGGAGTCGCGTCGGCTTTCTCGACCGGCTTCTCCGGCGGGGGCGCGGGGATTGGTGCATCGGATACCGTCACGCGGCGGTCATAGCGCACGACTGGCGGCGGAACTGAGACGGGCTTTGCTGGTTTCGGCGGCGCGGACTCGCGTTTCTTTTCGTACTTGGCCGGCGCGGGCGGCGCGAGGACGGCCGTCTTTGAGGTCTGCACGGGCATGGTTGGCGGGACACGCGGCGAGAAGATGAACTTTCGCGGCGGTGGCGCTGCGGCCTCCGGCGTTTCGACTGCTACTGGTTCGGGTGGAGACTCCACCGGCGGCGGTTCGGG
>CAZSBF010000089.1:0-17112 GCA_964605185.1 uncultured Planctomycetaceae bacterium
CCTGAGACGGAGGATGTGCGCGCTTCACGGCTTGTCAGCAAATGGACGAAGTTGGCACGCGATGCAATGAACGGCAAAGGCGGATTCCGTCAGCCGGATCTTGATGCCGCGATCATTTTGGCGCGTGCGGCCGTGGCAATGAATGGCGCGAAGGAGAAGGACACTACGGCGGCGAAGCAGGTTTATGATGACATTCTGTCGAAGCTGCCCAAGGCGCGCAAGGCGTGGGCGTCGTCATCCGTTCGTTCGCCGGACCGGATGATGCCGATCGTGGCGCACGACCTGACGGCACTTCCGGGGCATACCTACACCTATCGATTGCGATATGAGATTATCAACGTCTATGCGGGCAACGAGGCGGCGCTGGTGAATGCGGCGGATGCGGCGCGGGTTACGTTGTTCAGCGAATGGTCACAGGAATCGCGACCGGTCGAAATTCCAAGCGATATTTACTACTACCTCACCAAGGCGGACAAGGCGACGGGCAAGGCGACGGTGCTGGTGCTACGCAAGTCGGCTCGCGGCATTGACAAGCAGGAGTATGCAGTGCGCCCCGGCGATAAGATCGGCCGCAAGGAGCCGCAGGGCCGAAAGCTGGACTTCGCCACGGGCGCGACGTGTGTGGATGTCGATTTCGATCGTATCGTAGAGGGCAAAAAGGATGTGGCGCTGGTCTATGCCGATCCGACGGATGGCACGTTGTATGAGCGACTCTTGTCGAAGGATAGCCAGGACAAGGTGCTGAAAAAGCTCCTGGAGTTCAAGCCGCCTCCGGGCAAGTAGGCGAGTTCCATTGTGCCGTCGTTTGTGATTCCACTCTATAATCCTATGCAATGATATTCAGTCCGCGGGTGTTTCGTGGAAATGCGGCGGACTGCGCGCAGGGAGGCCCGTCATGAAAATCGTCGTCGCGATCGGCGGCAACGCACTTGTCACACCCGGAACGGCCGGCGATATCCAAGATCAATTCGCGCACAGTCGTCGGATGGCCAAGCCGCTGGCCGATCTCGTGGAACGCGGGTGGCAGGTCACGATTACGCACGGAAACGGCCCGCAGGTCGGCTCGATCATGCGACGGGTTGAGATCGCGGCGCGGAGTGTGTATCCGATCGATTTGGGCCTCGCTGTCGCCGATACGCAGGCCGGCATGGGATATATGCTGGCGCAAACCTTGAACAATGAGTTGCATCAACGGGGCATCGACCGGCCGGTGGCGGCGATTGTGACCTCGGTGGTGGTGGATGCGAACGACCCGGCCTTTGTACACCCGACCAAGCCGATCGGTCCGTTCCTCGATGCCGAGGCGGCCGAGCGGCATCGGAAGACCGACGGATGGATGATTGTCGAAGATTCGGGTCGCGGGTTTCGGCGCGTGGTGGCGTCGCCTTTGCCGCAGCGAATCGTGGAATTGGAGGTCATTCGTCGGCTGGTCGAAAGTGGCGTTCTGCTGCTTGCCGGCGGCGGCGGCGGAATCCCGGTGATTGAAAACTCCCGGGGTGAGTTACACGGGGTCGAGGCGGTCATTGATAAGGATCTGACCAGCGCCATGATCGCGGCAGAGGTCGGGGCGGACGTGCTGGCGATTATCACGGGCGTCGAACAGGTGTATCTTGATTTCGGCAAGCCGACGCAGCGGGCACTCGCGGGGGCGTCTATTGCAGAAGTTGAGCGGTTCATTGCGGAACGGCAATTCGCGGAAGGGTCGATGCTGCCGAAGATCGAGGCTGCGGTGAAGTTCATTCAGGCACGGCAGCAAAAAACGGCGCGGGCAATTATTACAGACTGGTCCGACCTTCCGGCGGCACTGGAAGGGAAAACAGGGACCACGATCAGCCTGTCGGGTGCATTGGTTGAAGGCAGGGGAAAGGCAGTGATGGTGTAAGGATTTCACTCCGAAGCAAACTCGTGGGTCCGACTTTGGCGGTCCAATCTTCGCCAATTCTTATGCTGCAGGGCCGGCTTTCACTTATTAGGGCTATTATTTCAACCCACGTTGCGGGTATAGATTCTGCTGTGCTTTATAGTGGCCGAGCATGGGTTCTCTTCATACAGTATTCGTGGTGATGTGGGATGGGCCGCGCAACTCAACTGGGCAAGGCGATGCGAACCGGAGTTGATCACTTGGTGCCGGAGCAACCGTGCCCTGCTTGTGGGCGGCGGAACCGAAGCGCGGCGCGCTTTTGCGCGACGTGCGGAGTAACGCTCGCGATGGCCGGAAACCCGACCGGGGCGCCCGGGTGGACACCGCATCCGCAACCGCTTCCGCCGCTTTCGGATTTCGAGCCATGTCTCGATTCGTGCGACTTGTATGTGCAGTGGCGGCAGGGCGAGGGCTCGGCGCTGGGTGTGGAACCGGTGACGGTCGATGTGTTCAACGCCGGATACGATCTTCGGTCGGTTGCGCTGCGACTGGTCGGCGTCGATTCGGCGGGTCGCATGTTGTCCGGCGTGGAACAGACGATTTCCGATCTGCCGCGCGGAGTGACCGTGCGGATTGAAGTGCCGACGTATGAGATTTCGATGGAGATTTCACGACTGATCGTCTCCTTGGCTTTGGCCGAGTGGGCGACGGCTTGATGGGGTAGGATTCACGCGTGGCCGCAGCTGTCGCGGCAGAAGGGAGCTTGTCATGGTTGGTCCGTTGATTCTCTTTGGCGGGTTGGTCATTCTGTTGGGCGTCGTCGTGCTCTCGGGGTGTTTCACCGTGGAGCAGCAGACGCGCGCCATCGTGGAGCGATTCGGCAAGTTCAACTGCATCGCACAGCCGGGCCTGAACTTCAAGATCCCGATCTTTGACAAGGTCGCCGGCATCATTACCCATCGCGTGCGCGAGCTGGAAATCAAGATCGAATCCAAGACCAAGGACGACGTATTCGTTGACTTGCTCATCGCCGTGCAGTTCTTCGTGCGCGAGGATGATGAGTCGGTGATGTCGGCTCACTATCGGCTCATGAATCCCGAGCGACAGATCAGCTCCTATGTGTTTGACACGGTGCGGGCGTTGGTGCCTGAAATGCTGATCGACAACGTCTTCGGCGAGAAGGAGAAGATCGCCGTGGCGGTGGGCGAGCGACTCAAGCACGTCATGGCCGAATTCGGCTTTGTGATCCTGCAAACGCTGGTCAACGACATCCAGCCTGATGAGGCGGTGAAGGCGGCCATGAACCAGGTCAACGCGACCGCGCGGTTGAAAGAAGCCGCGAAGAATGAGGCCGAAGGCAAGAAGATCCGCGTCATCGCCGAGGCCGAAGCCGAAGCACGGGCGAAAGAATTGCAGGGTGTCGGTATTGCCCGTCAGCGATTGGCGATCGCCCGCGGTTTGAAGGAGTCGGTCGATGCGTGTGCTGAGGCGGGTATTTCGCCTGAGGAAGCAACGAAGATGGTGCTTCTGACGCAGCACTATGACACCGTCTCGGCGGTCGGTGCCCGCAGCAAGGCCACGATCATGATGCTCCCCTACACGCCCGACGGCATGTCGCACGTGGGTGATCAGATTACTCAGGCTCTCCTGCTTACGACGGAATCTGCAAAGCCCGGCGTTGAAGACGACGATAAGGCCCCGAAGCCGACCCGCGTGCCGCGCCCGCCGGCGGTGTCATGACGGGGACATGGTCGAGCGATCCTTGACGGATGTGTAGAATGCGGTGATGACCGACAAAGGCGCGTCATCACCGCTTCTTTTACCGCGACGCATTCCGACGGGCGTATGGGTTCTGCTTGCACTTTGCCTTGCGGGTTTGGGGCTGCACATTTGGCGTTACGCATTTCTCTGCGACGACGCGTTCATCTCATTTCGGTATGCCCGCAATTTCGCCCAAGGGCACGGCTTGGTTTTCAATCCGGGATTTGAGCGGGTCGAAGGGTATTCAAATTTTCTTTGGGTGCTCCTGCTGGCGGCCGGACAATGGGTGGGAATCGCGCCGGAGCATGCGGCCAATCCATTATTGATCCTTTTCGGTGTCACAATCGTTCTTTGGGTGACGCGTTTTTGTCTCCAACACCTGCCGGAAGGAGCGAGCCCCTATTGGGCCGTGTTGCCAGCGGCCTATCTCGCAGCGAACCGCAGCTTTGCAATGTGGTGCACGAGCGGACTAGAAACGAAGCTGTTTGAACTATGCATCGTGGGGGCGGTGCTGACCAGTATTTCGGAGATGCAGGCAATGTCCGGCGGAAGGGTGGCCGGCTTTCCTTGGAGCGCGGTGTGGCTGGCGGCCGGGGCACTGACTCGGCCTGACGGGGTGTTGTATGCCGGGTGCATCGTGCTAGCGCGGATTGTCTGGCAGGTGAAGGAGAAGACGCTTTCGGTTCGGCCGCTGTTAATCGGGGCGGTCGCATTCCTCCTTCCGGTCGGCGGGCAGTTTCTTTTTCGCAAGTGGTATTACAACGACTGGCTGCCGAACACCTATTACGCGAAGGTCGGCGGTCAATCGTGGTGGGAGATGGGGTTTCGCTATCTTTCGTGCTTTTTTCTGGAATACACCGTCGTGCTTTGGCTGCCGCTCATCGTGATGGGAGTCACCGCGCTTCGTGACGTGAAGCGGCTGCAAGTGGTGATGTTGTTTGCCGCGGCGATTCTCCCACATGCACTATATGTTGCGGCGATCGGCGGCGATCATTTCGAGTATCGCGTACTTGATACGTATCTGCCGTTCATGTTCATCCTGATGTTCTTCGGGGTGTGTCATTGGGGGCGTACCGTTGCCGGGCGCTGGGGGGCTCTGTCACTGGCCGTCGTCGGCCTTGCTGCGAGCATGGCCATCCCGGAGATGACGCATCGTGGCTATCCAACGGTCTATCGCGTGGGTTTCCCGGGATTGATGCCGCGCGATAATTACAACACTGAGTTAATCGACTCAACACGATTTCCGTGGGTGTTCAAGACGCCGATCTTGGGGGGTTATTGTGTGTCCTACAACGACCGGATGTATCTCGCGTCCCGGCAGTTTGTCGGACTGCGTCAGGAAGAGCACAAGGGATTTCTTGGCACGGCCATGCAGCAGGCAACCTGGATTCGAGAGCTGATTGATGCGGGCACACTTCCGGGCGATGTGCACTTCGCGACGGATTGCGTGGGAGCGATCCCGTATTTCACGAATCTGCGCGTGCTCGATCGCGTGGGCCTAACGGACCGGACGGTGGCGCGGCAAACGAATGCCCAGGGTGAATACCGCGTGATGGCGCACGACAAACTCGCGACCGATGAATACGTTCACGCAATGGGCGTGGACATTGCGGCGCTCGACAATGTTCATATTGTGTTCCCCATGGGGCATCCGCGGCTGTTGTTTCAGGGGCAATATGCCACGCTTGAGCCGGCGAATCAGGCGTTTGCAGAGCTGAGCGACGGGAAGATCTTGCTTTGCAATGCGCCGCAAGGCATCGCCGCACTGCAGACTCGATTGCCCAAGCTGCGCTTTCGAAAGGCATCGGAACTCGTGACACTAATGCTCGGGAACCAGGGCGAGGCATTCAAACCGGTCCCAAGGGAAAAACAGTTCGGCCCGCCGTATGACCTGACCTTTTTTGATCAGGGGATTTCGATGTACGAAAAGGGCTACCTCGGGCTCACGATGGTCAACTTCGTATGTGCGATTCAGACGAATCCGAATAATGAAATGGCCAAGCAAAATGCCGCAAGTCTCGGCGCCTGGATGGAGCAGAATCGCAGCTCGCAGCAACCGATCGGGCGCGAATTCGCGCCGGCCATTCGAAATGTGGAAACACCGTCCGCAGCGACAGCGCCTTAGCGAATGGGGCGGTGCTTAGGGGAAGATGCCGCGCTCTTTGTAAACCGTCTCGAGGCGATTCAGGGCGACGATGTACGCGGCGGTGCGCCAGTCGGTCTTGTGCTCCGTGGCCGTATCGCGAACGGCACGGTATGCGGCGGTCATCCGCTTCTTCAGCTTGTGATCGACTTCTTCAAGTTCCCAGAATTCGCTTCGCTTGTTCTGCAGCCATTCGAAGTAACTGACGACGACGCCGCCCGAGTTGCAAAGGATGTCGGGCATCAGTTGGATGCCGCGCTGCTGAAGGATGCAATCCCCGTCCCAGTCGGTCGGTCCGTTGCCGCCCTCGGCGACGAGCTTCACGTTGAGCATCGGGGCTGTCCGGGCCGTAATTTGATTTTCCAAAGCGGCCGGGATGAAGATGTCGGCCTTGGTGGCCAGAAACGTATCGTGATCGACGGGTTTGGCTTTGGGGAAACCCTTGATGCCGCCATGGTGGCGGGCAAAGTCAGCAACTTCATCGGCGTCGAGGCCGCCTTCGTCGAAGATGGCACCGGTGTGGTCTTCAACCGCGAGAAGTTTGCTTCCGAACGGCTTCAGGATACGGGCCGTCCATGAGCCGACGTTGCCGAATCCCTGCACGAAATAGCTGACTTCATTCAGCGGCTTTTTTTGATCGCGGGCCCACTCTTCAAGCAAGTACACGACGCCTTGGCCCGTGGCCTTGTCGCGGCCCTGGCTTCCACCGGAAACAAGAGGCTTGCCGGTCACGACGTGGCCGTGGCCTTGTCGGGTATGCGGGGGCATGGTGGAGAGATAGGTGTCGAGAATCCACGCCATGATCTGGGCGTTGGTATTCACGTCGGGCGCGGGGATGTCGTATTCAGGGCCGATGTTGTCGCCGAGGGCGAAGGTGAAGCGACGCGTGATGCGCTCCAGCTCCCGCTTGGAGTATTTTGCCGGGTCGATTTGAATGCCGCCCTTGGCACCGCCAAACGGAATGTCGGCGATGGCGGTCTTCCAGGTCATCCATGCGGCGAGAGCGCGGACTTCGTCAATGTCGACTGAGGGGTGGAATCGCAGCCCGCCCTTGAAGGGACCACGGGCCGAATTGTGCTGCACGCGATAGCCGGTGAAGACCTCGACGCGGCCGTCGTCCATCTTGACGGGAAAGTGAACGGAAATTTCGTTGGTGGGCTTGGCGAGGATGCGCCGCGTATTGGGATCGAGATTGATCAAATCACAGGCCTTGTTGAACTGGCGAATGACGGTCTCGAAGAGGCTACTGTGCCCGCCGGTCGGTTTGCCATCCGTGGGGGCGACCTTGGGTGCGCCTTTGGCGGCAGGGGCGGGTTCCAGCTTTGTGCCGGTGGTCATGGACTGCTCCGTGTAGGAAGTCGTTGGGTTTCGTTGCGAATGGTGTCTTGAGGTTCTCTCCCGAACGGGATCTATTCTACCGAAGGGGCGTCGGGGCTGGCTAGGGGGCGTTCGACGGAGCCCAAGGGCCGGAGGATTCGCGGTTTCTGGAGTTCCAGTGTTTTCGGGAAGTTTCTTGACCGGCGGCAGTTCTGATACTATTCTACTTTCAGAGACTATTGAAAGTTCCGTATCGGAGGTTGCAGCAATGCCGGAAATCCTGACGGAAAAGACCCTTCCTGAGTCCAAAGCCCTCTTTATTCGTCGCTGGGGCGAGATGTCCAGCTATTGGGGTATCAATCGGACAATGGCGGAAATCCACGCCCTGCTCTATGTCTCCACCGAGCCGGTGTGTACGGACGACGTGATGGCGTTGCTACAGGTGTCACGGGGGAATGCATCCATGAACTTGCGCTCGCTGGTCGATTGGGGGCTGATCGAGCGAAGCCATGTGCGAGGGGATCGCAAAGAGTATTTTGCAGCCCGGACCAGCGTGTGGGAGATGTTTGAGACGATCATCCGCCAGCGGAAGCGCCGCGAGGTCGAGCCGATCGTGGAGACGATCCAGCGGTGTCGGGAGATGGCGGCCAAGGAAATGAACCTTGCCAAAGGTGCCAAGGCGGTGGATGCCAAGGCATGCCTCCATCGGCTGGACGACATGGCGAAGTTTATCCAGGTGTTGGGGACGACGATGGACTTGTTGCTCAAGGTCGGCCCGAAGGGGATGGATCGGATTACGGGGTTGATGATGAAGATCGCGGGGTAAGTCAACGAGCCACGCTGCGCGAGCAAGTGGTTTCGCGCGGGGTGGCGTGACCCCGTGCTCGCGCGTGGGGCTCGTTGGGCGCAGGGCCGTGCGATGAGGTACCATTCCAGTGACGCCCGCGATGTGACGAGCGACGACATTGGACACGCCCACGACGGTAGGACCATGCCATTCCAACGCGCTTCACGACTCGACCAGCTTCCGCCGTACCTCTTCATCGAAATCGACCGCCGCAAGCGGGCCGCGATTGCCGCAGGTAAGGACGTAATCGACTTCGGCGTCGGCGACCCTGATCGGCCCACGCCGACGTTCATCATCGATCGCGCGGCAAAGACCATCTACGACCCGAAAAATCACAAGTACCCCTATGACGCGGGATACCCAGAGTACAAGCAGGCTGCGGCGAATTGGATGGCGAAGCGTTTCGGCGTGAGCGTCGATCCGGTGAGTGAGGTGCTGACGCTGATCGGCAGCAAGGAAGGGCTTGGGCACTTGCCGCTGGCGGTGATCAACCCCGGCGATGTGGGATTGGTGCCGACGCCGGGGTATCCGGTGTATCACGCGGCGACGCTGTTTGCCGGTGGGACGCCGGTGGCGATGCCGTTGGCGGAGGAATGCGGATTTCTGCCCGATCTTGGAGCGATTCCGAAGGACGTGTTGGCGAAGACGAAGCTGCTCTTTCTGAATTACCCGAACAATCCGACGGGTGCAGTGGCGTCAGTCGCGTTTTATGAAGAGGCCGTCGCGCTCGCGAAGAAGCACGACTTCATTGTCTGCTCTGACGCTCCATATTCCGAGACGTTTTTTGATGACACCGACAGACCGCCTTCGATTTTGCAGGTGGCCGGCGCGAAGGAGTGCTGCATTGAGATGCACTCGCTCTCCAAGACGTTCAACATGACCGGCTGGCGTATCGCATTTGCCGCGGGGAACGCCGACGTGCTCTCAGCACTGGCGAAGGTGAAGGGCAACATGGACAGCGGGGCGTTCGGGGCGATTCAGCAGGCCGGGGCCCTGGCGATTGAGCGGATCGACTCGCCGGAGGTGCGCGAGATTCGGGAGACGTATCGCCGGCGACGCGATGCACTGGTGCCGCTGCTCGGCGCGGCGGGGTTCAGGGTGTTCAAACCGCGGGCGACGTTTTTTGTGTGGGCGAGATGCCCGCAGGGGTATTCGTCGATGGACTGTTCGGCGAAGCTGCTGGACGAGGCGAACATCGTGGCAATCCCAGGAATTGGGTTTGGGGCGGCCGGTGAGGGGTATGTGCGATTCGCCCTGACCGTCGAGGTGGATCGAATTGCACAGGCCGGACAGCGCCTGGGGAAGGTGGCGTGGTAAGATCGGCGGGGGCGACCATGAAACACACCGCGTACATCGGATTCGGCTCGAATGTCGGGCACCGCGAGAAGAACATCACCGCCGCGCTGAATGCGCTGGAGGCGACGCGCGATGTGAAGATCGTGAAGGCGTCGAGCCTCTATGAGACGACGCCGGTGGGTGGGCCCGCGGATCAGGGGAAGTTCCTTAATGCCGTCGCGAAAGTTTCGACCACGTTGCCGGCGGCGCGGCTGCTGTCGCTTTGCGTTCGCATTGAGGAGTCGCTGGGCCGCAAGCGGGATGTGCACTGGGGGCCGCGGACGATTGATCTTGACCTGCTCTTGTTTGATAAGCAGATTGTGTCATCCGAGGACTTGACGATTCCACACCCGATGATGCACGAGCGGCGGTTTGTGCTGGAGCCGCTGGTGGAGATCGACCCGGATGTGGTGCATCCGGCGCTGGATCGGTCGGCGCGGGATTTGCTAGCGGATCTGGCAGAAGGCGCCGACGTGCGGGAGTAGCGTCCAACAATGTCCGGTGAGTCAGTCAGGGACTTTTATAATCACATCGAGCCCTTCATCTGGTACCTCGTCGCATTTCTGATCGTGCCGGCGCTTCGAGCGCATTCGCCGCTCAAGACTCGACTGATACTTGCAATTGTCATTGCCATCTTCGGCACCAGCGATTTCTTCGAATCTGAGGCATGGTGGACACCCTGGTGGCTGTTACTTTGGAAAGCGATGTCGTTATTCGCCATGCTTTTGCTGGGCCTCCGCATCCGCAAGCGATCCCGATTATCGAGCAACATGACGGGCGATGTGACCCAGCAAGATAGGTGACGCGTTCCCGATTTCATTTGCCATCGCGTCATCGTCCGGGCACACTAGGAGCTGCTTTGTAATAACTCATTGGAGTGCGGTATGAAGAGTGAATCTGTCAGCACGGCGTCCGTTCCCGAGCATAAGCCGTTTGTTCCGGCGGAGCAGACGATCCCTGAGATCGGTTTTTTCTCCATTTTCATGGGGGCGGTGCTGGGAATCATCTTCGGGGCGTCGTCGCTGTACCTCGTGCTCAAGGTCGGCATGACGGTTTCTGCGTCCATCCCCATCGCCGTCCTTTCGATCACGCTCTTTCGCGCGTTCCGCCCGCTGATGGGCCGCAGCGCCACGATTCTCGAAAACAACATGGTGCAGACGACGGGGTCGGCCGGCGAATCCATCGCCTTCGGCGTTGGTGTCACCATGCCGGCACTGCTAATCCTCGGCTACAACCTTGAAATGATGCGGGTCATGCTCGTGGCCGTGCTGGGCGGGCTGCTGGGCGTGTTGATGATGATCCCACTACGGCGCGTCTTCATCGTCAAGCAGCATGGGAAGCTGACGTATCCCGAAGGTGTGGCGTGCGCCGATGTACTCATCGTCGGCGAGAAAGGCGGCTCGTCGGCGGCGACGGTGTTTGGTGGATTCGGCCTCGCATTCGTGTATCAAATGTTGATGGGGGCCTTTCGGCTTTGGCAGGACACGCCGAGTAGGCTGATGGCGTTCTTTCGTGCAGATGGGTCGAAGATATTTGAATTCAAAGGGGCGGCCGTGGCGCTGGAGGCCAATCCGGCATTGCTTGGCGTCGGCTATGTCATCGGCCCGCGGATTTCCTGCATCATGGTCGCGGGCGGCATCCTCGCCTCGTGGGTGTTGATTCCGATTATCAAGTTATTTGGTGAAGGGTTGGCGACACCGCTTTTTCCAGCGTCGCATTTGATCAAGGACATGCCACTCAAGGATGTGAATCACGACTACGTGCTTTACATCGGTGCGGGGGCAGTCGCGGCGGGCGGCATCATCAGCATGATCCAATCGCTGCCGACGATCATCCACTCCATCAAGTCCGGCCTCAGCGATCTTGCGGGAGGTTCAGGCGGCGCGGGTGGTGGAAAATCGAATCGCCTCGACCGAGACATTTCGATGAAGGTGGTTATTCTCGGCTGCATCGGTCTCATCATCGCGATTTATCTCGCCCCGATGCTCAACGTGAATCATCCACTTGAAGCAGCCATGATCGTGTTGTTCGGGTTCTTGTTTGTGACGGTATCGGCGAGGCTTACGGGTGAGATCGGGAGTTCGTCGAATCCCATCTCCGGCATGACTGTGGCTACGCTGCTGCTTACATGTCTCATTTTCGTTGCAGTTGGTTGGACGGGCGAGCTGTATCGCCTGACGGCATTGTCCATCGCAGCCATTGTGTGCATTGCCTGTTCGAATGGCGGCACGGTCGCGCAGTGTCTCAAGACGGGTTATATCGTCGGGGCAACGCCACGCAATCAGCAGATCGGCATTCTTATTGGAGCGATTACTTCGGCACTTGTGATTGGTGGCACGCTGCTGCTCTTAAACGACTCGGCCACGGTGTATTCGACGAAGAAGCTGCCGGATGTACTCGCAGATGTTTCCAAACTCTCCGCCAAGGAGCGGCCCGGCGGGACGTATTCCAAGGACGATCAGAAAGAGTATTTCGTCCTGCAGGCCCGGGCCGGCGAGTTCGCAGGCATCGAACAGGGTAAGTACCTTGTCGATGAGACCGGCAAGTTTCGCTATTTGATCGATCCGGGAATTAACGGCCGTCTCGAAGTACGCGACGACGGGTCGAAGGTGATGAAGTACAACGCCCCGAAGGCGGCGCTGATGTCGTTCATTGTGGACGGTGTGCTTACGCAGAAGCTGCCGTGGGATCTGGTGCTGCTTGGTGTGGCGATTGCCCTCGTGCTGGAACTTTCCGGTGTACCGTCACTGCCTTTCGCGGTGGGTGTTTATCTGCCGCTCTCGTCGTCCACGCCGATTTTTGTCGGTGGCATGATGCGGTGGCTCGCGGATAGGTTCGCGAAGCGATCGGCGGCCGAGTCGGAGATGAGCCCTGGCGTGTTGCTCTCCTCGGGCTACATTGCGGGCGGCACCATTGCGGGAATCATTGTCGCGCTGCTCACCATGAACCCGGATCGAGCCAAGTTGCTGGATCGCGGTTCGCAGTGGTTGGGGCCACTTGCCGAGAACCCCGGATTTGCCATGCTTCCGTTCGGGTTGTTGGTGGTGCTGCTGCTGATCGTCGGGTCACGCAACTCGCCTGAACCGGCGGCTCATTGAGTGCGATCGCGGACTGGCAACCCATCACCATTCGCCTATGAATTAGGCGTTCTCGATTGACAGCCGCGCGGGTCATCCATACGCTTTGCAGCCTATGGCCGTTGACCTTCGCTCGTACATCTTTCTGGACAGCTTGCAGCCGCAGTTTGCGTCGTTTCAGGCGACGGTTTCGCAGGGCTTTCTGCCGAACCCGGGTCAGGCGTCGCTGTTTGTCGAGATTTCCCCCGGCATTGAGATCAACCGCGTCACTGATATTGCCCTGAAGAATACGCGCGTGACGCCCGGCATGCAGGTCGTCGAGCGGCAGTATGGCTTGCTGGAGATTCACTCCGACAGTCAGGCCGATGTGCGCGACGCGGGGCGAGCCATTCTGGCGGCGCTGGAGTTGAAGGAGGAAGACCGCATCAAACCGCGCGTTCTCTCCAGTCAGGTGATCCGGCATGTCGATCCATATCAGACGCAGCTCATCAACCGCATGCGCCATGGCAACATGATCCTGCCGGGGCACACGCTTTATGTGATGGAGTTGGAACCGGCCGCCTATGCAGCGCTGGCGGCCAACGAAGCCGAGAAGGCCGCGAACATCAACATTCTCGAAGTCCGCTCGTTTGGAAGTTTCGGTCGCATCTATCTTGGCGGCGAAGAGCGCGACATCGACGTCGGGTTCCGTGCCGCGGAGGCGGCGATTGCGGGCGTGATGGGCCGCGTGGAAGATCGAAAGAAATAACCGGCGCGGCGTCTGCCGCCCCTGACGAGCCGCTGGCTCAAAGCATGTTCGGAGGATACTTGTGAGCACCGAAGCACTGGGAATGATTGAGACGCGCGGATTCGCGGCGATGGTCGAGGCCTCCGATGCGATGGTCAAGGCCGCCAAGGTGGAACTGGTCCACTATGAGAAGATCGGCGGCGGCTATGTGACGGCCATCGTCCGTGGCGACGTGGCTGCGGTGAAGGCGGCGCTCGATGCCGGGCAGGCCGCGGCGTCGCGCGTCGGCGAGATCGTCAGCGTGCATGTCATTGCCCGCCCGCACACCAACGTCGACCTCGTCCTTCCGCTTGGCCGCGCCGAGCAGGCGAAGAAGGCGATGAAGTAAGCCGCCTTTCGTTGCGATCGAGCGGTGCGCGGGTTGCACCGCCTCGAATGCCGGGGTTGGACGCCATGCTCCTAGCACAAGTCATTGGTACCGTGGTCGCATCGAAGAAGGAACCCAGCCTCGACGGGCTGAAGTTCCTCGTGCTTCGCTGCGTCGACATGGAGGGAAAGCCGACCGGGGCCACAGTTGTCGCGGCCGATTCGGTCGGCGCGGGACCGGGTGAAATTGTGATGTACGCGGCCGGTTCGAGTGCCCGACAAACCACGATGACGGACAAGCGACCGGTGGATGCCGTGGTGATGGCCATCGTGGATCAATGGGAAGTCGGCGGGGAAACGAAGTACAAGAAATAGTCGCACGTCACGCTCCTTTGTTTTATGGCTGCACTTAATGACACACAAATCGATGCCATTGCTCAGCGCGTGATCGAGAAGATGCGCGGTGGGGCGGCGCCGTCGACGGCTCCTGCGCTGAAGCCGTCGCAGGTTGAGTCGATCGCTCGCGGCGGGGCGCTGCCGATGGGTGTCTTCACGAACATGGACGAGTGCGTGGCCGCGGCGCGGGAGGCGTTCGTCAAATTCAGCGCGATGGGGCTTCGGGCCCGCTACAAGATTATCGCCTCCATTCGCGAATCGATGCTGGCCAACGCCATCAGTCTTGCACGCGATGCGCATCAGGAGACGGGCCTCGGGCGCGAGCAGGACAAGATCATCAAGAACCGCCTTGTGACGAATAAGACGCCGGGGCCCGAGGCGTTGGAGCCTGTTTCGTGGTCCGGCGATGACGGGCTGACGTTGCTCGAGCGCGCTCCGTTCGGCGTTATCGCGGCGATCACGCCGACGACGAATCCGACGTCGACCATCATCTGCAACACGATCGGCATGGTGTCGGCCGGGAATGCTGTTGTCTTCAACGTGCATCCGAATGCCAAGCGCGTTTCGTGTCGCAACGTCGGGCTTATCAACGAGGCTATTGTTCGCGCCGGCGGCCCGCCGAATGTGGTGACCGCCATCGCCGAGCCGACGGTCGAGAGTGCCCAGCAACTCATGCGACACAAGGGTATCCGTCTTGTCGTCGTTACCGGCGGACCGGGCGTTGTGAAGGAAGCGATGACCAGCGGCAAACGGGCGATCTGCGCGGGGCCGGGCAATCCGCCGGTGGTGGTCGATGAGACGGCCGACATCGAGCGGGCGGGGCGCGACGTGACGCTTGGGGCGTCGTTCGACAACAACGTGATCTGCACCGATGAGAAGGAAGTGTTCGTTGTCGAATCGGTGGCGGACAAGTTTTTCAAGGTCATGCAGTCGCACGGGGCGGTGGTGCTGACCGCGCCGCAGACGCGAGCCGTTGAGAAGGTCATCTTTGAGGAGACGCGCGGGCCGCGCAAGCCCGGCGTCATTAATCGCAAGTGGATCGGCAAGAATGCGAGCCTGATTCTTGAACAGATCGGCATGCGTGTGCCGGACAGCGTGCGGCTTGTGGTGCTCGATGTGCCGGTGGAGCATCCGCTGATCTGGACGGAGCAGCTCATGCCGGTGCTGCCGGTGGCTCGGGTGAAGTCGGCCGATGAGGGGATCGATCTGGCTATTGCCGCTGAACATGGGTTTGGTCACTCGGCCGCGATGCATAGCCTGCATTTGACTCGACTCTCTCGCATGGCGCGAGAGATCAACACCAGCATCTTCGTGAAGAACGCCCCCATCTATGCCGGTCTCGGCGAAGGCGGCGAGGGATACAGCTCCTTCAGCATCGCCAGCCCGACAGGCGAGGGACTGACCGGTCCGCGGACTTTTTCGCGGGAGCGGCGGTGCGTGTTGAAGGATCATTTCCGAATTACCTAAGGAACTCATGCCGGCCCACCCCGCATTAGCGATGATCGAATTCTCCAGCATCGCGGTGGGGACGCGCGCGCTGGATGCGCTTTTGAAGAAGGCGCCGGTGACCTTGATCCGCGCGGGGTCGGTGCAGCCGGGGAAGTTCGCCGTGCTGTTCGCGGGTGAAGTGGCGGAGGTTGATGAGTCGTATGTCGAGGCGTGCCGCGTGGGCGGCAGTGTCTTGATCGACCGGGTGCTGCTGCCGGATGTGCATGAGAGCGTGCGCGAGGCAGTGCTTGGCGAGCGCGGGGATTGGAAGCATGACACGCTGGGGATCATCGAGACACCGACGATGGCGGCGGTGATCGAGGCGGCTGACGCTGCGGTGAAGGGGGCGGATGTGTCGGTGATTGAGATTCGACTTGGCGATGGGCTGGGCGGCAAGGGGCTGGCGCACTTCGCGGGGATGCTGGCGGATATCGAAGCGGCCATTGAGATTGGTTCAGCGCGAATCGCGCATCGCAACCAGCCGGTCTGCTCGACGATCATTCCGCGGGCGGATGAGACGATGCTCTCGACGCGGGCGAAGTCGACTCGGTTCGGGGAGGGCTGGTGATGCACCTCGGTCGCGTCATTGGCACTGTCGTTCCCGCCGTGGCCTACGAAGGTCTTGCGGGTGTGCCGATGCTCATCGTGCAGCCGCTGAACAAGGAGCAGGCGGACGCGGGGACGCCGATTGTCTGCTGCGATTCGACGCGGATGGCCGGTCCGGGGGAGTTGGTTTTCTTCGAGGGCGGGCGCGAGGCGGCGATGGCGCTGGAGAAGTGGTTTGTGCCGGTGGATCACACCATCATCGGCATCGTCGATGGGGTGCATCTGGCGGATGACCATCGGACGGAGGCCTGACCCATGCTGCTCGGCATTGTTCGCGGCGACATCTATTCGACGATTCATCATTCGGTCTGCGCCGGCAAGAAGCTGCTGATCGTCGATCTGACGGATGCGGCGTGGAAGCCGACGGGGAAGTACGTGATCGCGGTCGATGCGGCCGGGGCGGGTGTCGGCGAGCATGTGCTTATCAACGATGAGGGCAATGGCGCGCGGCAGATCCTTGGGGACGACAAGGCGCCCGTGCGGACCGTGATCGTTGGGATTGTGGACGCGCTCTCGTTACATGCTACGAACTCGTGATGGTTGGTTTTTTGTCCGGATCGTGGGTGGCCGAGCCTCCTTTGCCTTGATTTTCAGCGGGGTTTTGTTTTGAGAGATCAGATTGGGGATTGGTCTGCGCTGAATTGCGGCAGTTTGTCTGATTAGCGCGCAAGTCGCCGGTGGGACTGGGGTTGGAGGGGCTTGGGTTGCGGCGGGAGATGCTTGCGAGGGCGTTGGCGATGTTTGGCTTGCGCGGTGGTATGGGGGAGTCTGATTTGAGATTTGAGATATCAGAGGGTGGTGTGACTGGTGTGGTGAGAGGGTTGGCGGGATTGAAGCCACACTCGTTGTCGGGTGATCTGTTAATCGGCAAGCCGGGGTCGGCGATGTTTGGTTTGCGCGGCGGGGTGGGGAGATCTGATTTGAGATTTGAGATTTCAGAGGGTGGGATGGCTGGAGTGGTGCGCGGGTTGGCGGGTTTGGTGCCGCGCTCGTTGTCGGGTGATCTGTTAATCGGTAAGCCGACGTCGGAGGCTCTTGGTGTGCTTTCGCCAAGCGGTTCGCGGGAAGGGATTGTCTCCGAGGCAACTCTTTGACCCGCAGGGGTGGGTGCGAGAAAGGATTGTCGCCCAGGCGACTCTTCGACTCGCACCAGCGGCAAGCCGGAGTCGTGACGTTGGTCGGCGATGG
>CAZSBF010000090.1:0-16867 GCA_964605185.1 uncultured Planctomycetaceae bacterium
GGTGTTGGTGACGTCCTGGTAGGCGATGCCCAGGTCCGTCCCGAACGCCGCGAGCGACACGTGCCGGCCGACATTGCCGCCGGCATCGACCGTCGAAATCGTCCAGGTGCCGGAGCCATCGGCGGCCGTGTTCAGCGCGAGCTTCAGCGGCGCAACTCGATGTCGGCCGGCGAATGACGTGAAGTCCGTGGTCGAGTCCCGTGATGTGCTGCTCCACTCCGCGCCCATGGCTGTCTCGAAATCATTGCTGTAGGGAATGTTGGCGGGCGTCATGGCCGGGGCTGTTGGAACTGAGAACGCGAAGCAATCGTTCGTGATGGCTAATCCCAGTGTTCCTTCGGGCACTGCGACGGATGAGAGGGATGAGCCGGTCCATGAGAAGATGTTTGCATCGCTACCGAAATCGTGAACGCCGGCAAATATTTCGCTTCCGTTTCGACCGGTTTGCAGTTTGAAGACAACCGGGGCATTTCCAAGGTTTGGTCCGGTCGTTTCCGATCCCCAGGACAACCCGTTCCACTTTCGATAATAGACCGAGTCGTCCTCGTGCTTGCCGTAGATTACGAGCGCGTTGGTACCTTGGGGTTCGTAGGCCACGTCGAACGCGCGACAGTGGTCCCAGTAGCTATTCGTTTGCAATTCCTGGGTAAGGCCGAAGAGGAGGCCGTTCCATTGGACGGCATTTATGTCCTTCTGGTCATCCAGCGTGACGCACATCGCGGAGTCGGAAGCAGGATTGGCCGCGAGCCGGACCCATCGGATCACGGCCCCTATATCGGGGCCTGACGCTTCCGAGGTCCATGTACCCGACGTACAGGTGCGATACTTGAGCACCGTTGAAGCACTCTCGCCATAGGCCACCACAAGTGTTCCGGACAGAGATTCGCACGTGGCGGAGAAACATTCATAACTATTTGCGCTCACGCTGGATTCGATCGTGGTGAACGCGCCCCACGCGCTGCCATTCCAACGCGAGGCGTACAGGGTACCACCCGAATTCATCACGATGAGATACATGGCGTCCGAACTCGGCTCGGCCACCAACTTGACCCAATTACCCGTGTTCGTGCTGGGCGGAGTAAGTAGTCCTTCCGACGAAATCGCGCCTCCTGAATAGGTGCGATAGCCGATTTGGGAGGTCGCTGCCTTCCAATAGGCCATCATCAGATCGCCGGAGAGCGTTTCATAGCACAGGTCCGCGCCTCTTCCGGCGGTTTGTCCAGTTTCAGAGCAAATCTCGAATGGACCGGTCCAGTTCGAACCATCGAAGAACAACATGTTGACGTCTTCGTTGTAGTCGAGTGTCAATAAGGCGTGTTCGTCACGGGTCGGGCAATTCTTGGCGACAATCCAAGGCGGTAAACCGCCTACGCTGGGCGCCGCCGTGGTGCTGGGCCACGCCGAGCAAGTCAGGACCGAGTATCGAGGCTGATTGCTGAGCAAGCGATTGGTCATGAGCATTGGGGCGGATGTGATGTCCGCGCGCGCCAATTGCGGCGTGAGGAGATTCAACGTAACGAGCAGGAACGAAAACACGCTCGCACAAGAATGTGACCGTTTCATGCGGCTTTGGGGTGCTTTCCCCGCGTCATGGCTTCGACTCTGAACCGAGGCTGTTACAGACCTCTCACGCATAACGGAACCGGGTAAGAATAATTCCGACATCGACATCAACGCTCCTAATGACTGACAGGCCGCACTTCCGACCATTGGATGGTTTTCTACTTCTCGCTCACGATGCATGATGAGGGGGTATCCGTCGCAACGCAGCTACCCGTTTGCGCCCAATTGGTGTTGGTTGCGACACCTGATAACTGTGCGGCCGTATTGGATGGACGGTAGCAGGTGCTGCCTCCACCCACCACTGCCGGCGATGATGCCGCTGATACGGCCATGACGAAGAGTGCAAAGATCACCCGCTGAACAGAAATGCGTGCGTAGCCCATGGCCCCAATCCTCCTGGGAATTCGTGCCGACCTACATCGACAAGATTCGAATACCGGATGGGTTGCTGCAAACGAAGAATTGCTAGGAGACGTGTGGGATCAGGAAGGCTCGATAATCCGTGCGGGGGTTGTCCATGACAGCCGTCGATTGTCGCTGTCCGTGCAACGTCCGAATTGCGTGTCTAGCCGACCATTCCCCGCAGCTCGACGAGGCTTTTTTCCGGGGTCGGGTGCTGATAGATGCCCGAGGAAACGACCAGGATGTCCGCGCCTGCATCCACCAATTGCTTGGCGTTTGCCGATTTCACGCCACCGTCCACGGTGATCGTCGCAGACGAACCTGTCTTGCGAATCAAGGCCTTTACGTCCGCGATTTTTGTGAAGGTGTATTCCAGCATTTTCTGGCCGGCAAAGCCCGGGGCGATTCCCATGATGCAGACGTTGTCGATGTAGGGAAGCAACGGCTCGAGCGCGACGGCTGGCGTCTCTGGGTTGATCGCCACGCCGGGCTTCAGGCCGTCGGCGACGATGGCCTGCACCATGCCCATCGTTCGTTGACTTGCTTCCAGATGAAAAATGGTGCGGATATGGCCCATACCTTTCATGCGGCTTAGCCAGTCCTGCGGGCGGCTGACCATCAGATGCACCTCCACCGGGAGCTTGGTCGCCTGGCATGTCCGCTTTACGACCTCTTCGCCGAAGCTGATCGTGGGTACGAAATGCCCGTCGCAGATGTCGAGCTGCAGAAGGTCGGCGCCCGCCTTTTCGCAAAGGCGAATGGCGCCGGCGAGGTCCAGTAAATCACCGGAGAGAATCGAACCCGCAATCTGAAATCGTGGTGCTGTTGCCATCGGCCGCCATGCTATCGCAACTATTGTCGCTGTCTACGAGTCGAAGTCGGCTTCTAACCGATATGAGAATATGGCCGACTCCCGACTCGATCTTACCTGGCCGCCTGCGGACGAAGCGACCTCGCACCAACCGACCCCCACCGCCGGGCGGCTCTGGCTTGGCATTCATTTTGAATGCTGCGATGTCTATACGCGAATCTACCGGCAGCCCCATGAAACCCAATACGTCGGCCGGTGTCCTGGTTGCCAGCGCGAGGTCTCGATCAAGGTCGGCCCCGGCGGAACTGCTTCGCGAATTTTCCGGGCGCGATAACGACTTCGACGAGTCTATTCCGGCAACTCCGCGCCCGGTTCCGGGAGGAACGAACAGGCGATGGTGCCGACCAGATAGACGCTGAAGCCGACGATCGTGGCGGCAATAGCGTACTTCTCGGATGCGGATTGCCCCGGGATGTGGTTCACCAGTTGGGTCGTAATCAATGCTGCGGACGTTCCGAACATTCGGCCACCGACGTTTGCGGCGAACCCTTCGCCGGTTCCGCGGAGATACGTCGGATAGACACGCGGCAAGTAATTTCCCCAGAAACTGAACTGGGCGACGGTGAGCAGGCCGACGATAAAAATGCCGTAGCGAAGTAGTTCAATGTTGTTCCTCGCCGGGAAGAAGAATACGAGCGGGACAATGAGCAAGCCGGGGATTTGGAATATGCGAAGCAAGGTGCGGCGGCTCACGATTCGAATGGCGAGAAACGCGAGAATCGTGCGGCCGACGAGTCCGCCGACTTCCTGCCAGGTCTGCACATTGGCCACCACTTTTTGTTCGGCCGCTTTGGATTGTGCGATTTTCTTCTGCGCCGATTTTACGCGTTCTTCGGCCGGCGCTTTTTGCGCGGCGTTCTCTCCGGCGGACTTGATCGCGGCCTGAGCGTCTTTCATTTCCGTTTGCGCGGCCGCGCCTGGTTCTCGCACGCCGGGAAGGCCGGGGACAATGTCCGGCAGTTGCTGAATTGCACCGAACGCAGCGCCATAGCTGCATGCGAACATCAACGTTGTAACCAGTGTGGTTCGACGAAATCTTGGGGCGAACAGCTCCATGACGCTGGGGCGTTTGAGAGTGCCGGCCGCCTTCTTCGCGGCCCACGCGGGAGATTCCGGCATGAAGGGCCGGATGATGATGAGCGGGATTGCAGGGATGATGCCGGAGATGAGCGTGTATCGCCACGCGTCGTGGCCACCGTAGATCGCGGGGAGATTCGGTCCCCAGTGAACGGCAAGATAATTGGCACCGGCTACAAGCAGGCCACCGATGGATGAGAAGGCCTGCGTATAACCGAGCACGCTTTCGCGCTGGCGGGCGTTGGGAAACAATTCCGACAACCATGCGACGGCGGCAACGAATTCAACGCACACGCCGACGAATGTCACGCTGCGCAGAACTAGCAACATCGTCAGATTCGTGCTAAACGCGGCGGCAAAGGCCGAGCCGGCGTAGAGCAGAATGCTCCAGACCAATACGCGCCGGCGACCAAGGCGATCCGTCAGGTAGCCACCGATCAGACCGAAGAAGCCGCCGCACATGGCGGGCACCCAGAACATCAGCCCTTTCCAACGATTGAATTCGGGGGTGCCGGGCTTCAGACCCATTTGCGGCAGGGCTTCACGAAGGACGAGCGGGCCCATGAGGAGTTCATAAATGTCGAAGGCAAAGCCAATGGCCGCGACGGCGCAGATCATCCACTGCAACCCCGTTAGACGTGGGGCGGGGGTCGAGTCGTGTGCTGAACTCATGAAAGGCTCCAACGGCGCTCGCGACCGGGAACGCTAATACCCCGGCCGGCGTGCGTCAACGCTGCCCGTTGATTATCGGTTCACCGGGCTTGCCATCCGACCTCGACTGTATTAGAATCTAATACAGGAGTCAGGTCATGCGCGACACGCTTACCGTCAGTATTCCTCGCGAACTTCGCCGCATCATCGACAAGATCTGCGACGGCGAGGGCCTTTCTCGCAGCGACCTCGTGCGGCAGTCCTTGCAAGACTTCCTGTTCACCCGCCAATTCCGCGGAATCCGCGAGCAACTGATGCGCAAGGCTCAGCAAAAGGGCCTGTTCACCGACGAAGACATCTTTAAACGGATCTCGTGAGACTGCTCCTCGACACTAATGTGTTAGTCGCCGCTTTTCTGACGCGAGGCGTCTGCGCGGAGCTTTTCGAGCACACCGCCAAACTCCACGAACTTATTTCATCCGAATCGCTCCTCGCGGAATTCGAGGACGTCATGGCCCGAAAGCTGCGTTTCTCCAAATCGGATATCGCGTCGGCCGCCCGACTCCTGCGCTCGAGGCTCACGCTTGTCGAGCCAATCACAATCGAAAAGTCGGCCTGCCGAGACCGAGACGATCTCGTCGTCTTGGGCACGGCCATCGCCGGTCATTGCGATGCCGTTGTCAGCGGTGACGCCGACTTGCTGACCATAAAGTCGTACAAATCGATCCCTATCCTCGCCCCTGCCGACTATTGGAAATGGGAGTCCGAATCCACGAAATGAAAAAAGCCCCGGCGACTCGTCGTCGTCGGGGCTTGGTACCTAAGTACCCCCACGGGGATTTGAACCCCGGTCTCCAGGATGAGAACCTGATATCCTAGGCCACTAGACGATGGGGGCCGGACGAACCCGCTAACCGGGTTCAGACTTAAGGAGGACGTGCAATCCTAATCCGCGTCCGAAGGCTCGGCAACCCCCTGCCGGTCCAATTGTCCGCCCCAGATGCCGTCGATATACTCTCGATCGGTCGGTCAGGATGACCGCCCTGCCCGTTCAGGAATTGCCCATGCCCATGTTCGAATTCACTTGTGCCGACTGCGAGCACGAATTCGAAGAACTCGTGCGCAATGCTGCGTCCGACAAGAACGTATCCTGTCCGAAATGCACGAGTAATAAGGTCGCCCGAAAGTTCAGCGTTTTTGCAGCCCGCGCCAACTCAACGACTTCATCCGTTCCATCTGGCAACGGGTGCGGACGGTGCGGCGATCCGAACGGGCCCTGTGGAATGTAGGAGTTGATTTATCGACGCCCCCGCAACACATACACTTGCCGCCGATGAGCCACGCTCCACTGCCATTGCCGCGATTCTTTCATGGATCGTTCCCGGGCTTGGCCATTGGTGGCTTGGGGAACGCCTTCGCGCCGCGATATTCTTCGTTGCAATTTCCGTGACGTTTTGGACGGGGGTGGCGGTTGGAGGTGTACGCACCACGGTCAGCCCGAAGGACAATGGGGCGTGGATTGCCGCGCAACTCTGCGCCGGCCCGCAGGCTTTGCTTGCACTTTACCTTAATCAAAAGGCGGTCCAACGGCCGGATCAAGAATCGCTCAAGGCCATCTGGCCGGCGGCGAATATCTCGGTTGTCTATGCCGGTGTGGCGGGCCTACTGAATCTGCTGATCATCATCGACTCCATGGCACGCTGCGAGCGGCCGCGCGAACCGCAGCCTGCCCGGGCACCTCCACGATCCGGAGGCGGATAGCATGTTGGCTCAACTATTCAACGACCTTTTCTTCAAGCCGATACCGGTGACCGGCGCGGGGCGTCTTGGGATGCTGGTTCCGCTGGCATTGAGCATCAGCCTTGTTTACAAGACGATGCGCTGCCAGCGCGTCTCGCAGATTCCAATTGCGGCGTTGTACCTGTGCTTCTTGATCGTCTCGGGCATGTTGCTGATCGGGGCGGGGCTCTTCGCCATGTTTCGTCTGCTGGCGTGATGTTGCACACTGTTACGCACCGTGCTTCCCATTTGCGATCAACCCTCCGATATAATTGCAATACAGCATCGTTAATCCAAGAGCCTCCGGCTCGCCGGCGGCATGATTCTGGAGTTCCCTATGCGTCATCCGCTTTACTGTTCGTTCATTGTTCTCGTCGTGCTGATCGCAGCCTGCGACAAGAGCAAACAGGCTGAAGCCCCTGCGTTGGCGATTCCGGCACCTGCGCCGACTGTCCAGCCGGCCGCAGCAACACCGGGGACCGATCCCGCCAAGCCAAAAGTCATTGGTCCAAGCTGGGTTGCCGAACAGGTGGTCTTTGAATTCGGCGAGGTGTGGGCAGGCGACAATGTTACCTATCCATTTCGAATCATGAACGAAGGGACTGAGACGCTGAAGATCCTTGAGGCCAAACCTCGTTGTTCCTGCAGCGTCGCTGAGGGGTATGCCAAGGAGATAGCCCCCGGCGGTTCGGGCTTCATACCGTTCAAGATGAACACGACGGGCAAGAAGGGGTCGGTGGATGAGTACATCACCATCAAGACCAATGATCTCCAACGCCCCGAGATGACGCTGCGTCTTCGCGGTGTTGTGCGTCAGTTGCTCGACATTGAAGTTGTGGCCGATGCCCAGGCTGCCGCGGACCCCAATCCCAAGGCGGCACTCGAAAAAATCAAGGCCAGTCAAATGAACTTCGGGCTCATCAAAGCCGACGAACGGCTCCAACGAACATGCAGGCTCAAGAACGCCAGTGGCAGGCCACTGATTCTCAAACTTCACCCGGTTACGCCAGAGGGATCGCGATTCACCGCAGAGTTTCAAGAAACGGCGCCGGGGGAGGAGTACCTTCTAACGGTTACTGGTGACCCGCCATTTCCCGTTGGAAACACTCAGGCGAAGGTGCCGCTGGAGACCAACATACCGGGCCGCCCTTTGTTTCATGTGGTCATCAACACGTATGTCCCGTCGCGCATTGATGTCATGCCTCCTATGATCGCCGTTGACCCGACTCTGCCGTATGTTCAAGAACGAACCATCACGGTCACGAATTACGGCAAGACGCCGATGGAGATCACCGGTCTTGCGGCCACGAATCCGGATATCAAGCTATTGCTGTCGCCGAAAACAGATGGTGCCCCAAACGTTCACCAGATCAAGGTAACGCTACCGCCAAAGCCGTATGCTCCGCCAGCCTATGGGGACGCCCTTAAGTTTGACACGACGGATGCGGAAAGGAAGACGATCGAGGTCAAGATCATCCCGAGCATTTCGCGAGCCGCCATTCCGCGCCCGCCGGAGGCACCGCTGATCTGGCACCCGTCGCCTTTGAAGCCGACCTCGTAACATTCCGGAATGAGCCCGACTTACTCCCGCCGAACGCGGGTCATGATGATATCCGTTTCGGGCGTTTCACCACTGAGCGGTTCCGCGGCCATGGCGTCCACGACATCCAATCCTTCGACCACGTTGGCAAACACGGTGAAGCCGCCATTCTGATTGTCGAGATTCTGCGAGTTGTCGGCGAGGTTAAAAAAGAACTCGCTGGTGGCGGAGTTCGGGTTGCCGCCCACCTTTGCCATTGCCAGGGTTCCGCGAACATTGCTTCTATTGGGGCTGAATTCATTCACGATCGGTGGGCGTTCAGGTGTCTGTTCGATCAAGCCGGGGAGGAACCCGCCGCCCTGCACAACAAAGCCGGGCACCACTCGATGGAAGATCGTTCCGTCATAGAAGCGATCCGTCACATACTGAAGGAAGTTTTCGGTGGTCACCGGGGCATCCGGGACCAGTTCGATCACCACATCGCCAAGGCGTGTTTCGATTCGCACACGATTGGCCGTTCCAACGCGGAACGCCGCGCTCAACCGCACCTGCTGCACACCGGTCATTTCGACGACCACGTCGTAGTCGCCCAGGGGAACGCCGGTCAAATCGTACGATGCCGTGACTTCGGAACTATTAAGGAGATTCACGGCACTCGGAAACACGACCGAATTGCCGCGTTCCAGATTGACCGTGAGGCCCGCGGCCAGGAAATTCTCTCCGCGGACCGTGATGTTGTCCGTGATTGTGTCTGTCACAGCGAAATCCGGCGAGACACTTGTGATGATGACATCGTTGCCTGTAACGCGGACCTCTTTCGTGATCGTCGCGGTCGTGCCGAGCGAATCTGTCACGGTCAAGGTTGCGTTAAATGTGCCGGGCGAGGCATAGGTATGCTGGACCTGTACACCCGTACCATTCGTGTTGTCGCCGAAATTCCAACTGAACAAGGTGATCGTTCCATCGGGATCGTTGCTGTCCTGCCCGCTGAAACTGGTCGTCAGATTGTCGACCGCCGAAACGGTGAAGTCGAATTCCGCGGTTGGCGCCGTGTTCACGAGCAAGTTTCGCGTCGTCTCGGAGGAGGCTCCGCGATCATCGGTGACAACCAGCCGGACGTTGAATCGACCGCTTGTTGCATAGGTATGTTCTACCGTGGCGCCCTCGCCCGTTTCGCCGTCGCCGAAGTCCCACTCAAAGGTTTCGATCGCGCCATCGTTGTCCTGGCTGCCGGAGCCGTTGAATTGCTTACCGTTTGGAACGAGGTCATTGTTTTCGTCCTGCAGGTCGGAGACGACAAATGATGCCGTCGGGCTCTTGTTCGGACCGAGCACTTCAACGGGAAGGGATCCGGTCGCGATCAATTGAGGCCCAGTGCCATTCACGGCCTGTCCATTATTGAAAAGATGGACCTGTACGGTGAACTGGCCGGCGGCAACGAAGTCGTGGGCGATGTTTCGACCCGAATTTACCTTTAGATTTGAAACCGTGCTGCCGTCTCCGAAATCCCACGCCAACGAGGCGGCGTCGGGGTAGTTACGAAGGTCAACCGCGAACGACCAATTAAATGAATCGGCCGGTGCGGCAGTCGGGATGATCACAGGAGGGTTTCGCAAGTTCAGCAGGCCCGAGAGGTCAAGCCCGTTGCAGCCCGTGCCGATCATGCACGCCGCGCCAAGCAGCGCGACGAGAACGAGCCCCCTGGAGATTTGCTTCGTTCCGCTCATATTGATTCCCCCGTCACACTCCACATGGACGCCTGCCCAGCGCGAGAAATGTGGAGGCCCTCGCTTCCCCCATTGTATGCTTGTGGCGAGGCAGAAGTCATGCCCGATATCCGGATAACTTTCCAGGACCACCCAATCGATACAGGCCATCCGATTGGTCCCATACTTCGCACATTGCGAAAGTGGGCAACGCGAGTTATCGCGCCTGGGCTCGCCGGAAACGGCAAACAAGCCCATTTGCCGGTCCGATTCGACACTCTTCATGTCCATCGTACAATCTCAGCCCAAACCCAAGGAGAATTGCCCCATGAGCAACCCGCTAAAAGGCCGAAGTCTGGCGTCGATGAAGGACTTGACCCCCGACGAGCTGAAGCTCGTTCTCGACACCGCGGCGTCGGTCAAGAAGAACCCGCAGGAGTACCGCAGTAAATTCGCGAACAAGACCCTCGGCATGGTGTTTCAGAAGCCGAGCCTGCGGACGCGCGTGTCATTTGAGGCAGGCATGACCCAGATGGGCGGTCACGCGATCTACCTCTCCCCCACCGACTTCAAGATTGGCGAACGCGAGACGACCGAGGACATCGCGATCGTACTTTCCCGATTTGTGGACATCATCATGGCCCGCACGTTCGGCCACGACATCGTGCTTGAACTTGCCAAGCATTCGCGCGTACCCGTGATCAACGGCCTTTCGGATTTTGAGCATCCGTGTCAGATCCTCGCGGATATGCAGACCATCGTTGAACGACGCGGCAAACTTGCGGGGCTGAAATGGACATACTGCGGCGACGGAAACAACGTTGCCCATTCGATCATGCTGGGCGGTGCGCTGGCGGGCATGCATGTGAACATCATCGCGCCGAAGGGCTATCAGCCGGATCCGCAGGTCACGGCCGACAGCCAGGCGATTGCGAAAAAGACAGGCGGAAGCGTCACGATTACCGACGACATGCCGGGCGCGGCCAAGGGAAGCGACGTGCTCTACACCGATGTGTGGGCGAGCATGGGACAGGAAGCCGAGGCTACGGCAAGAAAGAAGATCTTTGCCGGGTACACGATCGACATGAAGGTGCTAAGCATGGCGAATCCGGATTGCGTGTTGCTGCATTGCCTGCCGGCGCACTATGGCGATGAGATCACGTATGACGTGACACGCACGAAGAACTCGGCCATCTTTGATGAGGCTGAGAATCGGATGCATGCGCAGAAGGCGCTGATGCTTTTGCTTGCGGGGGTTTGACGGCGGGCGCCTGGACAGAGATTTGCTCGACATGCCACAAGGCTTGCGCCGTTGTGCTCGGATTGACGAGCTAATAGTCCGTCACTTCGTGAAGAGGGCCGAGACGCTTGTCTGTCGGTGGATGCTCTGAATGGCTTTGGCGAAGAGGGAGGCGGCGGAGACGACGCGCACTTTTTTCGACGGTTTCTCGAACTGGTGCTCGATCGTGTCCGTCATGATTAGTTCCTTGATCGGGCTGGCGTCAATTTTCTTTGCGGTTCCGGCGGTAAAGACGCCGTGGGCAACGGCGGCATAGATATCGCGGGCCTTCTCCTGCTTCAAGCGCTCGGCGGTGGCGATGAGGGTGCCGCCGGTGATGGTGAAGTCGTCGACCATCAGGGCGTTCTTTCCGGCGACGTGACCGATGATCCGTTCGACGACGGCCTTTTCGTTGTGATCGCGCCGGACCTTTTCTGCGATAACGGTTTTTGCGCCGAGGGCGTGCGCGTAGGCATTGGCCATTCCGGCTGCGCCAACGTCGGGGGCTACGACGACCCATTCCGTGTCAATCTTTTTCCGGAAATAGGCCGCGATGACAGGCAGCGCGTACAAATGGTCGACCGGGATTCGGAAAAAGCCCTGAATCTGCGGGGCGTGGAGATCCATGGTAACAATTCGATCGACGCCGGCTGCTTCCAGACAGTCTGCCACGACTCGGGCGCGGATGCTAACGCGCGGTTCGTCCTTTTTGTCGCCTTTGCCGTAGCTAAAGAACGGGATCACGGCGGTGACGCTCTTGGCGGAGGCACGCTTGAAGGCGTCGATATAGAAGAGGGTCTCAACAAGGTGATCGTTGACCGGGAAACTAAGGGACTGAACGAGAAACACGTCGCGCCCGCGGACGTTTTCCCCGACCTGCACGAAGGTGTTGCCTTCAGAAAAATGGCGTGAATGGCATCGACCGGGGCGAATTCGGAGTTGCTTGCACACGGCACTCGTGAACGCGGGGCTTGCCGAGCCCGGGAAGATGAGGAGTTGGTCTTTGGGTAACATGGGTCGGCTCCGAGCAGGGATCATATTGGAAATCGTCGTGCCCGGTTCTGATCAGTGCATGGCTTTGGAAATCGTGAATATCGGGAGCAAGAGGGCAAGCACGAGGCCGCCGACGACGGTGCCGAGGAACATGACGATGGCCGGCTCCAACATGCTGGTCATGGTCTTGATGGCCACGCCAAGCTCTGCGTCACAAAATGCGGCCACGCGTTCCATCACGGCGCCGAGCTGCCCGCCGCGCTCACCGGCGGCGAGCATTTTGTTTACGGCCTTGGGGACGTTTGGATTGTCGGCGAGGGCTTCGGAGAGCTGTTGGCCGGTCTGCAGGCGGTCGTGGACGGTGTTCCACATACGTTCGTAGTGGCCGCTGCCACAGACGCCGGACGTGAGCTTGATTCCATCGAGGATGGCAACGCCGGCGCCGATCATGGTGCCCAAGGTGCGCAGGCTGCGGGTGAGATACGTTTTGTGAAAGAGCGGGCCGAAGAGCGGGAGCTTGAGTTTGATGGTTTCCCAATGGCGGCGGCCGTCTTCGTTGCGCGTCGTGTAATACCAAAGACCGGTGGAAATGGCGGCGAGGGCCGGGAGCAGGTAGAGGCCGTAGCTGGTGAGAAAGCCAGAGAATGCCATGAGAGCCTTGGTGAGTTTGGGAAGCTTGTCCTCGCGGCCGTTGTAGATGTTGGCGAACTTCGGAAGGACAAAGGTCATCAGGAAAATGGTGACACCGATGGCGAACACGAGCATGACGATTGGGTAGGTGATGGCACCTTTGATCTTCTTGGTCATGTCGCGCTGGGCTTCCAGGTGATTGGCAAGGCGACGAAGCATGGGTGCCATCATTCCGGAGGCTTCGGAGGCTTTGATGAGGCTGATGTACATCGGTGAGAAAATGCGGGGAAACTCGGCGCAGGCAGCGGAGAACTCGCTGCCCCCTTGAACGCGATCAATGATGGCGTGAAGGGCCTTGGCAAAGCGCGGAGAATTGCCGTCGTGTTCGCAGGCTTCGAGGGCTTCGGCAAGCGATACGCCGGTCTCGGTGAGGACTGCAAGCTGGTTTGTAAAGAAGATGAGATCGTCGGAGCGGTACTTGTCGCCGAGCATATTGGATGCGGTGCTCGCCGGTGCCGGCGCTGTGCGGCTCGCTGTCACCTGAACGCGCGGCGCGGCTTTGGCGGGAGCGGTTTTCGGCGCGATTCCGGAGGCAGGCGTGACGCGTACGGGGAACTTGCCTTCCGCGCGGAGCAGTTTCGCGGCATCGGACTGATTGCCGGCTTGTATCTGGCCTTCCACGAGGGCGCCTTTGGCGTCGCGAGCTGAGTATGCAAATGCGGGCATGATTTAGTCTCCGAAGGTGCGCTAGGCGACGCAGACGCGGAAGATCTCCTCAACCGTGGTGATGCCACCCTTGGCCTTGGAAAGGCCGTCGCTCAGCAGCGTGGTACTTGTGGCGGCCTTGGCGAGTTCACGCAGTTGCTGCAATGTGGCACCGTCGCTGATGGCCTGACGGACGGCGTCATCCGGCACGAATAATTCATAGATACCGATACGACCGGAGTAACCCGTTTGGTGACACCTCGGACAACCGGCACCGCGGCAGAGCCTCGTGGCGGAAAGGCCGGCCTTTTCGAGGGCGTGCTTGATGCTGGGTGATGGCTCGTATTCTTCTTTGCAGTGCGAACAGATCTTTCTCACGAGGCGCTGGGCGAGGACGGAATCGAGCGCCGCACTGATGAGGTACGTTTCGACGCCGACGTTGTGAAGGCGGGTTACCGCGGAAACCGAGTCATTTGTGTGCAACGTGGAGAGCACCATGTGGCCGGTGAGGGCGGCCTGTACGGCGGTCCGTGCGGTGTCGTCGTCGCGAATTTCGCCGACCATGATGACGTCGGGGTCTTGTCGGAGAAGCGAGCGAAGGACGGTGGCGAACTTCAGACCGATCTTCTCAATGACCTGAAACTGATTGATGCCTTTGAGGTTGTATTCGATGGGGTCTTCAACGGTGCAGACGTTTCGCTCGGGCGAATTGATCTCGGTCAGCGCCGCGTAAAGCGTCGTGCTCTTGCCGCTGCCGGTCGGACCGGTGACGAGGACGAGGCCGTGCGGGTGGGCGAGCTGGTGGCGAATCTGCTTAAGCATCTCGATGGAAAAGCCGAGCGTCTCCAGGCTGCTGAGCGCCTGGGAGTTGTCGATGATTCGAATCACGACCTTTTCGCCGTGGCTGTTTGGAAGCGTGCTTACGCGAAGGTCGATGGGCCGGCGCTCCATGAGGACGTGAATGCCGCCGTCCTGCGGGAGTCGGCGTTCGGCAATGTCGAGCGAGGCCATGATCTTGATACGCGAGACGATCGGGGCCATGAGTTGGAACGGCGGCGCGAGTTTTTCGTAGAGCACGCCGTCCACGCGGTAGCGAATGCGAAGCTGGCCGTCGTCGGGCTCGATGTGGATATCGCTGGCCCCTTCTTTGACGGCGGAGTAGATGAGGTAGTTGACGAGCTTGATGACCGGTGAGTCGCCGGCCATTCCTTCGAGGTTGGTGATGTCGTCGACCTTCGACTCGATCAACTCGAAGGCATCGCCGGTGACGTCTTCGATGATGTCATCGATGACGAAGACGTTCGCGGCGCTC
Organism: uncultured Planctomycetaceae bacterium; assembly: GCA_964605185.1. Taxonomy (GTDB): domain Bacteria; phylum Planctomycetota; class Phycisphaerae; order UBA1845; family UTPLA1; genus JACRIM01. Next base: position 14,509 of record CAZSBF010000090.1, read on the forward strand.
ATGTATTGGCCGAGGAGCGCGTGGATGTCGGCGACTGTCGCGGCGACGACCTGCACACGGCAGTTGGCGAGTCGGGCGATTTCCTCAACCAGGAAGACGTTGGCCGGTTCGCGGAGGGCGACGGTCAGTGTTTCGTGAACTTTGAAAAGCGGCAGGACGGAGTGCTTCTCGAGAAAGTCGCGCGGGATGATCTGAACGACTTTCGGATCCGCGAGGCGCGGGGACAGCTTGGCGAAGGGTACGTTGTATGCTTCGGCGAGGGCCTCCACGACCTGCTCTTCCGAGACCATGCCCATCTCGACAAGGAGTTCGCCGAGGAGTTGTCGATGCTTACGCCGCTGCTGTTCGTCGATGGCTTCATCGATTTGCTTCTGGGTGACGAGGCCCTTGGAGAGGAGGATTTGACCGACCTGTCGTCGGGTGTGCGGCGTGGACTGGGCCGGAGCCGGGGCCGCCGATTCCTTCGGCGCAGTAGTGGATTCGTCGACGACCTTGGGTTCGTCGAGTTCGAGCATCCATTCAGCGTGTGGTTGCTTAGCTGCCACGAGGACTCCGGGGTTATCTGAAACTCTTGACGGCGGAATCGAGATCGGCGAACGCTTCAAATCGCGAGGATAGGCGTGTGATTTCGAGGATTTTGGCGCAGGCTTCATCCACGGCGCACAGTTTGACGGTGCCGAGGAGCTCCTCGCACCGAGCCTGAACCTCCAGGAGTGCTTCCAGGCCGCGGCTGTCGATGACGTGAAGTTTGGTGCAATCGACGACGACGAGATTAATGCCTTCGTTGACCGTCTGATTGGCTTGCTCGATGAATTGCTCGACGGAATCTCCCGCGAGATCGTCCTTTACCGACAGGACCGCGACGTCGCCATACTTGTTTACTGTCGTGGACATGGTGTCAGGCTCCCGGGCTCGGGCGAACATCGTTGATCCACGCGACGTTTCCGGCTTCGCTGGTCAGGGCGCGGGCTTCGTCGACGATCTTCTCGTGATTTAGAGCGAGAAACGCCTCGGCAAGGTGCGGATCGAACTGAGTGCCGGCGCATCGGCGCACTTCTGCCAAGGCCGCCTGAAGCGGCATGGCGGCGCGATAGGTTCGATTGGTGGTCATGGCATCGAAGCAGTCGGCGATGCAAATGATCTTGCCGAAGAGCGGAATCTCATCGCCGGCCAAGCCGTCTGGATAGCCGCGGCCATCCACGCGTTCGTGGTGGTGAAGCACGCCGGGGAGAAGGTCATTGATTTGGCGAATGCGCGAAAGAATGCGGGCACCGATTTCGGGATGCTTCTTCATTGCGGCAAACTCTTCGGTGGTGAGTTTGCCGGTCTTGCAGAGGATGGCGTCGGGGACGCCGATTTTTCCGACGTCGTGCAATAGACCAGCGAGGTAAATGCGGTCGCACGTTCCCGTGGGGAGGTTTGCAGCCTGAGCAAGGGACTTCGCGTAGAGCGCAACGCGCTCGGAATGACCGCAGGTGTACGTATCCTTGGCGTCGATGCTATTCACCATGGCATGGAGCAGACCCATGAGCAGGTCGGCCAGGTCGCCGTAGAGCTGGTGGTTTTCAAGGAACGGAGCGATGCGGTCGGCCACAGCGCGAAAGAGCTGAACATCCACGGAGGTGAAGTCGCCGTCGTCGGTGCAGTTGATGGCGAACATGACACCGAGGAGGTCATGGTTTCGCCACAGGGGCAACACCACGAGATGATGGAGCCAGTCGGAGACCCACTTAAGATCGGGATGATCGGCCGCGCGATTCATCAGCAGGTGCGGGAGCGCGGCCGTGAGTTCCGGAGCGAGCGATTCTGCGAGGCGTTCGATCCGTTGCGGACTCGGGAGGTTATCGCCGATCTGAATGATCCGCTCATTGAAAGCCGATGCGGCAACACCATATTGGGTGCGATCGCCGGATGCGTTTTCGTCTTCCTTGAGGACAAATGCAATGCTTTCGGCGCGACATACATCGAGCAACTCATCGGCGACCATTTCAAGCACGTGGGCCGGCTTGTTGTTGAGGCTCATCCTCCCGCTGATCTGGTAGATGAGGTGAAGCTCTTCATAGGTGCATTGGAGATTGTGGGTTAGGGAATTCACTTCTTCCGAGAGCTTCGTGAGGCGCGATGACTGTCGGGCCGCGCAGGCGAGCGCGGGCATGACTTTCGCGATCAATTCGTGGTCTGCACACTGTGCGCTGCGGGCCTCGGCTTCGAGCACCGTTCGATCGAGTGCGAGGTCCCCGCACAATCGCAGCAAAGGCTCGTCAAACTCGGTCGACGTGATTGCAGCGGCAAGCAGGACGCCGGTGCATCGGGCGCCACTCCGCAACGGAATTGCGACGATCGGCAGGCCCGGCGCGAG
>CAZSBF010000091.1:0-16836 GCA_964605185.1 uncultured Planctomycetaceae bacterium
ATGAGGTTTCCGTTGTGGGCGACGGCAACCTGTCCTGCGGAGTATTGAACGAGCAAGGGCTGACAGTTCGCATCGCTGCACGATCCGGTGGTGGAATACCGCACGTGACCGATGGCGCTCATGCCGCGCAATCGCTTGAGTGACTCGGGGGTGAAGACCTGAGTGACAAGGCCGAGGCCCGCTTGACGTTCTAGACGGCCGTCACGGACGCAACAGATTCCCGCGGATTCCTGCCCCCGGTGCTGTTGTGCGTACATTCCGAGATAGGTGAGTTCAACGGCGTCCGATTGGCCGTAGATTCCGAAGAGGCCGCAGTGGTCGCGAGGCTCGTCGAGTAACGGGAGGCTCACCGGAACGGGCGTCACGCATTGGCTCCTGGGGAAAGCGGTAGTGTATCGCGCATGATTGGATTGGACAACAAAGTTGTGAATTGTTGCCGACGGCGCATGTCACTATCATCCGTGTCCGCACGCGTGCAGGCCGTCGTCGGTCCGTGTGCCGAGAGAGGATATCGACACCATGCTGACCGTCGCCCTGTGGGCCGGATTTGTTCTGTTCGTGTTGATCATGCTGGCGATCGACCTCGGCGTACTCAACCGCGAGGCTCACGTCATCAAGACACGCGAAGCCTTTATTTGGTCGGGCTTTTGCGTCTTGCTGGCCCTGGCGTTCAACGTCGCGATCTATTTCATCTACGAGAATCACTGGCTCGGCGGGCACCTGCACGGCAAACAGGCCGCGATGGAGTTCTTCACCGGTTGGTTGATCGAACAGTCCCTGAGCCTCGACAACATTTTCGTCATTGCGATGATCTTTGGGTACTTTCACGTCCCGCAGAAGTACCAGCATCGCACGCTCTTCTGGGGCATCATCGGTGCTCTCGTTATGCGCGGGGCCATGATTGGCGCGGGGTCGGCCCTCATTCAACGGTTTGACTGGATTATCTATGTCTTCGGCGCCATGCTCATCCTGACGGCCGTGAAGATGCTTCGAAGCGGCGAAGAAAAGGTCGAGCCCGACCGTAATCCGCTGGTCAAGATTGCACGGAAACTGTACCCCGTTACAAGCGACTTTCACGAGCAGAAGTTCTTTGTCAAGGTCGATGGCAAGCAGGCCGTCACGCCGATGTTTCTTGTGCTGCTTGTGATCGAAAGTACCGACCTGCTTTTTGCCGTCGATTCCATCCCGGCCATTTTCGCGATCACGAAAGAACCGTTCATCGTGTTCACGTCCAACGTGTTCGCGATTCTGAATCTTCGATCCATGTATTTCGTGCTGGCCAGCGCCATTGAGAAGTTTAAGTATCTCAAGCCGAGCCTGGTGTTCGTCCTCGCGTATGTCGGCGTCAAGATGCTCCTTGCCCATCACTATCCGATCCCGACGCCGGTCTCGATGGGCATGATCATCGGCATCCTCTCGATTGGCATCATCGCGTCGATGATTTCCACGAAGCGAGGGAGGCAGCGGTCGGGTCCGAGAAACCCGAAATGACCCGCGCGTGAATGCGGATTGTGAATGCCAAGTCATACCAAACCGGACGGCCGCCTGCCTTGTTATCTCCTTCAATTGCCGGTCTAATTGCAGGCTTTCGATAGCACCGGCGGAACGATCGATCGCCGCATTCAGGAGACCGCATTGGATACCAAAGCCCTCGAACTAAAGATTCAAAAGCGCAAGGCCGTCGTCGGCATCATGGGCATGGGCTATGTCGGCCTGCCGCTCGTTCGGACCTTCGGAAGCGTGGGGTTCAATGTCATCGGTTTCGACATCGACCCGAAAAAGGTAAAGCTGCTTAACGCCGGCAAGAGCTACATCAAGCACATTCCTGATTCGATGATCTCGGCATTGGCGAAGCGAAAACAGTTTCGAGCCACGGCCGATTTTCGCGAACTTCGCAAGCCTGACGCCATCATTATTTGCGTGCCCACGCCGCTATCCAAGACGCGCGACCCCGACATGAGCTACATCGAGCGCACGTCCGAGGCCATCGCGGCGCAGCTCCGCCGCGGGCAGCTCGTGGTGCTGGAATCGACGACCTATCCGGGCACGACGCGCGACCTTGTGAAACCGATTCTTGAAAAGGGCAGCGGACTCAAAGCGGGCAAGGATTTCTTCCTCGCCTTCAGCCCCGAGCGCGAAGACCCGGGCCGCAAGGACTTTAGCACGGAGACCATTCCCAAGGTCGTCGGCGGATTCGATGCGGGCAGCAAGCGTGTAGCCACGGCCCTTTATAGCGCGGCGATTGCCAAGGTCGTGCCCGTGGCGAATTGCGAAGTAGCCGAAGCGGCAAAAATCGTGGAAAACGTTTACCGGTGCGTGAATATCGCAATGGTGAACGAATTGAAGATGCTCTTCGACAAGATGGGCATCGACGTCTGGGATGTCATCAACGCGGCCAAGACCAAGCCATTTGGCTACTCGGCGTTCTATCCAGGACCGGGGCTCGGCGGGCACTGCATCCCCATCGATCCGTTCTATCTGACGTGGAAGGCGCGGCAATATGGTGAGACGACGCGATTCATCGAACTCGCAGGCGAAATCAACACGCGGATGCCGGAGTATGTCATCAATCGCCTCGGCATCGCGTTGAACGAGAAGCGCAAGTCACTGTCGGGTTCGAAGATTCTCGTCCTAGGCCTTGCGTATAAGAAGGACGTGGACGATCTGCGGGAGAGCCCCAGCATTGAGCTGATCCATCTCCTTTGGCAGCGCGGGGCAAAGGTCGATTACAACGACCCGCACATTCCCAAGACGCACAAGGGCCGCGAACACGACCTCGGGATGACGTCAGTCAAGCTCACACCGCAGAGCCTGAAGCGGTATGACGCCGTGCTCATCAGCACCGATCACTCGGCCTATGACTACGACATGATCGTCAAGAACGCCAAATTGATCCTCGATACGCGCAACGCGACGGCGGGCGTGAAGCGTGGGCGAGAAAAGATCGTGAAGGCGTAGCACAATCGCTCGCATCGCCACGCGAGTCCGGAATCAATTTGACTTCTCAAGAATACGAGGCGGATGCCGCTCTTCCGTCGGCGGCGTCGCGCTGCCGATGAACTCGGCGAAGTGTCCGAGGTCTGCCAGGTCGAAGCAGCGCCTCCGCGGCGTTGGCCGATTCGTCGGCGTGGCCAAGTAATCCCGTCGCACCGCTCGCGATGTAATGAACAAATGACTTGAGTAGTCCGTCGTAGCCTAGCTCGACCACTGGGTCGGACGCGACAAGGCTCGGCGCGTGTGCGGCATCGACACGCGTTCCATTGCCGCAATAGAGACGCCCATCACGAGAGATTCGAAGGCACGCTCCATCCGCCGCGCGAATTTCGACGTCTAATCCGAGCGATTCCAACGGGCCTCCCGAGTGAAAGGCCAGCGAGACGGGAACGTGCTCATCGGTGACGCCGACCGAAAGCATGACGCCGTCGCCATGCATGATGCCGTGGATGCGGGTCATCGGGCCGAGGAGCAGCCGCACGAGGTCGACCCCCTCGAAGACCTGATCGGGGTGGATGATGGCCGCATCGCCGGAGGCATTCACCGAACGCCTCCACGTGGAGACAAGTTGCATCGAAATCGGCCTTGCAATCTTTTCAGAGTCAATGAGGCGCCGTGCCAGTTGCATCGCCGGGCCATGGCGCGACGGCGGGGCGATAAGCACCGGGCGTGTCACAAGTTGCGCAAGCGATTGAATACGCGTCAGCTCCCGCGCGGAACCGGGGCTGCCGAGGACAAGAACGGCGGTTCGCGCCGCAAGGCACTCCTTGACAACGCTTGCACGCCGCGACACCGGGCCGGCGACGATCACGCCGTCGGGTTCTGTCTCGCCAAGCATGGCGGGCAAGTCGGTAAACGGCCAACGGGCGCGGTGGGTGGAGGCGTCGGACTCGGCATGCGGCCCGCAGACGGCCTCAAGGCAGGCCACGCGCGAAACGGCGTGGAACAGCCATGGAGATACATCTTTCGCGGAACCAATGAATGCAAGGCGAACGGGTGACATGAGGACCTCCGTGTCCTGCGCGTCATGTGCGGCGAACTTGGCGCGGCCGACAGGCTCTATACTATCACGGCGCGGCGGCGGTTCAACTCGTTGGGCCGACTTTTTCGCCGATCTTTTTTGCCGAGGAGCCAATCATGCTGAAAACAGCGACCCAGTTTTCGATTTTTCTCGTGAACAAGCCGGGCATACTCACTACGGTGTGTGATGCCCTGGCCGATCGAAAGATTAACCTGTCGGCCCTCACGCTGATGGACTCAGTGGAGCATGGGGTATTCCGGATCGTCGCCGAAGATGTGCCAAAGACACGAATGGTGCTGGCGTCGCTCAATCTGCCGATGACCGAGACCGAGGTGCTGGTCGTGGAGATGCCCAACCGCCCCGGCTCCATGGCGGATGTTTGCGCACGGCTCAATGGGAATCACATCAGTATCAAGTACGCCTACGTGACCAGTGGGGCGGCCGGGGGGCGAACGATCGGCATCTTCAAGGTGGACAACCTCAAGAAAGCCATGCGGCTACTCGATTCGCGCAAGCCGGGCCGACGGGAGAAGATCGTGGTGAGGGCCGATCGTGGGGGCCGGGGGCGGTAGGGGGCTAAGGCGTAAGTCGAAGCGCGACGTCGGTTTTCGGGAGGACTCGCCCGATTTCCCACACCGAAACGCCAAGGGTCTTCGCTTCGCGCAGTGCAAGATCGACGTGATCGGCGGTAACGGCGATGAGTAATCCACCGGAGGTCTGGGCATCCGCCAGGATCTTCATAAGCGTCTCATCCACTCCGTCCGCGCGAAAGGCCGAGCCGATGCTCTCGACCGTGCTTTTCCAAGCACGAGTGACGATTCCCTGTTCGGCCAGGTCACGCGTCGGGCCGATCAGCGGGACGGACGATGCCCGGATTTCAATCGACACGCCCGATGCCTCCGCCATCTGAAACGCATGCCCCACCAGTCCGAACCCCGTAATGTCGGTAACAGCGCGGGCACCGGCCGCCTTGGCAAGTGCGGCTGCCCCGGCGTTTAGCTGGGTCATCACGGCCACCGCTTCCGCAAAGACGGCTTCGGTGATCTTTTCGTTCTTGGCCGCGCTCGCCATGATGCCCGAACCGATCGGCTTGGTCAGCAAGAGCCGGTCGCCGGGCTTGGCGCGGTCATTGCTGAAAAACTCGTCCGGATGAACAACGCCCGTGACGGCAAGGCCGTATTTGATCTCAGCATCTCGGACCGAGTGGCCACCAAGGATCACCGCGCCCGCTTCTACGATCTTATTCGAACCCCCGGCAAGAATTTCCCCTAGGATTTCGATCGGAAGGTCTTTGTCGGGAAACGCGACGATATTCAGGCACGTCTTTGGCGTCGCCCCCATTGCGTAGCAATCGGACAGACTGTTCGCAGCGGCGATCTGGCCGAATGTAAACGGGTCGTCGACGAGCGGAGGAAAGAAGTCGGTGGTCTGCACAATGGCCAGATCATCGCGCAGCTTGTACACGCCTGCGTCGGAGAAGTGATCAGCCCCGACGAGCAGGTTGGGATCGGAAAAAGTGGGTAGATCGCGCAACACGTGCGACAACGCTCCACGAGGGAGCTTGCCGGCTCAGCCGGCGCAGTTGGCATACGCCGTCAGGCGGATTTTTCGGCCGGGTGTCATCCGGGTTACGACATCGACTGGGCGATGCGATTCTCCAGCTGGAAGAGATTGTTCTCGCCGGCCATCGTCACCCACTGGAGCAATTCGCGCATGGAGGCGACTTCCTCGACCTGTTCCTCGACGAACCATTCGAGGAAGTTCCGCGTGGCGTAGTCGTTTTCCTGACCAGCCAGTGCCACGAGCGCGTTGATCTGGCTCGTCACGGTCTCTTCGCTCTTGAGCGCGCCCTCGACGATTTCCTTTGCCGATTTGTAATCGTGCTTGGGTTTCACGATGGCCTGAAGCTCGACCTTGGCGTTGACATCCTGAATGTACTTGGCGATCTTCAGTGCATGGCCTCGTTCCTCATTGGCCTGTTCCTCAAATCGCTTGGCGAAGATCTTCAATCCCATGTCGGCGAAGCAAAACGACATGGCCCGGTACTTGTAGGCCGCGTTGAACTCATTGGCGACCTGCTGGTTTAGTTGTTCGGCCATTTTGGCTGAGATGGACATTGGCTCACCCTTTCTCTGTTGCGTTCGGGTTGATTCGATGTCCGGATGATAGGATTTGACCGCCAACGCGGCAACCGCGTGCCCGGCCGACTTGGGTTTTTGCTTGTCAACGCGGTCCGACTCTAGTACGGTTTCCGCGATACGGGAATGACTGGAGCTGACGTGTCGCACCTCATGGCTGAAAGCATCGCACCATCGCCGCAGCAATGGGCTGTAATGGCTTTGCTGGGATTTGTGGGCCTTGCCATCGTGGTGGCCCGCTGGCGGGCGCGACCGCTCGATGGGTCGCCGAATCAGTATCGACGGGAGATCGATTCGGCCAATCGCGAGACAGGGGAGATTCGCGACGACATGGAGCGGCTGCTTTCGGAATTGGAAACGCTTTCGAACAAGCTCAATTCCCAACTCGATCAGAAACACGCACAGCTTCAGGAAACGATTCGCGACGCCGATCAACGCATCTTTGCCTTAAGGGCGCTTGTGCAGGCCGCCCGATCCGGCGAACCCTCCGCCAGTGCTGCCGCACCGGTATCGCGGGAGGACGCAGGGAGGGCGCGCATCTACGAACTTTCCGAGAAGGGAATGACCACGCTTGAGATTGCCCGGCAGACGGAGCAGCCCGTCGGCGAAGTGGAGTTGATTCTCAACCTGCGTCGCGCCGAAGCGGCCCGGCAACATTGACACACGTCTTGCGACCGCACTGTTTTGATCATTCGCATAGCAGAAATTCTGGCGCAAGAAAAACCCCGCCCAGAATTGGACGGGGAGTCGATGGACATCTTCAATCGCCAATTGTCAAGGCGGGCCTCGTGAGTGCGGCATCACGGTCGGTGTGCCTTCATCGTCGGCGACGGTCTTGGCCAGTGGAGAGCCTGCATGGAAATCGCCGGTTGGTGTGTCGTGTGTGGCGTTCCACGCGAGTGATTCTTGTTTCTTGCGATACGGGTTTATGGCGGGTGCCCATTCGTCAGACGTGGCACCCGACGCATCGCGCCCGATAGTCAGGCCGTTAGATGCGGTGCTTACATCGTCGTTCATCGCCGCCGCAGCGTCGTTTTTCGATGGCGACGTCGGCTCCCACGCAACGATGGCGAACAGGACTCCTCCAAGAATTGCACATAGCAAACGACCGGCGAATTCGATTCGCTTCCAGAATGACGATGGGCTCGGCGAAATGTATCTGGGCATTGCAGGACCTCGAACAAACGTGACTGCGGAATCAGGGAAACTCCTGATGTCGCCAGTAGATCGGCCGATTCTGCGATCCTGGGCCAGCAAGTTGAATCGAGTCGGCCGAATTCGTTCGGAAGCCACTCTTGCCCGAGTGACGAGGACTTAACGAGTGCCGACGGCTGTACCGGCTGTATCAGTATCAAAAAGTGGGGTATTGCTTTTGCCAGTAGCGCTACGAGGGTGGGTTACGGCTAGAGGCAGGGGGGAAGGTGTTCGGTCTTTGCCCGCCGGCGTACCAAAACCGCCGGAGGCTAATCCGCACAGTCTGGCGAGGCGGCGCTGGCGGGGTCTTCCAATCGGCGGGTGATGGCGGCTCGAATCGTGCCCGACTTTACGCCCAGCTCGTGTAGCGCGGCCTGTGCCACGCTGCCGTCCTCTTTGGCGAGGGCCAGCAGTAGATGCTCGGTGCAGACGACCTTGCTCTCCAACTGGCGGGCCTCCTCAATCGCGATGGCCATGACATTTCGAAAGTGCGGCGTGCCGGGGAGACGCCCGAAGACCCAGGTGTCTTCCAGGCTTTTCTTGATGAGTTTGTCCACGGCGGCCTTGGCCTTGGCCAGGTTGATGTTGCTTTCCGAAAGAATCGTCGCACCGACTCCAGAGCCTTCTTGAATGATCGCGAGAAGGAGATGTTCGGTCCCGACGTAGTCCTGCTCATAGTCGCGCGCCACCTGCTGCGACATCTTCAGGACCCGTTCCATTCTCGGCGTGAGCTTTTCAAACATCCATCGCCCCGTCGGTCACGGTTGCGTCGACTTGGTTGCCGCCTGCGGCGTCTCCACCACCCGTGATTTGACGTAGTTATACCCAAGACTCAGCACCGCGACAAGCACGGTGAAGATCAGAGTGAGGCGCAAGATACGCAGACGATTGGCCACTTCGCGATCGCGCCACTCGCCGAGGCGCCGGTCGATCTGTTCGAGCTTTGCGTCGATTCGCTCCTCGATCTCATCGAGCTTGATCTTGATGTAATCATCGGCCGCACCGCGGAGCTTCTGTGCGATGCCTCCGACGATTCCGCGTTCGACAACGGCGTCTTTGAGCGTTCGCCGCTCCGCCGTCACACCATCGTCTTCGGGAAGGAATTGGTATTCCGTGTCACTGTGCGGCCGCTTCCCATCGATCAACTTGGTCAACAGAGAGCCGACAATGGCCCGGCGTTTTCGTCGCACCGTGGTCCAGAAACCATCGTGATCGCGAAGGCGGTCGATGAGGTCGTTGGCGCCATCACCGGGTTTGGCATCGAGTCCGCGCAGCCGCGTCAGTGCATAGAGGCCGCGTGTCGATAGGCTGTCATAGTTCGCGAGCTGCACGCCGGCGATGACTTTGGCCAGCGACTCCTTGCTGGCGGACTTTCGCACCGGCTGCCGTGCCCAGACGACGATGTCGAGCATGGCGTCGCGGTCGAGTTCGAGCAGGAGTTCCTGCCGCGCCCGAACAGCCTCCAGAACCTTGGCCGGCGCATAGTCTTCATGCAACTCCAGTCCAAGCTCCGATGCGTAACGCCGCAGTTCATCCGGCGGTAGAGACGAAAGTGAAGGCGGTGTAGATAGTGGGGCGGAATCGGCCATATCGTGTAATGAGCGAGTTGATACTACCCCGCAAGTAATCCAACTGCCAACTCGGTGGCCGAAGGCTGTGAATCAGAGTGGAAGCGGGCGGCACCGATGCGACGTGACATAACGACATTTCCCGAACGCCGTCCGGCGGAGGGTCGGTACCGTTTTGACCGCGCAAAGTCGGAAGCGGCCGACGAGTTCGCGTGTTCGCCGGATGACGCTGTTTTGCCAGTTGATCGGGAGGTCGTCGGTTTCGATGACCGAGACAGCGATATCACCATGTCGATCCTGATGAACTTGGAAAGTGCCGGGCAAGATGACCTCCGAAAGGGCGTTGATGACCTCGCGCGGCATGAGTCGGCAGCCATCCGTCGTTTCAAGGAAGTCGCCGATCCGGCCGAGAACCGGCGGCATCGTCGGCAGCGTTCGGCCGCAGGGGCATGGCGACGATTCCTCGGCAACTGCAAGGTCGCCGGTGCGGTAGCGAATCATCGGCATGGCCTGGCTCTGCAGGCCGGTGACGACGATTTCACCGAGTTCGCCGGGCGCCGCGGGGCGATCATTGCGAATCACCTCGACGATTGCCGATTCGGCCGAGACGTGCCATCGCCCGCGCTCACAGGCAAACGCGATCGCACCCACTTCCTGCAGCCCATAGCATTGAATCGTCGGAACGCCGAGCGTGGATTCGATGAGTCGCCGCTGCCAATCATGAGTGACTTCACCAGTGATGAATACGGCTTGAAGCCCCGGGTTGCCAATCGGTCCGCCAAATTCCAGCCCCGCCCGGATCAATTCTGCGAGCATCGATGGGTACGCGGTTATCCGCGCCGGGTCGAACTCGCGCCATTGTGCCAATGCGTCGTGCGGACTGATTCGATCATCAATGAGAGCGAGCGAATCGATCTGCAACTCGGCCGTGATGCCGTCGCGTATCTCTCGCAGGCGCTGCTTCATGCGACCGCCGGCGGTGCAAGGAGGGTCCATGGGCCACAGGTGCAACTCACGGTCGCCGATGTCGAAGCCATGCCAGGCGTGACCGCGCAGTCGATTTGCCTTGTCCCATGCCTGTCGCGCACGATCCCAATGGAAGCGCACGGGCTCGTCAAAGGTGCCGTGCGTGTGGCCGTGCAGCAGGCGGCGGGGGGCGTTGGCCCAGATCATCCGCGGGTGATGTTCTCGAACGGCTTCCCGCGAGAGGAAGGGAAGCTTCTCAAGGTCTTGAAGACGCTCGATCGAGCCGGCGTCGGGCAGGCCGGTGTCCCAGTAGTACGGGCAGTGGATCCTCGCGTGGTTGACAAGGTCGCGCAAGGCGGCCAATCGTCGTGATTCGATGTCGGCGGCCGGGCGGGATTCCCAGCTGCGCAGCTCATGTGAAAGCGGGATCGTGTCGCGCCCCATGAGCCGTTCGTGCAGCGCCACCCAAAGTCGCACCGGCTGCCGCAAGGTGAACGTGCGGCGCGGCGCGCGGATTGACTGTGTCGGGGCCGTCCATATGGCTGCAGTGGACATGCGTATGAATCGGCAAATGTGACACCGCCCCCGAAAGTGAGGAGGAAGGTTGCAGGGCTGATCAAACGCGGCATGGGCGGCGAGCTATACTGGCTATCCAAATGGCCCTCCGATCGCCCGTCCAACGAAAACTCCTCTTCGCGTTCATCGGGTCGATAGTGGGCTGCGCGGTGGTGGGCATTTATTGCCTGCTCGTCGGAGGGATGGGGCGTACGGAAGGGAGGATTCTGGGCACGACGGCGGCCGTGGGTGGTTGTTCGATGCTAGCACTCGCGGCGGCGATTCAGTGGGAACGGCGCCGGTGGCATCCGATCGGACCGGTCTCAATCATTGCCATAGCCGCTGCTCTGGTGCTGACCATCTATTTGATCTGGTTTGATACATACCCGCACCTATTGGACATCCAGTGGGAACGGTTCGCGGGTTCCGCGTGGGTCTTTGCGTGTGCGCTGCCAACGGTGGGACTGCTATCGCTTGCGAGGCTCCGAAGCAATCTTCAAGTCGTGCTCGCGCTCACCATCGTGTCGATTGCCACTCTCGTCTTGATGCTACAGGTCGCCATTTTTTTGGATTTTGATATTGACAACTGGGCGCGGGGGATTGGTGTCTTCGGGATTCTGTCGGCATGCGGCACGATCACGGTTCCGATCCTTCATCGCGTGTCGGCCATCAGGACCACTGAGTCCATTCAAACCACTGACCTGTCGATCTCGATGACGTGTCCCCGGTGTTCCGTTGCGCAGGTCGTGCCGGCCGGCCGAAGCGTGTGCAAGTCCTGCCACCTTCGGTTTCACATCGAGATCGAGGAGGACAACTGCCTGAAGTGCGGATACCCGCTCTACCAATTGAAATCGGCTGTTTGTCCTGAGTGCGGCACGCCGATCGCCCTCGCGGCCGATTCTCAACCGGCGCCGTGATTGTTGCCGTATTCCTTCTTGTACCACTCAAACGCCTTCGCCATTCCATCTGCGAAGCGCGTCTCCGGCTTCCACCCCAGTATTCTCTGTGTCTCGTCGCTGCGCAGCCGCTGAGGCAACCCGGTGAGCGCGATTGCACTGCGTTGCAGGACATGGGCGCGTGGCCCGGACTTGATCAGGAATTCACCGAGCCATCCGAAGAGAAAAGCGATGGGGTAGGGGATCTTCTTCTTGACGCGGGGCACGCCGAAGCCGTCGGCGAGGGCATCAAAGTATTGTTGCTGCGTCACGCGCTCGTTCGGCCCGGCGATCAGCAGTCGACCGGCCGCGCCGGGGACCAATCCTGCAAGCATGATTGCACGCGCGGCGTCGACAACATAGACCAACGCCATCTCGTTTTGTCCGTCACCGAGGATCATCATGATGTCGTCGGTTATGGTCGGCGCGAGATAGGTGTGCATGGTTCGATTGCGCGGGCCGTAGAGATAGCCCAGTCGCACGATGGTCCACTCGCTTCGGCACTGCTGCATGACCACCCGCTCGGCGCGATACTTGGCGAGGCCGTAGATAAACCAACGCGGCGGCTCTGGCGTCGGCGTGGATTCTTCAATCACCTGCCCCGATGCAAGCAGACTTGGGTGGTAGATTCCGCAGGAGCTGACATACACGAATCGCTTTATGCCGGCGGCGTTGGCGGCATCTACCAGCCGCTGCGTCCCCAGGACCGTCGTTTTGTGAAACAGTTCCTCACTGCCGACGATCTCAACGCGGGCGGCTGAATGATAGAGAACATCGATTCCCTGGCAGGCGGCGGCGAGCGATGCTGCGTCGTCGAGGTTGCCGACGACGACTTCCGCGCCCAGTGAGCGCACAAAGTCCGCATTGCTGCCGGGGCGCACGAGGGCCCGCACGGGGTGCCCCGCGGCGACGAGCAATTCGATGAGGTGGCTGCCGACAAAGCCGGTCCCGCCGGTGACGAGGACGTTCATGGGGTAATAGATAAGGGCGAACAGGGAAACGCGAAAGTCGAGCCGGCCGCGAGGCGAATTCGATCAGGACGCGGGCGGCTTTGGAATCCATCGCGGGACGTCGCGGCAGAACTGCTCATACGACTCGCCGAATCGCTTCCGTAGCAGCGGTTCTTCGATGCGTGTTACCTGGTAGTGAGCAAAGACCATGCCGATGACGACGAAAATGCCAATGCCAATCGACGCGAAGTAGATGGCCTGCCCGATGGCCGTGAGGATCAGCGTGATGACCACGGGGTTTCGCACGTAGCGATAGGGCCCGGTGGCGACGAAGTGCTTTGGCGGGTCGAACTCGACGTGCGGGCTCTTCCCGTGAAAGATCAACCAGACGGAGCAGAAGGTGTAGGCGGCGAGCCCGGTGGTGAAGACGGCGATGCCCACCAATGTGCGGAACTGCGACCAGAACGAATGAATAATCGAGCCTACCGGGATGTCTGTTGCGAGCCGGTATTCGATGAGGAAGAAAACGGACGGGACAACGCCCAGCACGACAAGCAGAAACCCGATCGTGAAGACCGTGCTCTTGAGAGCGAAGGGCTTTTCCGGCGTGCTTGGGGCAGCCGGGGGTGGTTGATCTACCATCGCACCGCGAAACCGGCCGTCATCCATTTGCTGGATTCAACGGCGTGGACCATGGCCAATTGACCGGGCTTGATTTCGCCCGCGCGGACCATTTCGTCGAGGTGCAGCAGGGTGGCCGAGCCGCCGCAATAGCCGATGCGGTCGCTGCGGAACTTGATCTTTTCACGTGGGATGTGCAGCCGGTCGAGAAACGCAGGGATGTGCTTTTCGTAGAGCTGCAACGTGGGAATCGATACGACGTAATGATCGACCGTGCTTGGGTCGATCTTCATTTGCTTTGTGAAGTTGCACAAACCCTGAAGCAGCAATGGGGCGGCGTTGTCGTTCACCGCTGAAAAGTCCTGCCACAGGTGATGCTGGCCATCCTGGTAAAGCTCGGGAATCTGGTGGCCGGACTTCATCAAATCGGCCGCCGCTCCGCCCGCCGTCATGCCCGCCGGGCGACCCGCGCCGACGGATTCGACGAACGTGCCGATGATTTCGCGACCGGGCTTTCCGCCCTCGGCGGCCGTCAGCACAAGAGCACCCGCGCCGTCGGCAAGAATCCATCGCAACGCCGCATGAACCTTGTTGACCTTGGACTGATTGAAATAGCAGCTCCGCAGATAGATGGACGAAAGCTGGCTGTAGGCGACGAGTGCCGTTTTGTAACGGCCGCATCGCAGTGCGTCGTAAGCAACCTGCACGCTCTTGCCGACGCCGGAGCAGTTCGAGTGAATCTCCATCTCGGCGCAGCTCTGAATACCGAGCCGTTCTTGAAGCAGCGTGCTGGTTGGTGGCGTGCTCTGGTCATAGGACGGGCACGACATGATGACCAGCTCAATCTGCTGCGGCTCCATCTGAGCCATCTCAAGGGCATTGCGCGAGGCCTTCTCGGCCAGCGTGCTGAAGTTGTGCGTCATATCCTTGGTTTCAGGATCGACGGCAAAATGTCGGGTGCGAACGCCACCGCTGTCGAGCGTTTTCGGGCCGAGGTTCTCGATGAAGCTCTTCACCTTCGGAGGTGCGTGTTCAAGCGGACCGAGAACCGCCTCAAGGCGATCATTGGTCACGGGCGGGCCGGGCAGGAAACTTCCGGTCCCAGCGATCTTCACAGATAAGAAGGACATAGCACTCCCAGTAAAAACTCTCTCACTCCCGAAGCGGGTTACGCTTCGTTCGGCGAGTGTCCATCCTCGGGGCGGCGATCCTTTGCCGCCCGGCAGGCGGAGTATGGTAGCAAACTCCGCGCCACAGCGTCAGAGTCCCTATCTAACCTAAATGGCGGCGTCAGGCAACCTATTCGGACCCTGCCGACTGGGGAAATTATTACCCACTTGAGATTCATGGCAAGTGGCATTTTTCCCACAATCCTATTTCTGACAATACTTTACATGCCGTTTTTAACGCAGAAACAACGCTCGGATCCGCCGTTGGAGCCGGGGCCTGACCAGCGAAAAAGTTCGCGGGCGAAGCCAGGTGGCCTTGCGTCCGAGGCGGTCGGCCTTTGTCATCCACCGGCCATGAACCTGACCTTTTGTCGAATGCCGCTGCGACTGGCCGATTCGTTCCGAACGGCCAAGGCTGACCGGACCGATAAAGAAACCCTCTGGGTGAAGGTCGAGCATGGCGGGATCGAGGGCTGGGGCGAGGCCGCGCCGGTCGATACCTATCGCCAAACGCTCGATTCGGCGGAGGCGGCGCTGACGAAAATGGGGCCGCTCCTTGGTGACGACCCCACGGACATCGAAGGCATCAGCGATCGACTCACGGCAGCGTTTCATGATCAACTCGCCGCCGTATGCGCGGTCGATGCTGCGCTGCACGACTGGCTTGGGAAACGCGCGGGCCTGCCGACGGTGAGTGTGCTTGGGCTTTCGCCGCGCAGCATTCCGCTCACGTCGTTCTCGCTCGGCATTGCCGATCCTGAGCAGATTGCTGAAAAGATGCGCCGCGCTGCTGAGTATCCGATCATCAAACTGAAGCTCGGCTCTCCTCGCGATGAGGAGACCCTTGCGATTATTCGCGACATCGCACCGGATAAGACCGTTCGCGTTGACGCCAATACGGCGTGGACGGTTGATGAAACACTCTCGAAGCTCCCGATGCTTGCGAGGTATCGCGTCGAATTTGTTGAGCAGCCGATCCGCGCCGGCGATCGCGACGGGCTGCGGCGGATTCATGAGTCCGGCGTTCTTCCCGTCGTTGCCGACGAGAGCTGCATCGTTCCCGCCGACGTCCTGCCGCTCGCAGGGTGCGTGGCCGGCGTCAATATCAAGCTGAGCAAATGCGGCGGCATTCGGCCTGCGCTGAAGATGATCCACCTTGCGCGGGCAGCGGGGTTGAAGGTGATGCTTGGCTGCATGATCGAAAGCTCGCTGGGCATTGCGGCGGCCGCGCAGCTTGCACCGCTTGGGGATTGGTTGGACCTCGATGGGCATCTGCTTCTTTCCAATGATCCGTTCTGCGGGCTCGGCGGCCGGGGGGGACGGTTGACGATCGGCGGCAGTCCCGGCTTGGGCGTTGTTCCGGCGTTGTGAGCCAGGGTTGGAAAAAATACCCCCACAAAAAGGTGCAATAGCCCGCAAAAGGCCGCAAGAAAGCACAAAAGGGTGCGCGGAGGCACAGCGGCACGGCGGGATTGAGGGAACAGGGAACGGGGAACAGGGAATGGGGCTGAGGGAGTGTCGCTGTACGACGTGGGGGTGGGGTTGTAATTGCGGCAAATTGGCCTGGGAATTGAAAAACAGCTGGCGTTTGCTGGCGTTTCCCGGCGTGCCTGGGTGAGTTGGGGCTGAGGGTCCAAGGGGTCGAGTGATGGAGGCTGGCCGGTGCGCGGGCGGTGGGTGATCGATGATCGGTTTTGACGCATTGACGCACATGGGGTGGTTCCTTTCTTTCTTTGCGTGACACCTATCAATCTTGCTCAGTGTTTCAGGCGGGCGTGATTTTTTCGATAAGTCGTTTGGATGGCTGGGGTTGGAGTGGGAGAAAGCGCTGCGCGAAAATGGGGGATGGGAGCCGTTCTCAACGGCAAGGAAGTATGATGAGGCGTGTGTCCTTTTGATATCGGCGGGACTGGCAAGAATTGGTTAGCCGGCCCTAATTACCCCAATTACAGTCCTTGATTATTGAGACATACGGCAATGCTGAGATATCGAACAGGTGAGGAAGTGCAATGCGGCGATGTTGTTCTTACGGGCAACCGAAAGGTTGGCTTCGTCAAGTTGATTATTCCGCCTGGTGGAGTGGATGGATATGATTGGGAATGTCCCGATGGCGGGATCCTCATTGAGGAGGATTGGGATGGCAGCCCGAGCTTGCTTGCGATCCCAGTCGATGCAGGTGATTGGGACGATCTTGTGTTCAAACATAGGGGGTAGACCACAACCCCTGAATAAATCACCGCGTGCTGCGTGATCATAAGAAATGGGTGGATGTCACTAATGAGAGTCCCTATTTCTCCCTATAACTAACTTTTGAAATGGACACTTTCTATAACACGAAGTTCGAATTGCATGCAGGCTTGTCGCGACGCTATTTCTGGTCACAGGCCGATGCAGTTTGTGATCTCATGAAGGTCGCTGGAGGCGAAGAAATGCTCTCCCAGTGCCCTGTGTTTCGGCATCAATCGGGAGACCTAATGGGCGATCTAATCGGGACCGGTTATGCATACCTTAATCTAGCATCAAACAAATTCGTCGAAGCACTGAAGGCGCACAGCTTCTCTGGCTGGAGCACATTTCCGATCAAGCTTTTCGACAAGTTTGGAGGTGAGATTTCGGGCTATTCAGGATTGGCTGTAACTGGGCGATGCGGCTTCATCGATTGGAATCAGGGGCGAGAAGAGTTGCGCCCACCACCCTCGTCGCGTGGCAGGCCGTATAGCGTATG
>CAZSBF010000092.1:0-16530 GCA_964605185.1 uncultured Planctomycetaceae bacterium
GCGGATGGTGGAGTGTATGCGTCGGTACATTGGGATCCAGATGGGTCCGGCCCATTACCGCAGATGCTTATTATCGGGGGCGATTTCACAGCGATTGGTCAACAATCGTTGTCATACATCGCGGCGTTTGACGGTAACGATTGGCGGAGTTTGGGAGGCGGAACTAACGGACCCGTGCGTAGCCTTTTGGTCCACAACGGCTTGTTGATTGTCGGCGGAATGTTCACATCGGCGGGCGATCTGCCCGCTGGTCGGATTGCCGAGTGGAACGGATCGGCATGGCACGCACTTGGACAGGGATTCAACGATTCGGTCCATGCGCTATCAATATATCAAGGACAAATCATCGCGGCAGGCGCCTTCTCATTGTCGGGAGTCACGCAGACGAAAAACGTCGCTGCGTGGAATGGCATGAATTGGTCGCCCCTTGGCCTTGGGATCGATGGCGGGTCATCGGTCGTTTATTGCATGCAAGAATATGGAGGCGAACTTTATGTTGGAGGCGAGTTCTTGGCAGCAGGGGGCGATACGGTTCACAATATTGCCCGTTGGAACGGCTGGTCATGGACAAACGTTGGCGGCGGAGTGACTAGCTCGAACCATACTGTTTATTGCTTGGGCGTATTTCAAGGCGAGTTGATTGTAGGAGGGCGATTCACTTACGCAGGCGGAATGACGAATAACGGCATAGCAAAGTGGAACGGACAATCGTGGGGAGCGATCGGAAACGGCGTTTTCGGCAGCGTCTACACGAGAGCGGTATTCTGCCTAAACGTGTCAAACGGCGTGTTGTTCCTCGGTGGAGACTTTGAGTCAGCAAGTGGAGTGGGCAGTCCGGGGATAGTTGGCTGGGACGGCCAGTCGTTTTTCTCGCTTCCCTTTACAACCCCCGGATTCGGCCTCAGGCCCACAGTTAGGGTAATCATGGAACATAACGGAGCGCTATTTGTCGGTGGAGTGTTTTCAAGAATCGGAACAATATACGCATCCTGCTTCGCGAAGTTTGATTACGCAAACTGGGCACCCTGGACGACCATTTGGCGCGCAGGACTGGATGCCGCACCTTTGGCATTTACATCTTTCAATGGCTCCTTATATGCCGGCGGCGCGTTCAGACAGGCAGGAGACATAGGAGCACAAGGTGTCGCACGCTGGGATGGCGAACATTGGCACTCGATGTCACAGGGGCTAATTGGTCGTGAAGTTTGGGCAATGGAGTCCTATGACGACAGGATAATTATAGGAGGCGATTTCGACCGAATCGACTTTCAGTCAATGCATCGACTGGCAGCATGGGATGGTACGTCGTGGTCCGAATTCGCCGGCGGAGTCTCAGTTGTAGCCAGCAACGAGGGAGTGCGAACACTATGCCGACATGAAGGCGGCCTGATCGTCGGTGGAGATTTGACTCGCGCCGGGGGCATGCCATGTAACAGAATTGCCAAGTGGAACGGGCAAATGTGGGAAACACTCGGAGCGGGCCTCAATGGTCCAGTCTATTGCAGCGTTTCCACGGGCAATAGTTTAGTTGTTGGCGGAGTATTTTCGCAGGCGGGCTCTGAAACCGCGTCCAACATTGCGCTGTGGAATAGAGATGCGTGGCACTCTTTAGGTCCTGGCCTTAACGGTTGGGTGGCTGCCGTTTGCACTATTGACGGGGTCCCTATCGCTGGAGGCGCTTTCTCTGGGTCTGGTGTCACGCCACTTAATCGGGTAGCAAAATGGAACGGGAGTAACTGGTCGGCGCTCGGAAGCGGTGTCGCATTCATCGTTACTGACTTGGCATCCTATCAAGGACAAGTCTTTGCAGGCGGGTACAATTTTTCGCCAAGTGGGCCGACTGCTTATCTCGCGCGTTGGGACGATACGAATTGGCATGCCGTCGGGTTGGGTGTCGACAATTCGATTACTGCATTTGCTGAGTACGACGGATTATTAATGGTTGGTGGAGAGTTCACACGAGCGTCGAGTAGGCCGGCGGTTCGTGTCGCTAGCATTGCTAGCTTGGATGAATCCCCCAAGTTCCAGCTGCAACCCTCGTCGCCGATCCTTTGTTCTGGCAGCAGCGTTTCATTGAGAGCGACAGCAACGGGCGACGGCGTGCTTTCGTACCGCTGGCGAAAGAGTGGCGTCGAGTTGGTGGATGGCGGGGAGATGATGGGGACGCAGACGAATACGCTGGTGTTTGTTCATGCGGGGGTGGCCGACGCGGGAGAGTATGACTGTGTGGTGAAGCTGAATGACTGCACGCAGGCGACGAGCGACATTGCGACATTGACGGTGTATTCGACGAACACGGCCGATGGGAATGGCGACGGCGTGGTCAATGGGCGGGATGTGCAAGGAATGGTGGATGCGCTCGCGGGATTTGCACCGGTGAGTGCAGTGCTTTGTGCGTATGAGTTGAACGGCGATGGAATCGTGAGCGAGGCGGATGTGGAGGCGTTTGTGGGGCGGGTGCTGGGGAGTTGAAACCGCAGATTTCGCAGATTAGCGCAGATGGAATTGGGGTGGGGAATGGGGGCACGTGCTCCGGATCACAGGTTGGAAACCTGTGCCACGGTTCTTACACCGGCTGATCGTCCGCCCAGGCGGATATTCCATTGGGGTCACAAGGTCGGGCGACAAAAGTCGAAAAGTCCCGCCATGGCGGGTGAACTGCACGTCGAAACGTCGAAAAGAATCGAAATGCTGAGAGTCGAAACATCGCTCACCGACTGAGAGTCGGTGCCACAAGCCGTGGGGTCACTTCGGCGCGGGGGAAAGGCGGATCAGCACCGCACCGTGTCTTGGCACCTTGGTGGTGAATGATCCATCCGCCGCTGCGAGTTCCTGTTTCAGCCAGAGATTGCGCACGTTGTGTTTGCCGCGGATGCCGAGGTCGGCCCAGCGGGCGGTGACGGTTGCTTCGCCCATGCCGCGGTTGAAGAGGCCGACGGCGATCGAGCCATCCTCCAGCGGGCGCGACCAGACCTCCGTGACATCCGCCTTTGGCCCGTAGAGCAGTGTGCCGGTTCGGGCGACGCGGGCGGCCTGGCGGCCGAGCGCATCCTGATTGATCGCGAGCACGTCGGAATTGCCGAGCAACGAGAAGGTCAGCTCGTCGAGTTGCGACAGATCACAGCCGATGAGCATCGGCGCGGCCAGCAGCGACCAGAGCGTGATGTGCGTCATCTGTTCATTGGGCGAGAGGCGCGTGGCGTGAAGGGTCGGCCCCCAGCCGACGCGGCCGACGACGAGCATGTCGGGGTCGTTCCAATGGCCGGGGCGGGAGAATTCGGCGTGGGCGTGTTCGGCGAAACCGATGACGGACATGCAGGACCATGTGTCGATGATGTCGCCGGTGGTTCGCCAGTAATTCCCGCCGACC
The DNA here is from genome assembly GCA_964605185.1 of uncultured Planctomycetaceae bacterium. Lineage (GTDB taxonomy): Bacteria > Planctomycetota > Phycisphaerae > UBA1845 > UTPLA1 > JACRIM01. The sequence goes on from CAZSBF010000092.1 coordinate 3,371, forward strand.
TCGGCGCCCCATTCCCAGACTTTGCCGCGGCCGTATTGGCAGATGCTGTAGACGATGTCGCGTCCGCAGACGTCGAGCGCGGCGCGCATCAGGTCGTAAGGCTTTCGCAGTTCGGCGCGGGGCAGGTCGTTGCTGATTTTTCCGTAGCTGCACCAGTCGTATTTGAGCAGGTCGATGCCCCACTCGGCGTAGGTGCGGGCGTCGTCGAGTTCGTGATCTTTGCTGCCTTCGTATTCGGCGCAGGTCTTGGGGCCGGGCGAGGAGTAGATACCGAGTTTGAGGCCCATGCGATGGAGATGGCCGGCGAGGGCGCGCATGTCGGGGAATTTGTCGTTGGTGCGAATGCGGCCTTGTGCGTCGCGCGTGCCTTCCCAGGCGTCGTCGATGTTCACGTAGGCATAACCGAGGGCGGCGAGTCCGCTGGACTCGAAGGCGTCGGCGGCGGCCTTGACCTTGGCCTCGTCGACGGACGTTCCCCATGCGTTCCACGAGTTCCAACCCATCGGCGGGGTCTGGGCGAGACGGTGTTCGACGCCGATGATGGTGAGCGTTGAGGAGGAACGGCCGAAGGAGCCTTGTGCCGCGATGGCGACATCGGTGCGACCGCGCTCTTTGAGGGTGCCGGAGATGATGCCGGTGCTGGAGTCGATCTTCAGGCCTGCCGGGAGGCGGTCGGCGGTGAAGCGCAACGGGCGCGCACCGGTGGCGGGGACACGAAAGAGGAAGGGTCGGCCGGGCGTGGCGCCGACGACGAAGGGCGGGTGAATTTCGGGCACGCCGTTGAGGTGATCGCCGGGCTTCATCATTACGATGGCGGGCGGTGCGGCGTCGGCGAGGCGACTGATGCGCGGCTTTGTTGTTGCCCCCGGCTTCATTTCGATGCGAGCCATGGCCCAGTCGGCGTAGTCTTTGTCGACTCCGTCGCCGCCGTCGTCAACGACGAGCCAGAGGCGCTTGGCGTTGGTGAGGTCGACGGAGATCTCGCGCGGCGGGCCTCCGCCGCGGAGGATCGCGGTGTGTGCGGCGTCGCGATCATCGACCCATACGCTGAAGACGGCCGAGCCGAGTTTGCCCACTTCATCATCGATGCCGACGACGCCGTGAAAGCGTGTGGCTGCGCCGTTGAGGTCGATGATGATTTCCGATGGAGCATGGACGCCGACGCCACGGGGATAGGATTGGCCGGCGAGAATGATGGGCTTACCGACGAAGCACTTGGACTTACCAGGCGCGCCGGATCGGTCGTCGACGAGTGAGAGGTCGAGTTCGTCGAGCCCTATGGCGTCGGCGGGTTGCGTCGTGGTGGCGATGGTCTCGGCGGCCTTTCGATTCAAGACTCGCGCGCCGCCGGCGTCTCCGCAGCCGGTGAGAACGAGGGCGGCGATCAGTGGCGCGAGCGCATACTTCATTTCGCTGCCTCGTCCTTCTTCTTGTCGGTGTCATTCAGGCCGACGTCGATCTCGGCGGGGGGCGGCGCGCCGCCGGGGCCTTTCAAGTAATGATCGAACCACTGCATCATGCGGATGGTGTAGTCGAGTTTCAAGGCGGCTTTCCGGTTGCCGTGGCCTTCACCGGGGAATTGCACGAGGCGGACTGGTGTCTGGCCGACGGTTTTCAGGAAGCGATAGAGTTCGAGGGACTGGCTGGGGTGGACGCGCGTGTCGTTCTTGCCACCCATGATGAGGATGGGCGTCTTTGCCTTTGCGACGTGGAAGATGGGGCTTCGCTTAAGCGAGAAGAGCCAGTTCTTTTCGTCCTCCCAGATTTTCATGCGGGTGTGGACGAGGAAGTCTTCGTTGGGGATGTCGGTCGTCGCCTTCTTTGAAATGGTGTCACTAATGCCGACGGACATGACGCCGGCGGCAAAGTGTTCGGTGAGCGCCGTGCAGCACCACGCCGTTGCATAGCCGCCGTAGGAGCCGCCGGTGACGCCGACCTTGCTCTTGTCAATCGGGAGCGTTTCGCAAAGATGTTTCGCGGCGTCGACGAGGTCGTCGAATTCGGCACCGGCTTCATCGCCCTGGCTTAGTTTACTGAACGGGACACCGCGGCCGGTGCTGCCGCGATAGTTGGGGTAGAAGGTGAAGTAGCCGGCGGATGCGCCGAGTTGGCCGGGCCGCCAGTAGTTGGTGAGCCAACCGTCGCGTTCGTGGGATTCGGGCCCTCCGTGAACGCAGAGGATGAGGGGAAACATCATGCGCGGAGATTCGTCGGCGGGGCGGATGAGGATGCCTTCGAGTTCAACGCCGTCGCGGGCCTTGTAGCGAAGGACTTCCTGCTTGCCCATGTTCATGCCGGCGAGCCAGGGGTTGCTGTCGGTGAGTTTTCTCGGGGCGGTGTCACCGTGTTTCATGAAGAAGAGTTCGGGCGGGTGGTTGGCGGTGCTGCCGATGAAGGCGCCGCTCATGCCGTCGCGCGAGAGGGTGAAGTCGGTCAGGCTGGTGATGCCGGGCTTCACGATGATCTTTTTGTTGGCACCGGTGACCTCGACCTTGCCGAAGCCGGTGGCGCAGCCTTCATCGCCGAGAAACATGACGGTGGTGTTGTCTTGCCAGCCGAACGCGCTAACCGCGCCTTCGTATTTTGGAAGCACGTCGGTGAGTTTTCCGGTGGCGACACTGCCGACCATGAGTCGGCCGTCGGAGGGGTCGTGGATGTCCTCGGCGGACATGATGGCGATGTGTTTGCCGTCGGGTGACCAGGCGAGGGGGCCGAGTTTGCCGGGATTGTCGAACATGAGCAGGACCTTGCCGGACTCGACGTCGACGACGTGGACTTTGCGCTTCATGTATTCGTCGTCGACGAGGGGCGTCGGCGAGAGGGCGACGAGGAGTTGATCGCCGGCGGGGCTCCACCGGATCGGTGAGGCAGAGCCGGGGAGATCGAGCATGCGCGGCTTGGCATCATCTTTTCCAAGGTCGGCGATCCAAACGCGGGTGTTTTGAAGTTCCTCTTCATAGATTTCAGCGGTGAAGCCTTTGTCTTTGGCGTCCTTTTTGGCCTTGGGGGTTTCCTCTTTGGCGAGGAAGGCAACGCGGTTGCCGTCGGGGCTGAGGGTGTAGCCGTCGAGATCAGTCTTGGCGGATGCGATGCGCTGGGCCTCGCCGCCGTCGACGGCAATCTTGTAGAGCGATGTGTTCTTGTCCTTCGGGCGCTTGGCGAGGAAGGTGATGTGCTTGGAGTCGGGCGTCCATTGGACGTCGTTGACGTTTACCTCGCCGGTGATGAAGGGGCGGGTTGCGCCGTCGGCGACGCGGACGACGTGCAGCTCGGCCCAGTTCGCTCCGTCTTCGTATTTGTCGTCGCCGGCCTTGAACGGGTCGCGCGGGACGGAGAGAACGTAGGCGATGTGGGCGGCATCGGGCGCGATGACGGCGCTGGTGACGTTGCGGAGTTTCGACACGTGGCGCGGTGTCCACGCTTCGCCGGCGGAAGCGGGGGCGGACAACGCGGCAAGCAGGGGGGCGACCAGACAGATTATTCGTCCACGTTTTTGAATCGTGCGCATGACATCCTCGATTTTGGAGAAGGGCTTCCGTGCGGCTCGAAGTGAAAACGGTACTGGCAATTGTGGGGCGGCGTCAAACCGACGGATTGTCGCGACGATGGTGTCCCTATGGGATTGCACGGATTCGATAGGACTGCGTCGAGTTGCCCACGCGGGAGAAATAGAGCCAGCGGTTGGCGCTGAGGTAGCGCGATTCGCTGCCCATCCCGTCGGAGTAGTCTTTGGTCGCGACTTCGGGCGACTCAAGAACTTTTTGCCACGTTTGCCCTTCATCGCGTGAGGCCAGCAGGCAGGCGCGCTGGCCGGCTCGCGAGACGGCGGTGCCCACGAAGACCTGACGAGCATCGGACACCGCGAACCACATGAATTGTGAGCTGACGTCGACGAGGCGCGTGCGTCCGCTGCTCTTGTCGATTGATTCGACGCGGCCTGATTGATCGTCGCTGGCCCAGACGATGCTGTTCTGGCAGAAGGCGACGTCGGTGTGGCCCTGGTCGGGGCCGCTTTCAATTGTCTGCCACGTTGCGCCGCGATCGTCACTGACGGCCTGGCCGCGCGTCGGGCTGTCGCCATAGGCGATGTAGAGGCGCTTCACGCGATCATCCCAGCGGACGGTGTGGATGTGGTGGTTGGCGGGGTCCTGCCAGACGGTGGTCCAGGTGTCGCCGCCGTCGGTGCTTTTGTAGAGCGTGGCGACGTGGGCGGCATCTTTGGTGTAATTACCGGCGTAGAGATTGCCGGCGTCATCCTCATCCATGCGCCAGACGGGAATGTTCAGGCTGGTTTGATAGGTTCGGCCGTCATTGACTGATCGCACGAGCGGACGGCCGGTGGCGGAGGCAAAGATCGCACCGGTTTTCGATACGAACACGCAGCGCCCCCAGGTTTCGAAGGGCCGGCCCATGTGAAGGGGGATGGCGTCGTCGGTGTTGTCGTTGTATTTCCAGAGATTACCGGAGGGATGCAGAAGATAGACGTCGTTTCCACGGGCAAACGAGGCAGCGAAGGTGATGGGGAGCGGTTGGATTTCGAAGCCGGTGGTGTCCACCGGCGCTGCGGTCATGTCGGGGACGCCGAACGAGACGATTCCGCAACTGGTGACGAGTGGGAACAGCGCGAGGCAGACGAGCCGGCGCGAGCGTCGCAGAGTCATGCGGGTGTGAATCCTGATTTCGATTCAGTTGCGCGAGGCGTGCTGGGTTTCGTGGCTGTCTCATCATAGACGAGCGCGGGAGATTTGTGGAAGGGGGAATGATTGGCGGGCCGGTTGCGGGCTTTTCCCGCGGGACGGTGAAGGTTACGCTAACCGGATCGAGGGCGTCCAGTATGTGCGCCGCTCTGGTTCGCCTTTTCGCCTGAGGGAACATCCCATGTCCGACACAACCGTCAAGACGCGCCTCCCCGAAAACGCCTATCGCGAGTTGAAGCCCGGCGAGAGCTATGAGCCGATGGTGCCCGCGTCGGCGGTGGTGCCGGAGGTGACGATGCGGTCGATCGTCTTCGGCGTCGTGATGAACATCGTCTTCTCGATGGCGGCGACGTATCTTGCACTGAAGGTGGGGCAGGGGATTGAGACGGCGATTCCGATCTCAATTCTCGCCGTGGGGTTGTCGGGTTTTCTGATCAAGACGGGACGGCGGCGCAGTTCGCTGCTGGAGAATGTCAACGTGGTGGCGCTGAGTACGACGTCAGGCATCGTGGCGGGCGGCACAGTGTTCACGATGCCGGCGATCTACATCCTCGGGCTTGATAAGAGCCTGAACATGAGCAACACGCAGCTCTTTCTGCAAATCTCGCTCGTGCCGCTGATCGGCGCGGTGCTAGGCGTGGTTTTCCTTGTGCCGTTTCGCGGGTACTTCGTGCGCACGATGCATGGGAAGCTGCCCTTCCCTGAGGCGACGGCGACCAATGAAATTCTCGCGACCGGCGCGGCGGGTGATTCGGGACAGGCGTGGGTGCTGATTTACTCCTTCTTTATTGCAATGGCCTACAACTTCGTGTCGGTCGCGATGCAGGTTTTTTCGACGGTGTTCACGACCGGTCATGCGGCGCTGACGGTTGGCAAGAAGACGCTGGAAGCCCTCGCGATTCCAAAACTGGAAGTCATGACGGAAAAGGTGAAGGCGGTCTTTCACCTTGATACCAGCGCGGCTTTTCTGGGGCTGGGGTTCATCATCGGTCTGCGCTATGCGACCATCATCGTGTGCGGTTCATTCCTGTCGTGCTTTGTGTTTGTGCCGCTCCTGGCGGGTCTGGATTTGCCCACGCTGCAAACGCTGAACCCAGCGATCAAGGGAACGTCGGCCGAGGCAATCTTCTTTTCGATCCCCCGCATCATCGGAATCGGCGGCATCTTCACGGCGGGACTTATCTCCATCATTAAAATGAGCAAGATCATTGTGCAGGCGCTTCGCGAAGCACTGGGTGGATTACTGAAGGGCGGCGCCGGGCAGGCGCCGGTGCGCACCGAGCACGACATTTCGTATGCATCGCTGGCGGTGCTGGGATTAATCGCCGTCGTGGTGATGTTTGTTTATTTCAGGATGGTGGTGTTGGCGGACACGCCGAATGCGACTCGGTTGTCGATCATTGCGACGCTGCTCGGCGTCGTGTTGTCGTTCCTGTTCACGACGGTGTCGGCGTGGGCGATTGCGATGATTTCGACGACTCCCCTCTCGGGCATGACCGTCACGACGATCATCATTACGGCCGTTGTCCTGCTCGGAGCCGGGCTGCCCAAGGGTGACAAGGCCATGTTGGCGGTGCTGCTGGTCGGCGGCGTGGTGTGTACGGCGCTTTCGATGGCGGGCACGATGGTCACGCAGTTCAAGATTGGATATTGGATCGGATCGACGCCCAAGTCGATCCAGTGGGCCGGCATCTTGTCTGCTGTTTTGGCGGCGGCGTTGGTGACGGGCACACTGATGGTTCTTGCATACAAGCCGGGCTACATCAAGACGCCGGACACGCCGGATCCGCTCGCCGCGCCGCAGGCGAATCTGATGAAAAGTACGCTGGAGAGCTTCGTCGGGACAGGCCAGGTGCCGTGGTTGCTTTATGGTGTCGGTTCGGTGCTGGCGATCATCGTGAACTTCCTGGGGATTTCGCCGTTGGCGTTTATGCTCGGGATGTATCTGCCGATGGGAATCAACACGCCAATCCTGCTTGGCGCGATTGTCCAGGCGCTGGTCATCAAGAAATCGGGCGACGAGAAGCTGGACAAGGCTCGCAATGACAAGGGTGTGCTGGTTGCCTCAGGGTTGATCGCGGGAGCGGCGATTATCGATGTCCTCATCAATGCGCTGCGCATTGTCGACGGGAAGTGGTCGAATGATCGGATCATGTCGGCATTGGACGTCAGTCGAAGGCTGCTGGACGGTGGTTGGACGCCCGAGTCCCTTGTCCGATTCGCCAATTGGGGCGGCTTGATCGGGTTCACCGCGTTGTGTTTGTTTGTTTATGTGGACTGCCGACGGGCCAAGGTGGTGGCGCAATAGGCGCGAAGCTTAGAGCACGGCAGAGATGAGCTGAGTGATCGCGTCGGTTTCGACGGACGCGGTGACGGCGGCGGTGGTGGCCGAGGTCGGCCAGCGCCAGGGGATTCTCTTTTGTGGCGTGTCGGCGTTGGTCCAGCCGGGGTCGCCGTGCAGGCGTTGGTAGATCTCCGGGCGCCAGCGCTGGAGCGCGGCGGCGACGGGGGCGCGGAGGCGAAGGCGCGTGGGGAATTCGTGGGGGACGAAGCCGAGGGATTGCTTGAAGGCCTCGAGCGTGGGGATTCCGCTGACCATTGAGTAGTGCGCGTGCGAGAGGCCGCGCTGCTTCGCGGCGACGAGGGCGGCGAAGATCATGGAATCGTTCGGGCGATTTTGCAGACGCTGCGTGTGCGAGGCGACGGTGTCGATGTAGAGCGTGTCATCGATGCAGCGCACGATCATCCAGGCGCAGAGGGCGCGGTCCTGCCGCGGGTCGCGGGCGGTGATGAGGGTCGTGCCCGGCCAACGGTCCAATTCGGCGAAGCTCGCGGCGAATTCACCCGGCCCCATGGGGCGGTTCCAGCCGGTGCGGGCGACGTGCTCGTTCCAGACGTCGAGCGCCTCGTCGATGACACACACATCGGCCGGCGATTCGATGGTGATCTCCAGTTCGCGAAGGCCGCGGGCAACGGCGCGGCGCTTGGCGGGCGCCACGGAGTTCAACGCATAATTCTCAAGCCGCCAGATGGTGTTCATCCGCACGCACGAATCGGCGAGGTCCTGCAGGATCGGCCATTGCCAGCCGAGCAGGGCCCAGTGCGGGGCGCGCTCGGGCGCTTCGACGATCGGGCGGAAAAACGTGACGGGCCACGCGAAGCCGGGTTTGACGCGATACCACCAGCGGCCGGTGCGGTCGTCGAAGAAGGGTTTGCTGTAGCCGCCAAACGGAGCGAGTCCGTTGAAGTACCACCAGAATTCGTTGCGCGACGAGGCGAGGGCGGCGCGGCAATAGCGCTCTTCGGAGGTTCGGGCGAGGCGCAGCGCGGGGAACTCCAGGCGCGGATTCAGATCGGCCGCCACAAGGGCGGGGACGACGCGCGGAGATTCTTCGACGTTGGCGGGGTAGGTCGGCACCCGTGGGCCCTCCATCATGGGAAGGTCGGCCCGCCGAGAAAGTCACTTAATGCTCACCGGGGCGCGGTGATACGCTAAATTTGGAGTCGTCTTGGAGGCATTGTGGAAACAAGAGAGGACAGTGATTCGCGGACGTGCGGCGGACGATCCGGGAAGAACCTCAGTCCGGAAAGGACTTGATTATTGGATCACGCCGGCGGCGCGGAGCTTTTCGCGTAGTGAGGCGACGTCGGCCTTGAGCGCGGCGACTTCGGCTTCGAGTTCATCGAGCCGCGAGGCCGACGGTGCGGGTGGTGCGGCATGGGTGGGCGTGGTTGTTGATACGCACCCGGCGTGAGACGGCACGTTGTCGGCGACCGGCCCGCCGAGCAGTTGAGCAAAGCGCGTGGCCGACTGGCCGGGTTGTCGGGCGAGTTCCCGAACCATCGGCGGGTCCGTGCGTTCGAGTTCGGCGAGCACTTCGCGCACGTAATCCGTCGCTTCCAGCCGTGTCATTCGCGAGGCGTTGGTGCGAAGCTCGCCGATGGTCTGCGGCCCGCGAATCATCAGCTCGGCCATGATGGCCTTTTGCGGCGTGGACCAGTTGAAACGTTTCTCCACTTCGTGGCGAAACTTGTTCGAGCGCGAGCCGGGCTCGGGCGGGGCGATGGTCACGAGTTGCCACTGTTGCAGCGTGTGAACGGCGGCGGCGATGTCGCCTTCGGGCAGGGTGAGGACGGGGTGGCGGTTGTTCTTCTGATTGCAGGCCGCGGTGATGCTGTTGAGCGTCATCGGGTAGGACTGCGGAACGGCCATGGCCTTCTCGATGAGGACGCCGAGCACGCGGATTTCGATGGGGTTCAGTTCGATGGCCATGGGATATCGGTCGCGTATGAAGGCACGATACGAGCCGCGCTGCGCAAGCAAGCGGTTATGCGACTCGCGGGAAAAGCCCTTGCTTGCGCGCGGGCCTCGTTGTGGCTGTACCGATTCGTCCGTTCCACAACCAGCGTGTCATCCGCCTTCGTTAGCGGACTCGCCACTTTCACTTCGCATCGTACCCCGGGACTTCCAAGGTCGCCACGTTACCGGCAAGGGCCGCGAATGTGTTGGAGCGTGGTGGGTTGTCGGCGGGCGTGGATTGATTCGCCAATTTCACGAGCCATAGAATCAATCACACGGCGCGGGCGACCGCGTCGTGAGGGGGTGTCGGCGTCGCGCCTTAGGGCGCGGCGCCGCTTCTTATGGGGGAAGATACATGAATCGCTTTTACACATCACGTTGCGCGCTCGGTCTCGTCGCCGCGCTGGGCATGTTCGCCGCGGTCGGCTGTCATCAGCCGGAGAAGTGGACGTACACCGGCCCGCGCGTCTATCTGATCGCCGGGACCGAGTGTGAGAATTCGGAAGGTCTCGCCGAGATTCGCCATGAACTCGCCAAGCGCGAGATCAATGCGAAGGTCTATTACCCGGACAACTGGCTGAAGATCGTGGTCGATATCGACTCCAAGCCGGATGAGGAAGTGATCCTCGTCGGCCACGGCCACGGCGCATTCCTCGCGACACAGGTCGTGCGGCACTACGCCCAGGAACACAAGACCAAATTCATCGAGGCCGTGTTCACGGTCGATGCGTTTAACAAAGACTGGCCTCACAACGCCGAGGAGAACGGCGACAACGAGGACGAACACTGCAAGCCGATGAACACGCCGATCGGCCACAACGCACTGAAGGTTCGCAACTACAACCAGACCAACCCCGATTCGAAGCATTGGGGCAGCGATCTGGTCTCCACGCGGGCGTCGAATCTGGCGCCGACGCATCCGTACTATTGGTATGACGATTATTGGGATCGCCGGCCGGTGACGGGGCAGGTGCTCAAGAGCGAGATCGACGGCGTCACGCACGAAACGATGGACAATCAGAAGGAACTGGTGGATCGGCTGACGACGATGTGCCGACGGGCGGCGCTCTCGCCATTCCACTACACGCCGCCGTATCATCACCCCGATGTCGCGAAGGGACCGGCGAAACAAGCGAAGCGAAAGCCCGGCAAGGCCTGATACGCCGCCGCGCGATCCCGGCCTCCCGACAGTCAAAGGAACGATCCTACTCACGGCGCTGGCCCTTGTGGCGAGCGCCGTGTTTTTTTATCAGATCACGCGGCCGACGAGTTTCTTGAGTGCGATCATGCAGGTGGAGTATTCCCGGCTGCTGCCGCCGGAGAAGGGCAAGCTGCGCGCGGATGGCGGGCCGACGTGGGAGACGGTGTATCAACAATATCAGGAGCGGCTTCGCAAGGAGCCGGTGACGCAGCGGCACTTCGCGGTTTCGGATCTGTTGGACGCGGTGGTGGAGGTGGAGCGAGGGAAGCGGCCGGCAGCGGAGATGGTCGGCAAGATGCAGTCGCGGTTCGCGGTGGATCAGGACAACGCGATTTCGCGTCTGGCGTACGCGACACTGGTCGATGCGGGCGCGGCGGGCAAGCCGGCGACGGAGCGGTTCGACGAGTGGCGGCGGATCGTGGAGCAGCCCAGCCCGGCGAAGGTGAGCGCGCTGTACAACAAGGAATATGACGAGGTCTTTGCGAATGTGCTCTCGGGGTACATCAAGCGTGCCGACGTACGCGCGAATCTCGTCAAGTACATGGATCACTTCGTCATCACGGACCACTACGCAGCGCTCCCGATGATTCAGGCGCGGCTGGCGAAGTTGGCGGATGAACTGAGCGCGGCGGGCAAGACGACCGAGGCGGAGACGTGTCGGCGGTGGGTGGTGCGGGCGTGTTTGGGGTTGATGGAGTATGAGTGGGACGCGGGGACGCGATTACTGTGTGCGGATTTGGCTGCGCGATGTTTGCCAGCGGGTGAGCCGCTGAAGGCGAGTTTGACCAGGCTGCGAGCAGATTATCACTTGAGTATGGCCGCGCCCGTCGTGGACTTGGCGAGCTTAGGTCGGTCATTTGTGACCAATCCCGGTGCTTATCGCGAGATGATGCGGTATTTCTTTTTCTCGTGTGCCTGGGCGATGGTTGCGCTTGGCGCGGCAACGATGTTGATCCTATCTTTGCTCACGGCACTCTTCAGAACGTCGGCTTCAGGTCACCATCCCGATGAAAGCGATTCCAATGTTCTGGTTGCACTGAAAATGGTATTCGCAGCCGTCGTCGTCGGGGTCTCGGCGCACATTCGTGTTCTGGATGTCTTCTCGGAATCGAGCGCCATGGTCTGGGTGGTGTGTGTCTTTGCGATTGGGGCCCTTGTTCCCGATCTGATCAGTTCCGTCGCGAGAAACAACCGGCGAGGCGAGAATTGGGTTTCAACGATTCGGTGGCCGCTCATCGGATTGGTTGTCCTCTACTGTATTTTGCCCGCTGAAAAGACCGCTGGTGCCATAAGGTGGTTAGATCTGCGGGGCGGCGCAATCATGTATGTGTTGGCGGTGTTACTCCCGCTTCTTGTATTGACGTTGCTACAGCGCCGAACCGCTCATGTTCGTGTTGTGCAGGCAGCAGCGACCACTTGGCTCTGCTTCATGATCCTCGCTAATGCCGGCGTGTTGATTGGCTGGGGTACGGGTATCAGCACGATCGACGATCTGGCGAGATCGCGAATGGACGAGTTCGCCTATGTCCTGCCGGGCAATTGGGCGTCTGAGTACCGTATCCCGGCTGCTTCCGCATATGATCATTCCACGATCAAGACCACCCCATGAACGCCCACCTCCTCTCCATCGGAAACGAACTCACGCTCGGCCAGACGGTCGATACGAATGCCGCGTGGCTCGCGCAGCGGCTGGCGGCGGTCGGGGTTCTTTGCACGCGGCATGTCACCGTTGCCGATGAGCGGGCCGAGATCACGCGCGAGATTCTCGAGGCGGCGAAGTCGGCGGATTTGCTGCTCGTCACCGGCGGACTCGGGCCTACGCCGGATGATCTGACGCGCGAAGCGCTGGCCGATGCGATGGGGGTTGAATTGGAATTCCACCCGGAATGCATGTCGCAGATCGAGGCGTTCTTCACGGCGCGCAAGCGCCCGATGCATCCGCAGAACCGCCAGCAGGCCATGTGTCCGCGCGGAGCGACGCCGCTCGACAACCCGCACGGCACCGCGCCGGGCGTGCGCGGCCGCGTGGGGAAATGCGATGTGTTTCTCATGCCCGGCGTTCCGCGCGAGATGAAGCCGATGTTCGAGACGCACGTGTTGCCGACCCTGCCCGGCGGCGCGGCCATCGTGCAGCGGACGATCAAGACCTTCGGCATGCCCGAGGCGGAGGTCGGCGAGAAAATCGCGGACCTGATGGCGCGCGGCCGCAATCCGACGGTCGGCACCAGCGCGGCGGATTTGATTATCTCCATTCGCATCAACGCGCACGGCGCGACAGTGGAGGAGGCGACGCGGCTTGCCGATGCCGACGCGGCCGTTGTGCGCGAGCGGCTGGGCATCGTGGTATTCGGCGAGGAAGACGACAGCGTGCAGGATGCGGTGGGGCGGTTGCTGATTGCGCAGAAGAAAACTGTCGCGACGGCGGAATCATGCACCGGCGGGTTGATCGCGAAGCGGCTGACCGACGTTTCGGGCTCGAGCGCGTATTTGATTCAGGCGTTTGTGACGTATGCGAACTCGGCCAAGGAGCGGCTGCTGGAGATTCCGCCTGCACTGATCGCCGAGCACGGCGCGGTGAGTGCGGCGGTGGCCGAGGCGATGGCGGCGAACGGTCGGCGGATCAGCGGAACGGACTATGCGCTGTCGGCGACGGGCGTGGCCGGCCCGACGGGCGGGACGGCGGATAAGCCGGTGGGGCTGGTGTACGTCGGGTTGGCGACGGCGTCGAAGGCGGTCGTGAAGGAGTTGCGGTTTGGCGAGAATCTGTCTCGCGATGAGATTCGAGATCGGACGGCGAAGGCGGCGCTGAATTTGTTGCGGCTGGAGTTGATCGCGCACTCATCGCGGTGATTTACAGGGCGAATGATTACGAGTATTCGATGACCCCACCCTTGCCCTCCCCTTCTTAACAACAAAGCGCGCCCTGGTGGTTAAGTCGTTGTAGACGATAGAGTTCGCCGTC
>CAZSBF010000093.1:0-16450 GCA_964605185.1 uncultured Planctomycetaceae bacterium
CTGTCGCACGATTATGGAACTGAGTCCGAGGCATTCATCAGGCAACCGGCCTCTCCCCTCGGATCACACAACCAAGCCCCGGAGAAACAGACAATGAAATCGAAACAACTGACCCGACTGTGCCTTTGGTCACTGATAGCGATGGTACCAGGGCCGAATGCAATCGCAGAAAACTGGATTCCCGCGCCCTCTCTAAATGTTCCGCGAGAGAGATTCGACCTCACCATCGATGAGTGCGGGAACATTTGGGCCATCGGCGGTGCAAACCGTACAGGCGGATGCGGTGGAGGCGGAGGCTCTCTAGACAGCATCGAAAGGCTTGATTGGAACGGTCAGTCGTATTCCGCGCAATGGCAACTGATGCCAATTGTCCTGCCGACTACCCGAATCACCCACATGGTCGTGGTGTCTCGCGGATTCTTATATATCTTCGGAGGTTATACCGCGTACGCCCAAAGTCAGGGGGCAATTCCGCTGGCCTCGGTGGATCGATACGACCTCTTGAATGGATCTTGGAGCAGTTCAGCCGTGCCGCCCATGCCGGAGCCGAAATCCGAAGCGGGTGCGATCGCCGACCAATTCGGAAGAATATGGATTATCGGTGGTTATAATCAAGCTGACGGCAATATTGGATTCTCGAATACCGTTCATGTATTCGACCCCGCGCGACCGGAGCTAGGCTGGCAGGTCGGTCCATCTTTGAACCACGCACGCGCCAGATGTGGCATCACGCTGGACCAGAAAGGTCGAATTACAGTTGTAGGGGGTCACGGGCTCAATAGCGCACACATACAGTCGATTGAACGACTCGGCCCGTGTAGTGAGTCGGCTTGGACGGTATTGCCGCAACAACTGCCCGCACCAACCACCAATGATGACCAATGCTCGATTGGTTGGAATGGTGACATCTATGTCATTGGAGGCTATATCGCACATACATGGATAAACAGAGTGCTTCGCATCAGGCCAGAATCAATGCAAATTCTTCCTTGGGCTCCGCTCATTCAGGCGCGAACATTACATAGCGTGGTACTTGGCCGTGACAAGTACATCTACGCCATAGGCGGCGGCGTGTCCGGTTGCAACTCCACGACCGCGTGCGAGAAGCTATACACCGGGCCGACCCGACCGGAACCCACCGTTGGGCCGGAAGAATGATCTGATTTCACCGCTCGATCGGGTCGGCAGAGTCTGGAAAACGAGACGGGCCGGGCGCGCCTCGATGCGTGCCCGGCTCGTGCCTATTGCCATCACAACGAATTCTCAAAACAGCCCCGCCACGGCCTCGACCAGATCATGAATATGCCGGCTGACCATCCACATTGGCAGAATCAGCAGCCCCGCGCCCAGCATCACGAGGCATGCGCCCATCGTCGAGGGCAATTGCGATACGAGGCTCAGGCGACGCTCCAGCTCCGGGCCGACGCGGGCCACGATGGACTGGCGGACCGCCTCATCGGCCTCGACATGCACACTCATGTTTCGCAAGAGTGCAAACCGGCGAACATGCAGCGTCACCCGACCGCAATCAGACGTCCACTGTCGGCCATCCCACGCACCATTCAGGCCGGCCGCCCGCAGGGCCTGTTCGATCAGCCGAAGCCCGGTCTGTTCGGAGATGTTGTAGATCACGAAGCCGTCGCTCGCCCGCGGCAGGAACTTCCAGAAGCCCAGGCCCGCGGCAAAAGCGGCAACGCTCAACGCCGTCCACCCCTGCGTCCCCGCCAAGGCGGGCACTGGCCAGAGCAAAAGCGGCACGAGCACCGTGGTGAGCGCAACAAAGTCGCTCCGGCAGGTCGTCAAGTACGGCCGTGAGTGACTGTTCACCAATCCCAGAACCAGAAAATAGAGAGCGATCGGCGCGACATTGCCAACGAGCATGAGCACGTCGGCCGGTTGATAGGATGAGAAGATCATCGCCGCCGCCGATCCGGGGCCGTCAGGAAGGTCGCTTCCCCTCGGAAGGTCGATCCACATGGGAACCGACCTGGGCGACCTTGCGATACCCCAGGTATTTTAGCACTTCGAGCACCTCGGTCCAACTCGGGAACGGGCGCTTGTTCAGTCTCTTATATTCGTCCATCGCCATGACGAACTCGAATTGATCGTCGTTCAACTCCCCCTCTTCGGCGGAGCGACGGCTGTCCGACCGGCGCCGGCCGGGCCCGCGGCGTCGCTCCAGGCCGTTGCGCCGATCCACGGAGGGCTTTCGCCGCTCGCTGCCGGTAAAGGGCGTCTCGGGGGCGGCGGACTCAGTGGAAGGGTTCTCAGACATGTGAACTTTCGGGGAAGGGTGCTCCGAGAGCGAGCTCATACTTCTTCTTCGTCGAGCTCGTCCTCATCATCGTCGTCGTCGAGCAAATCGTCATCATCATCGTCGTCGTCATCGTCGTCGACCAGGTCTTCATCGTCGTCTATCGCTTCGATTTCGTCGTCGTCCTCGTCGTCGACCAGTTCTTCGTCCTCTTCTTCGACCGCGCCGTGTTGCACGCGCGATGCCAGCAGTTCCGAGGCCTCCACGAAATGTTCCTCGGCGACAAGGATCGCGACGCCCTTGTCCCCGCCGGCGGTGTCCTGTTCATACTTGGAGGGGATGTGCGAATCCTCCAGCAAGGCGCAGCATTCCTTCGCCTCTTCGACCGAGGAAGCAAACATCACTTCGACAAACTCCGCGTCCACGGCCTTGTCGAGCACTTCACGTCCGCCAAAACTATCTTCCACCATGACCGTCCACTCCGTGAGTGACCTGTGAATCTCGTTCCAACCCCCGTCATTCTCCGACTTTTGGCTGGCCCATGTCAAGCATATCGGTAAGCGGCCCTTTCCGCTAAAAACCTCGTATCGCCGGGAGCAAATTCCTTCGCCCCAGGGCCTGTGAAATTTGTGGGAATCCCCTTGACAATCCGCGCCGGAGCCGCCCTACCCGACAATGAACCGCCTCCGCTGGAGGTAATCCCAGACAACAAACCGGTCCAGCTCCGTCCCGGAGACGAACACCACCCGCCCCTTGGTCTGTTCGGCCAGTCGATAGGCGAACTGAATGTCTTCCTCGGATTGGGCCCAACTGGACAGCAGGAAGATATTAATCGTGATCCCCTGATCGCGGCAGAGCAGGCCCTCACGCATCGTGAAATGCTCGGTTCGCTTGTCCGGCGGATAAAGCAGATACAGCCAGTTCTCCTCGAAGTGCGCCGTCGGCAGGCCGTCGGTTATCAGGATAATCTGACGATTCGGCGTGTCCTGAACCTGGAGCATCTGACGGGCAAGGGCGAGGCCGTGCTGGATGTTGGTGAAGTGCGGGTGAATGTCCCGCTCGGTCAGCCGGTCGTCGCTCATGTCGGCCTTTAGGCGAACCCACGGCTCGTGCGTCGTGACCGGTTTGGGCAAGAGCTGCGGCACCTCCGAAATGTGTCGACGCTTGGGTAACGTGTAGATATCCACGAAATCGACAAAGTCACCGGGGTACTCGGTGCGAATCAGCCCGTGCAACGCCAGCGCCATCCGCTTTACGTGGATATACAACCCGTTCCACCGCATCGAACCGCTCATGTCCATGCAAAGGACGGTCGCGCATTTCGGATTGTTGCGCGTCTGGTGGATTTCGATGTCGGCGGGCGTCAGGCGCGGGCGTCGATCCGCCGTCGAACCAGCGGCTGCCTGGCGAATCATCGCGTTCATCAGTGATGTCGGCACATCCATATTCGCAAGGCTGTCGCCGAATTCGTAGGGCTTCGTGCGCGGCAACTCCACGGCGCCGTCGCCGGTGACGTTGTCCTGATGCCGGCCGCTTCGCGCGGCGTGCAAGTCGCTGAAGATCTTGTCCAGCAGCTTGGATTGAAAGATGCGGAAGGCCTTCGGCGTTAGTTGGAGCCTGTCGCCATCCTGTTGCAGGCCCTGCTCTTCGGCCATGTGCCGCAACAGCTCATCAACCTGTTGCCTCAACCGCTGGAGGTTGTCAACGTCCTGCTGATCGGCGAAGCGGGCCAACTCCTCCAGATTGATCATGTACAACTTCGCGTTTTTCGCCGCCTCTTTCAATTGCTCAATCAGGCGGTCAATCGTTTCGAGTTCCTCCTTGATGGCGAGCGCCTTGGGCACATCCATCTCGGTGCGCCCGGTGAACGCGTACTTTGCCGCGAGTTGCTCCACCTCGAACCGCTCGCCGAGCCGCTCCATCAGGTGTACGAGTTGCTTCGCAAAATCGCTCTGCTCATCCTCGGCGTACCACATTTGTTCCAGATCGGCCATCTGCCCCGACTGCACGGCCTTCTCGAACATCTTTCGCCGTCGGTCCGGGGGTTCCGCCGCAGCCGCCGAATCGGTAAACGCCTTTCGCGCAGCGTTCGCCGCCGCCGACGTCTCGTACGTCTCCAGAATCCGCCGCCTTCGCTCTTCCAACATCGCCAATAGTGCCGACACGCTAGGTCCCAACCCGCTGATCTGCGACGGGTCGATCTCGATCGCATTCGCCAGATCTTCCGCCGAGAAGTTTCGCATGGAGCCATATGCCAGCAGATGCTCAAACGCGGGCGTCACCAAGTCCGGCGGCTCCGACGCGGGCATGGGAAACCGGCTGGGGTCGTACCCCAGATAGGTGTGGATGATCCCACCGGTTTGGTTGTCGTCGTTTTGCGATTCCACAGAGCGGATCATAGCAGCACGACTTCGCGGTCACCGTCCGATCCATGCGGACCGACGCGTCAAACTTGTACGCCGCGCTCAATTCGCCAATAATCGCCGCAAATAGAAACGAGCATTCATGCCCCCCACCGAGTCAAAATCATACGATCCCGCGTCGATTGAAAAGCAGATCTTCGCGCTGTGGAATGAGCGCAAGGCCTTCGAAGCAGGACCGCAAGACGGTCGCGTGCGCAAGAACCCCTTCTGCATGGTCATCCCCCCACCGAACGTCACCGGCGCGCTCCACCTCGGCCACGCCCTGAACAACACGCTGCAGGATATCCTCGTCCGCCACAAGCGCATGGCCGGCTTCAACACCTTCTGGCTGGTCGGCACCGATCACGCCGGCATCGCCACCCAGGCCGTGGTTGAAAAAAAAATCCGGGAAGAGGAAAAACTCAATCGGCACCAGATCGGCCGTGAAAAACTCGTCAAGCGCATCTGGGAGTGGAAGGAAAAGTTCGGCGGCCGCATCGTCGAGCAGCTCAAGCTCATGGGCTGCTCCTGCGATTATTCAAAGGAGCGCTTCACCCTCGACGACGGCTGCGCCAAGGCCGTGCGCGAGACGTTCTTCAAGCTGTTCCGCGACGGCCTCATCTATCGCGGCAAGCGATTGGTGAACTGGGACACGCAGTTGCAGACCGCCGTGGCCGATGACGAGGTCTATCACGAAGCGGTCAAGGGCCACTTCTACCACTTCAAGTATCCGATTGTGGCACAGGCGTCCCCGCCTGTGGCCGTCGAACCGACGCACGTGCACATCGCAACGACGCGCCCCGAGACGATGCTCGCCGACACGGCAGTGGCGGTGCACCCCGACCCGGCCGCGGCGATGGACAAGGCACTGGTTGAGTTGCGCACGAAGTTGAAGGAGGCGAGCGAAAAAGACAGCGCCGCCGTGCAGGCGTCCATCGACAACTTGATCGAACGACAGAAGTCCTTGCTCCCGACGCTCGTGAAACTCCGCGACATGGCGAAGGCCGGCAGAAAAATCATGCTGCCGCTCATGAACCGCGAAATCCCGCTCATCTGCGACGAGTGGGCCGACCCCACCCTGGGCACCGGCTGCGTGAAGATCACGCCAGCGCACGATGTGAACGACTACGAGGTCGGCCGACGCCACGACCTGCCCATGATCAACGTCATGACGCCCGACGGCCGCGTGACCGACGAAGGCGGCGTGTACAAAGGCATGAAATTCGCCGACGCACGGAAGAAGGTCGTCGAAGACATGGAGGCCCTCGGCCTCGTGGAGAAGATCGAAGACCGAATGATCGACCTCGGCCACTCCGACCGCAGCAAGTCGCCGATCGAGCCATACCTCAGCGATCAGTGGTTCGTGAAAATGAGCGATCTGGAGCGGGAGCATGCGGCGAAGATCGACGGCCTGCGACACAAGGCACCGGGTCTTGCGCAGATGGCGATTGACGCCGTGACGCGCGGTGACGTAAAAATTCACCCGG
This sequence comes from uncultured Planctomycetaceae bacterium, assembly GCA_964605185.1. Classification (GTDB taxonomy): domain Bacteria; phylum Planctomycetota; class Phycisphaerae; order UBA1845; family UTPLA1; genus JACRIM01. The sequence goes on from CAZSBF010000093.1 coordinate 6,144, forward strand.
AGCGTTACGCCAAGACCTACACCGACTGGCTCAGCGAAAAGCGCGACTGGTGCATCAGCCGCCAACTCTGGTGGGGGCATCGGATACCGGTGTGGTCACTCGCAGTTCTGGGAGGCAATCCTGACGCAGTTGAACAGCACATTCAGTCGCTGGATCGTTGGGCCAAAGAGGGCAAAATCGCTTTTTGGGCACGAAAGAGGTTTGGTCCTGGGCACGGTCCTGAATCGGCAAACGAGGAGCAGTTTGACACGTTTTTTGTGTGTGTTCTGGATGAGCACGACTCTGACGTTATGACCGAATTGGGAATGTGGCATTACGAACAAGACCCCGACGTCCTCGACACTTGGTTCTCCTCTGCCCTCTGGCCGCATTCCACGCTCGGCTGGCCCGATGCCGCTGCGCACAACGAGCCACACGCGCAAGCACGTGGCCTCGCAGTGACGGAGGGACCGCTTGCTGGCGCGTGCGGCTCGTTGTTAGGGCAATTCTATCCGACACAAGTATTGTCCACTGCCCGCGAAATCATCACCCTCTGGGTCGCCCGCATGGTCCTCACCGGCCTCTACAACATCGGCGAGATCCCGTTCACCGACGTCTACATCCACTCCGTCATTCAGGACGGCCAGGGTCGCAAGATGAGCAAGTCGGCCGGCAACGGCGTCGACCCCGCCGACATCATTGAGGAATACGGCGCGGATGCCCTTCGCTTCACACTCGCCGACCTCTCGACCGAGACGCAGGACATCCGCATGCCGGTCAAGCCCAAGAAGCTGCCCGACGGCCGCACCATCAACATCAGCGAGAAGTTCGAGAAGGGTCGTAACTTCTGCAACAAACTCTGGCAGGCGTCGACCGGCTTCGTTATGCGAAACCTCGAAGGCTATGCCCCGCGCGAACTCGACCCGGCCAAGCTGCGATTGGAAGATCGCTGGATCCTCTCGCGCATGACCGCCTGCCAGGAAACGCTCGACGCGGCGCTGGAAAAGTTCCGCTTCGCCGAGGCCGCTGGGGCGCTCTACCGCTTCATGTGGGATGAGTATTGCAGTTGGTATATCGAGATGACCAAGTCGCGGTTGTCGTCGGCAGCGGGCCGGGACGCGCGCTCCACTGAGACCCCACCCCAACCCTCCCCTTCTCAAGGGGAGGGAGCCGGCGACCGCGCGACGGCTCAGCAAATCCTCGTCTTCGTGCTCGACCGCCTGCTGCGCATGCTGCACCCGTTCATTCCGTTCGTGACCGAGGGCGTGTGGCAGGAGTTGAACAAGGCCGCCCCGCAGCGAGGATTAACCGGCATCTTCGATGCGAAGATCGAGCCGGCCCTCATTACCGCCCAGTGGCCGGCATTCGACGCGAAGCTGCGAAATGCCGCCGTCGAATCCGAGATGGACCGCCTGCACAACCTCATCAAGAGCGTCCGCGACATCCGCGCCGATGTGAACGACTATCGCGGCAAGGCCAAGCAGCCTTCGTTGCGAACGCTGGCCAAGGTGGTCATCCGCGCCGATGCCGACACAGCCGCACTCATCGAGCGCTATCGCGCCTTTGTGATGCCGCTTGCCGGTTGCGATGCGCTGGAAGTCGGCGCGAATGCATCGAAACCCGCCGGCGCCATGAGCCGCGTGCATCCGACGATGCAGGTCTATGCGCCCGTCGCCGATTACGTCGACCTCGGCGAAGTGAAGAAGGCGGAATCGGCGAAACTCGACGAGCTGCGCAAAGTGCTGGATCGCGAAACGGCCAAAATGTCCAACGAAGATTTTGTCAAGCGCGCCGACCCCGGGGTTGTCGCGCAGTCGAAACAGCGCGCGGCCGACCTGTCAAGCCAGATTCTGCTCATCGAGCAGCACCTCGCGGAATTGTCGTAACTCGCGCCGCCGCGAAGCACTTGCGCCCGCGCTTGCATTCGCCTGCGCCGTTCTGTACGCTTGACCTTGGCGTTTTTTCAACGGAGCCGCTGTTTATGGAAGTGCGGGTCGATCTTGCCCGGATCGTCATCCAGGACACGAGCGATCAGCAGATCATCTTTCTGCGTGAGCGCGACGGTACACGTGAGTTTCCCATCGTCATTGGCGATTCGGAAGCCTGTGCGATCGACCGTCGCCTGAAGAGCTACAAGAAAGCGCGGCCGATGACGCACGACCTGTTGGCCGACGTCATCGAGAAGCTGCACGGCGAACTTGATAAGATCGTCATTTGTGACCTGAAGAACCATACGTTCTTCGCGCGACTGGTCATTCGCGTCGGTTCGGAGATGGTGGAGATCGATTCGCGTCCTTCGGATGCCATCGCCCTCGCCGCCGGAACTGAAACGCCGCTCTTCGTGGAGGATCATGTCCTCCGCGAGATCTGCCGCGAGTGATGAACGTATTGAACGACGAACCGAACGGGCTGCGACGAGATATGACCCCTCAAGCCGACTCCTTTGCGACCTCCCCGCGCCTGACCGAGAACCAGCAGACTTTCCAGACCGCCCATCCCGCGGTCGATGGCGTCGTGGTGCGCGTCCGCGCCCCCGCCGTCGCCGATGTCATGGGCGGGATCGCCGAAGAGAGCGGTTCCCCTGTCCTGACAGCCACGCTGGGCATGTCCTTCATCGTCTCCATGTGGCGAGTCGCAGGCGATTCGCTTCGCCTTCGCCTGGTCCCCGAGGCGGGGCAGGGCTCGGCACACGATGTTGCCCTGCCGATGAGCGCGATCGCCTCGCCGGTGGAGCAGGCCGCCGCGATCGTGGCGGCGTGCAAGACCAGCGGCGCCGAGTGGGCCGCCGCGGCGTGTCTCGCCGTGCAGCGGGCCATCGCACAAACCGTCCTCGATAAGCCGACCGCCGGCTTTGCCATTTTGCTGCAGACCGATTTCCCCGCCGACGTCGACCTCGGCCGACACACCGTGATGGCCGCGGGCGTGATCGAGGCGCTGACGCGGCTGGAAAATAAACCCACCGATCGCGCCATCAAGGCCCGCCTCTGCTCCGATGCCGCGGCCGTTGTCACCGGCGTTCGAAGCGTGCGCACGGCGCTCACCAGCATTGGCGGTACGGCGGACGGCTCTTTGCTGCAAATCAAGTTTCACCCGCAGCTCACCGGCGAACCCATCGCCCTTCCCCCGGGCGTCACGCTCGCCGCTTTGCGAACGAGTCTCGCCCGGCCGGTCACGCAAGAGCGCCTCATTGACACGCGCCTCTGCGCCGAGATGGGCCAGACCATCATCCTCGGCTACCACGGCGGCGACGGCCACCCCGGCGCTCCGCGCATCGAGCGGCTCTCGTCGATCACGCCGAACGAATACGTCGAGCGCTTCAAGGATATCTTCCCGCAAAAGATCACCGGCAAGCAGTACACAGCCAAGTTCGGCGAGCTGCGCGGTTTGAACGGCCACCTCGCCCCCGATGATGTGTACAAGGTCCGCTCGCGGGCCGAGCATCACATTTACGAGAACCGCCGCGTGCATGAGTTCTCGACGTGCATCAGCCGCGCCCGCCGCTCGAATTCGTTGGAGGCGATGATCGAGGCCGGCGAATTGATGTACGCCTCGCACTGGAGCCACAGCCAGCGTTGCGGCATCGGCGGCGTCGAACCCGATCGTCTCGTTGCCTGTATCCGACGGTACGGACCGGCTGCGGGCCTCTTCGGCGCAAAGGTCACCGGCGGCGGCCACGGCGGCGAAATGGTCGTGCTCCTCCGCGATGATCCGGCAGCCCACGCCGCACTCGCCCGGGCCGTGCAGGAAGCCCAGACTCAATCCAGCCGCAACGTCCAGACCTACCGCGGCAGCCTCGCCGGCGCGGAATTGTCGGCGGTGTGAGCGTGTGCCGATTTAGTTGTTGAGCCGTTTACGCCAACAATCCGAGCACGAAGGCGCGAGCCTCGTGGCATGTCTAGTAGATGATTGACTGTTAAAAGAGCATTGGAAAGAGAAGCTACCACGGCCCGCGGGCTTGCGCCGCGCGGCTCGGATTGTCATCAATCCTTGATGAGAATTTCGCCACGCCCCGGCAGCGTCTTCAATGCCACGAGAATCCGCTCCGCCGCATGGCCGTCGCCATACGGATTCTTCAATCGCGGAAAACTCTCGCGGAACATGGGGTCGAGCGCGGCGGCGAGGATGTCGGCGATTTCCGTTCGCTCGATCGCCGCATGCAGCACGTTGTCCGGACAGGTGCGACCCTTTTGGCGGTCGCCGATGTTGACCACCGGCATCTTGAAGCTCGCGGCCTCCAGGATTCCTGCGCTGGAGTTGCCCACCAGCGCCGTCGCATAACGCAGGCAGTTCCAGAACAGCTCCTGCGACAGCGAGGCCTTCAAAACTGTGTCGGGTCTTAGCGACGCGAAATCGCGAAGCGCCGCCAGAACGGCGTCGTGGCCGACGTCGGCGTTCGGACCGAGCACGAGCACATTGCCCTTCCACGCATGAAGCCCGCCAAGCACCTGATTGATCTGCCGCTCCGGCGACAAGTCGCTCAGCGTCTCCGGGTGAAACGCCAAAACCAGCGTCGGTTGTGTGAAATCGAGGCCGATCTCGTGGCTGACGACGTCGACCGGTGACGGCCGGAATGTCGCAAGATCATCGATGGCCAGCGCCCCGACCGTGTGAATCCGCCACGGCTCCTCGCCCATCTGTATGACACGTTCGGCGTGTTCGGGCAGCGCGGGGAAATGCAGATGCGCCAGTTTGGTGATTGCATGGCGGCAGGAGTCGTCAATCGCGCCGTGTGTGGCGTCGCCACCGTGCAGATGGGCAATGGGAATGCGATGGATGGTGGCAGCAAGGGACGCCGCAAGCATCTCGGCGCGATCACCGAGCACAAAAACAAGATCGCACTGCGCCGCGGACATGGCGCGGGAGAACTCAATCACCGCCTGCCCCGTCGACCGCGCGACCTGCGTCGGTGAATCGCCCTGCGCGAAGTGCTTTACGTCATAAAGGTCGACGCCGGTCAGCGACTCAAACGCCGCGGCCGTGCCCCCGAACGATTCGTCGTGATGGGTACCGCCGACCAGGCACGAGACCTCATAGGTCTCGGCGCGAGCCAGCGCCCGCAGCAAGGGTTGATAGATTCCCGCATCGGCCCGGCTGGTGGATATGCACGCGATGCGACGAAGCCACGTCGCGGAGTCCTTGCTCGCTTTTGTTGAAGGAGTCGGCGGCGATTGAAGGGTCGTCGGCATGGTCGTCATCGTGACGGGAAAGCTGGCGCCCCGTCGCCTCAGGACGACCGGAGAAACGATCAATCGATGCGCACGCGGGCGGGCGGCGCGTCGGGGTTCGTGGCCAGCTCCTCGAGCCGGTCGATCTGCCGTCGCAACGCTTCTGCCTGCGGCGAATCCGGGTACTGCTCAATCACGCGTTTCGCCAGAGCCGTCGCCTCTATATATCGACCATGCTTCACGAGGGCCATGATTTGCGCCTCAAGCTGCTGGCGGGTCTCAATTTCGGCATTCGCCTCCAGGGTCGGCAACTGCATCCGCACGGCCTCGGCATCGTCGCTGCCGGCAAACCGCTCGATAAACGTATGGGCGGCCGCCAGGGCCTCGCTCCACCGCTTTCGGCTCACAAACCGCTGTACCTCGGCGTACATCCGCCGCTGCTGCTCCTCCTGAGCCACCCGGAAGTCCCCTTCGATGCGAAGCATGAGCTGCCGAGCCTCAGGGCTGTCCGGGTGCTGCTCCTGTAAGAATTGCGCCCTCTGCCTCGCCTGCGACCATGCCGACATGCTGACCAGGTCGGCCACTTCCTGCGAAATCTCCGCCAGATCCCGCGATTCCCGCAGCCGCCGGGCCGACTCAATGCGATTCGAGAGCATGGCCACCCGGTTGTCCGTCCCGTATCGACTTCGCAGCGTCGTCGCCAATTCCCCGGCCTTGTGAAACTCTCCCTCCGAGAGCAATTCATCCACGCGCTCAAGGGATTCTTCAAGATCATCGAGATTCGGCCCCGCCCGACCGGCCGGCGCCGCGGGCGAGTGGTCCAGCCGGGCCCGAAGCGCCTCAACCTCGGTTACCAGCTCCTGCCACTGCGCCGCCGTCGGACCATCGGTTTTGAATGGAAGCGTGTCCGATCCGACGTCCTCGGTGACCGTCGGTTGCACGGAAATGTCGGAGAGTGACCGCACATGCTCGGCATGTTTGGCCTCCAGTCGCTCGACTGACTCTCGCAACTGATTCACGCGCCGCGCCAACGAATCGACACCCCACATCGAACACGCGAAGGCGATGGCTATGACGACAATCAACACCGCCAGCACTCGCACCGCCGGTGCCGCGAACATCGCCTCATTCATCCGCCATGCAGTGATGACACCGCCGATGATGATCACCGCCGCTGCGACACCGATCCAGCGCCATGCGGGCGCAGACCTCGACACTCCGTGCGGATCGCTCGAATGGGTTGATTGCTCACTCATGGCAGCCATCGTGGTGACTTCGCTCCACCCGGTAGGACGTGGTGGAGCCCCTTGCCCTACTAGGATCGTAGCCCCGCAAAGGTCCGAATCAAGCTGCCCTGCACCCCCTGTGCTTCCCGTCGTTTGTGCCACTGTGACTTGCAATCCCGTGCTACCATGGCCTCCATGCAGTACCCCCCTGAGATCGAAATACGCCCGATATCCCGGCCCATCGACCGGACCGTCTGCCTGCCCGGAAGCAAGTCGCTGACCAATCGCGCCCTGCTTGTCGCGGCCCTGGCGCGGGGCACCTCCACACTGTCCGACATCCTCATCGCCGATGACACGCGGCTTATGGTGGACGCGCTGCTGATGCTCGGTATACACGTCGAAGTGGATGTGGCCCGGCGAAAGGCCACGGTCAACGGCGTGGGCGGTTTCTTCCCGAACAGCGATGCCGAACTCGACTGCGGAAACGCCGGCACCGTGATCCGGTTTCTCACGGCCGCGTGTGCGGCATCCGTCGGCGAATTCCGACTCGACGGCTCGCCGCGCATGCGCGAGCGGCCCATCGCCGATCTCGTCAACGCCCTGCGCGACCTCGGGGCGGCCATCCAATACGATTCCACCGACGGCCATTGCCCGATCGCCGTCTTCGGCAAGGGACTCCGTGGCGGCCAAGTCGTCTTGACGCGCCCGATTTCGAGTCAGTTCATCTCGGCGGTATTGCTCGCCGCGCCGCGCGCCGCCAATGACGTGATGATCCGCGTGGACGGCGGCATGACCAGCGCACCGTATGTTCGTATGACGCTCGACGTCATGCGGGCCTTCGGTGTCGAGATCATCGACGATGCGATGACCAGTTTCATCGTCCCCGCGCCGCAGCATTACAAACCGCGCGACTACGCCATCGAACCCGACGCCTCCGCCGCGTCTTACTTTCTCGCCGCCGCCGCCCTGACCGGCGGACGTGTCACCATTGACGGCCTCGGCAAGTCCAGCTCGCAGGGCGACATCGGATTCGTCAACATCCTGGCGCAGATGGGGTGCACCATCGAGCAGAGCGACCGCCACACCACCGTGCGCGGCCCGGCCGATGGCCGACTTCGCGGCGTCTCCGTCGACCTCGGCGACATGCCCGACACCGCGCAGACCCTCGCCGTGCTCGCCGCTTTTGCCGACGGCCCCACCGAGATTCGCAACGTCGGAAACCTGCGCGTGAAAGAAACCGATCGCCTCTTTGCACTCTCGCGCGAATTGTCGCGCATCGGCGTCGAAACCGAAGTCACGGCCGACTCCATCCGAATCCGCCCGACGCGTCCGCCGGTGGGAGCGATCATCGAAACCTATGACGACCACCGCATGGCCATGAGCTTCGCCCTCGCGGGCCTTCGAACCGATGGCATCGTCATCAAAGACCCGGCGTGCGTGAGCAAGACATTCCCTGAGTTCTTCGAACTATGGAAGGATCTCTGATGTGCGAGCCGTACGTCCCCGCTTGCTTCTTCCCCGTGTGCCTATAGTCTCACCAGAATGTCCCGACCCGCCACCGACACCATCCGCCTCTCCGATGGCTACCACCCCCGCGTCCGTTGGTGGCGGCCGCCGAACCCGCGCGGCGCAGTCCTCTACTTTCATGGAATCCAGTCTCACGGCGGCTGGTACGAAGCTTCTGCCTCAAAACTCGGAGACGCCGGCTTCACCGTCCTGCTCCCCGACCGCCGAGGCAGCGGGATGAATCAGCGCGACCGCGGCCACGTCGAATCCGTCGAACGCGCCGTCGACGATGCATCCGATGCACTCAACGCTTTGCTTGTCGAAACGCACCAATCATCCGCCCACGTCGTCGGCGTGAGTTGGGGCGGCAAGCTCGCGGTCTGCCTCGCATCGCACCATCCGCGGAAAATCGCCTCGCTCTCCCTCATCGCCCCGGGTCTCTTCCCGCGCGTCGACCTCTCGACCGCCGAGAAGTTCCGCGTCGGCCTTTCGCTGCTCAACGACCCCGACCGCATCTTCGACATCCCGCTGAACTCCCCCGAGTTCTTCACCGCCAACCCTGAGCGCATCCGATTCGTCAACAACGACCCGCTGATGCTTCGCCAGGTCACGGCCCGCTTCCTTCTCGCCACGCGCCGCATGGATCGAATCGTCGCCCGCTTCAAAACTTCCGGCTACAGCCACCCCATCCACCTGATGCTCGCCGGCCACGACCGCGTGATCCACAACGACCCCACCCGCGCCTGGCTGCGCAATCTTCCCATTGCATCCGTCAAAGTCACCGACTATCCCGACGCCCACCACACGCTCGAATTCGAGCCCGATCCAGTCCCCTTCATTCACGACCTAACCTCATGGATCACTGCCCTATAGGTTCCGGCCGGCGGACCACTTCAGAGCCGCGCCCGCTTGGGTGCGCTTAAGTAAGCCGCCAACCAATACAGATTCTCAATCAATCGTTTGCGCTCGATGTGGAAGGCCGGTCTTCAGCCGGCCAGCCCTTGCCACCAACTTCAGTTGGTGGTTCACAAGCCCGCGCGAACTTCCAGCCGGCTTCAGCCGGGCTTCACAACTGGCAAGCATCGTCGTATAAACTCCACATCCAATGAACCGCAAATACCTCGTCACCGCCGCGCTCCCTTACTCCAACGGCCGCCTCCACGTCGGCCACATCGCCGGCGCGTATCTGCCTGCCGACATCTTCGTCCGCTACCTCCGCTCCAATGGCGACGACGTGCGCTTCATCTGCGGCAGCGATGACAACGGCGTGGCCATCGAAATCTCTTCCCGCAAGGAAAACACGACGCCCGCCGAACTCTCGGCCCGCTACAACGCGCGGCAGGCCGCCGACTTCGCCGGTCTCGGCATCCGCTTCGACATCTACGGCGGCACGCACCAACCCGCCTTCGTCGAAACCCACAATCGCATCAGCCAGGATTTTTTTAAGACGATTCACGGCAACGGCCACTTCGTGAAGCGCACCACCGACCAGCTCTACGATGCCCAGGCGCAGCAATTCCTCCCCGACCGCTTCGTCACCGGCCGCTGCTATCACAAACTGCCCGACGGCACGCCCTGCAACAACCCCTCAGCCCTCGGCGACCAGTGCGAGCAGTGCGGCAACAGCATCGACGCACTCAAACTCATCGACCCCGTCAGCGTCATCACCGGCTCGCGCCCCGAAACGCGAACCACAACGCACTGGTATCTCCAGCTCGACAAGTTCCAGGGCATGCTCGCCGACTGGTTCAGCCTGACGTCGCTCGACTGGCGGCCCATCGTCACGAACTTCTCGCTCGGCTCAATCAAGACCGGCCTGCCCGAACGAGCCATGACCCGCGACCTGACGTGGGGCGTGCCCGTTCCGCTCGATGACCCGGACGCGGCGGGCAAAGTGCTCTATGTCTGGTTTGACGCCCCCATCGGCTACGTCAGCTTCACCGCAGAGTTGTGCAGACAGCGCGATGGCGACGCCGAAAAATATCGCGACTGGTGGCAGAACCCCGACTGCAAGATCGTCCACTTCATCGGCGAGGACAACATCGTCTTCCACGCCCTCATCTGGCCCGCCATGCTCATGGGCACGCAGTTCACGACCGAGGAAGTGCAAAAACGCGGCAGCACCTACACCGGGCCAAAGGGCACGGGCTATTACCAATTGCCCTACAACGTCGTCGCCAATGCCTTCCTGAACATCAAGTTCCCCGGCAAGGAAGAAGAAAAGATCAGCAAGTCCCGCGGCACAGCCGTGTGGATCGAAGACTATCTCAACGGCTTTGACCCCGACCCGCTGCGATACTATCTCACCATCAACGCCCCCGAGTCGCAGCGAACGAGCTGGAGCTTTGACGACTTCGTGGAGCGAAACAACTCCGAGTTAATCGCAACGCTCGGCAACTTCGTCAACCGCTGGCAAAAAATTGTCACTGAC
>CAZSBF010000094.1:0-16315 GCA_964605185.1 uncultured Planctomycetaceae bacterium
TAGAGCCATCGTCACGTCTACCCAATCCCTTTGTGCCTCTGTGCCTCAGTGCCTTTGTGCCTCCCGCACAATCCCTTTGTGCGCTTTTGCACGCGGTAAAACGGTTTTTTGCGCTTTTTTGCGGGGGTACTTTTTTTTGCACAAATCACCCCAAATTCCAACCGTGTCAGCTTCTATCACGTTGTGTCAGTTTTTTTCTTGCACGTTTGAGATTCGACTTCCCCTCCTCCGTGCCTCCGTGCCTCAGTGCCTTAGTGCCTCTATGCCGCAGTGTGTTCCTGTTCCCAGTTCCCTGTTCCTTGGTCCCCACCCCCGCCCTAACCCCCCAAGCCACCGATGGTTAGAACCATGCCAACCCCGGCCGACCCGCTAGAACCACGTCTAATCCTCCCCATTTGCAAGCCAACCGGCCATCCCCTAAACTACGCGGCTCGCTATTCCAAAATGACCATTCGACCGGGAGCGTCGTCATGCCAAAAATGAAGCGGCACAAGGGAATTGCCAAGCGGTTCAAGGTATCCGCCAACGGCAAGGTCAAATACAAGAAGGGCGGCTCCGGCCACCTCATGAGCCACAAGAGCGGCAACCGCTCGCGCGGCCTCCGGATGAAGTCCATCCTCGACAACGCCCCGCTGAGCGCCAAGATCGTTCGCGCCCTGCTCAAGTAAGAGAAAGAATTGACGGAGACGTAAGTCATGCCACGTACTTCAGGTCATGTTGCCCACAAGAAAAAAGTCCGCCGCGTGCTCAAGGCCGCGAAGGGCTATTACGGAGCGCGGAGCAAGCTGCTTGTCTCGGCCCGCGACACCGTCGTTCGCGCCGGCGTCTATGCCTATCGCGATCGTCGCGCCCGAAAGCGTGACTTCCGCACGCTCTGGATCACGCGCATCACGGCGGCCTGCCGGGCGCGCGGTCTCCCGTACAACAAGTTCATCCGCGGGTTGAAGAACGCCCTCTGCGATCTCAACCGCAAGATGCTCAGCGAGATCGCCATCGCCGACCCGACGGCCTTTGACATGCTCGTCGACCTGGCCCGCAAGAACGCGGCCAAGGCGGCCTGACGTTTTAGCGACTATGAACCATCAAGGCGTCGGCCTCCGGGTGCGACGCCTTTTTTCTGCGCAGCCATGAGCCACTTTGGTGTCATCTTCGATATGGACGGCGTGCTGGTCGACAGCGGGCCTGCTCATTTGCAAAGCTGGCAGCTCCTCGCCCGCGAGATGGGGCGCGAAATCACCGCCGAGCAATTCGCCCACAGCTTCGGCCAGCGCAGCAGCGAAATCATCACGCACACCTTCGGCATCACTGATGCGGGAGAGATTGCCCGGCTCGATGCCCGGAAGGAGTCCCTCTATCGCGACCTTATCCGCGGCCATGTGCCCGTGATGCCGGGTGCGAAGGAGTTGGTGAAGTCGCTCCATGCGTCGGGTTTTCGCTTTGCCGTCGGCTCCTCCGGCCCGCCGGAGAATGTGACGCTGGTCTGCGAGGAGATGGGACTGACGCCGCTGATTTCGGCCATCGTCACCGGCATGGACGTCCAGCGTGGCAAGCCCGACCCGCAGGTGTTTCAGATTGCGGCCGAGCGGTTGCGCTTGTCGCCCGCCGATTGCGTGGTGATCGAAGATGCCCCGGTCGGCATCGAGGCGGCGCATCGCGCGGGAATGAAGTGCATCGCGCTGACCAGTTCGCACCCGCGCGAACGATTGTCGGGCGCCGATCATGTCGTCGCGCGGCTCAGCGAATTGGATGCAAATGCGGTTCGGGCGATCCGGGGCTAGCCGGCCTCATGGCGCGGGGACGATCTTGTAGACCTTGCCCGTCGTGCCGGTCGGGCCGACGCTCTCCGACGCGCAGACGTACAGCTCGCCATCGGCATCCTGTCCGAATGCCGGGATGAATTGGTGCAGCCGTCCGTCGAGTTGGCCGGCAATCGACAGGGGCTTGAAACTCCACATGCCGTCGGTTGCTTCACTGGCGACAAAGAGCGAGCCGTCGGCGATCACAAAGTTCGTGCTCCAATCACCGAAGACATAGTGGCCGACGAGGTCGGGGATGGCCGAGCCGCGATAGACAAATCCTCCGACGATGGCGATTCCGCCGGGTTGGCCAGGGGCCGGTGAGTGCGGGTATTCGAGAATCGGATCGATGAGCGGCTGGCCCTGGGCATCGGTCGTTGCGCATGAGGCCGGCGGTGTGTTGGTGTTGGCCGGATCGAAGCAGTGCATGGCTTCGCGAATGCGCCAGCCGTAGTTGCCGCCCGTGGTGACGATGTTCAGCTCTTCGTAGAGGTCCTGCCCGACGTCGGCGACGAAGAGCCGGCCGGTGCCGCCCTTGTCGAAGGAGAAGCGCCATGGGTTGCGCATGCCGAGTGCGTAGATTTCAGGCTTGAATGATGCGTTGGCGACGAAGGGATTGTCCGGCGGGGAGGCATAGGGGCTGCCCGAGTTCACGTCGATGCGCAGGATCTTGCCGAGGTGCGTGGATGGATCCTGTCCGTTGCCGGTGTCGGGGTTGTGGCCGGTGCCTTCGTCGTTGGCATTGCCACCGTCGCCGACACCGATGTAGAGGAATCCGTCGCGGCCGAAGGCGAGTTGTCCGCCGTTGTGGTTGAACTGGGGTTTGCCGATGGTGAGGAGGAGTCGCTCGCTGTCCGGGTCGGCGACGTTGGGATCGGCGGCGGAGACTTGGAATTCGGAGATGTGAGACTCGGCGTTGAAGTCGGCGGGCTGACTCGCGCTGCGGGGCGCGGTGTAGAAGACGTAGAACTTTCCGTTCGTGGCGAAGCTCGGATGGAAGGCGATGCTGAGTAGGCCGCGCTCATCAAAGATGAGGCCGCCGCCGAAGTCGATGCCGATGGCGACCATTTTGGAGCTTACATCGAGGAATGGCGTCGGCAGGACGGTGGCGGTTGAGTCGATGATGAAGACCTTACCGACCTGATCGACGACGAACAGGCGGCCGGTGTTGTCGGGCGAGGGGACGAGTCCGACGGGGGCGGTGAAGCCGGAGGCGAGCAGGGAGAGCGCGATCGAGGAGGGCGCTGTTGAGTCTGGAGGCGAGTCGACGCCGCCGAGGAGTGCGAGAAGGGCGTCGCAGCCGGAGAGCGGGATGAGCAGCGCGGCGACGATGTAACTCAGGTATTTGGGCGTGCGGCGGGCGCTCGGCTTGACGGGGGGCGTCGTGGAATCTGCGCTGGTGAACATATATGTGTCCTTCCGGGAGACGGAAGATGTTGCGGCGCGAGGCTCGCCGTAGGGATTGTTATGTTAAGCATAGGGCTGCGCGATTCAAGTAAAAAGGCGCAGCGCAGCGATTTCGCTGCGAATTGAATAGCACTTTGGTGTGTGTCTATGCATGGCGGAGTGTGTGGTGTTGCGCACGGCTCGGTGTTAAGATTGCGGATCGACGGGATTGGAACGCGCGTATTTCTGTGGGGGCGAACTCGTAAGGGACGAACAGACATGCATCATCGTTGGCGACAAATCTGTTGTGCGGGGTTGCCGTGGGTGGTGGCGTTGGCCGGTTGCGGGGGCAATCGGACGGCGGAGGTTCGTGAATCGAGCGCGGAGTACACGGTTCGGATTGATCGGCCGGCGGGGTCGCAGACGACGGAGTCGAACGCGGGGGTTCAACGGGCGCTCGCGTTTGAGGTGAGCGGGTTTGCATCGCAAGAGGGAGCCTCGGAGGACGGCGCTGCGGTGAAGCAGGCGGCGATACTTGATGCATTCGTGCGGGCGATGGTGGAGTCGCGCCGCGTCCGTGGGGAGACGACGGGCGACTTTACGACCAAGATCGGCCGGCGCGTCACCGTTGTTCATCGACAAATTGGCGAGGGGTATGAGGCGCAGATCACGCTGATCGCCCGTGGGGTGGATACGACGTTTGTCGTGCGCGACGGCGTGCTTCAGCATGAGCCGCACGATCTCAAGCTGTTGCGGCAGATTTTTGACGAGACTAACGGTGACTATGCTCTGCTCGCGGCCGACTGGCATCCGGGGCTTCGCGGGTGCAACGCGCGGGTGGCGTGTTACGAGCCGGTGCCGAGTGTGCGGATGGCGGGCGACCCCGCGGAAAAAACCGTGCCGACGCCGTGATACACTTTCGCGGCGATGCGACGAGACGATTCCATTGATGATGTTTGTTCCGTGATCTTCCCGCGTCCGCGGCGGATTCGGCGATTGCGCGGAACGATGGATGCGCGGCGATTGCGCTCGCCCGTGGTTCGGCGTGTGACGAGTGCGCGCGGCGCGCAGTGGTTTCGATTGCGACTCGGGGCAGATGGCGTGCGCCTCGATGCGGGTGGCGAGGCGGGGGAGCGATACGGCAGACAGGTGATTAGTCAGCTTTGCGCGTCAGGCTGGAAGGCGATTCCGGCGGTGGAGATCGAAGATTGGCCCGACTTCGCCGTGCGCGGGGTGATGCTGGACATCAGCCGTGACAAGGTGCCGACGATGGCCACGCTGCGGCGGTTGGTGGACGACTTGGCGCGGCTTCGCATCAATCAGGTGCAGCTTTATACCGAGCATACGTTTGCCTATCGCGGCCATGAGAGGGTGTGGCGCGGGTGTTCGCCGATGACGGCGGGGCAGGTGCGGGCGCTGGATGCGTATTGCGCGGCGCGGGGCGTGGAGCTGGTGCCGAATCAGAACTCGTTCGGGCACATGGAGCGATGGCTCAAGCATGAGCCGTATCGGCAGCTCGCGGAGACGACCGGGCCGTGGACGTCGCCATGGGGGACGACGCGGGATTATGCGACGACGTTGTGCCCGCTTGATCCGCGATCGCTTCGACTCGTGACGGAGTTGTACGACCAGTTGCTCCCGAACTTTCGCAGCAGATTGTTCAACGTCGGATGCGATGAGACGTTTGAGTTGGGGCAGGGGCGAAGCGCGGCGGAGTGCAAGCGCCGCGGCGTGGGGCGGGTGTATCTCGACTATTTGCTGAAGCTGCACAAGGCCGTGCGGCAGCGCGGGCGGCGGATGATGTTCTGGAGTGACATCATTCATCAGCATCCGACATTGATCCGACATCTGCCGCGCGATGTGATCCCGCTGGTCTGGGGGTATGAGGCCGATCATCCGTTCATGAAGCAATGCAGCGAGTTGAAGCGCTGCGGGTTGGAATTTTATGTTTGCCCGGGCACGTCGAGCTGGTGCAGCTTTGCAGGACGCACGACGAATGCGATGGAGAATCTGCCCAACGCGGCGCGAGCGGGGCGAAAACATGGGGCGACGGGGTATCTCATCACCGATTGGGGCGACTTCGGGCATCGACAGTATCAACCGGTGAGCTACGGCCCGATGCTTTATGGCGCGGCGGTGAGTTGGTGTGCGGCGAGCAATGAGGGGGTTGATGTTGGGCGCGAGGTGAGCCGGCACTTTTTCGGGGATGCGAAGAGCCCGCTGGGCCCGCTTTGGCTGGAGGCGGGGCGCGTGCATGAGGCGTCGGGCATCTCGATCAAGAATCGGACGGTTCTATTCTCGATGATGGATACGCCGTTGGAGGATATTCCGAAGTTCAAGGGGCTGACGGCGAAACGCATTGCGGCGATGAGGCGGACGATTGCGAGCGTGTTGAAGAAGGCGCGCACAGCGGACCCTGCCGCACATGAATTAGCGGCGACGCTGAGTGTGCTCGATCACGCATGCCGTCGGGGGGAATTGGCGTTCATGCGAGAAATTGCAAAGCAAAAGAAACTCGCCCGCGATTTAGCGATTGACTTGAAAGAGATTATCGCGACTCATCGACGACTGTGGCTGACGAGGAACCGACCGGGCGGTTTGAGTTCCAGCGTTGGCTATTTTGAGAAGACTCTTCGGGCGTACACCAGCTAGGCGCGATTCAGCCGCTGCCATTGTCGGCTTGGCAGGCGGCGATTCAGATGTTTCGCGATGACGCTCGATGCTTCGACCAGTTTGTCGAGGTTCACGCCTGTCGTGATGTTCATTCGCTCCAGCATGTAAACCAAGTCTTCGGTCGCGAGGTTGCCGGATGCCCCCGGGGCATAGGGGCAGCCACCGAGGCCGCCGGCGGAAGCGTCGAAGGTACTGATGCCGAGTTGCAAACCCGCGAGTACGTTGGCAAGGGCGGTGCCGTAGGTGTCGTGGAAGTGCAGGGCGATTTTTTCGCGTGGGATGCGTTGCAGGAGAAACCCCACCGTGTCGATTACGTCCTTCGGCGCCGCCGCCCCGATGGTGTCGCTGATGGCGACTTCGTCCACACCCATGTCGAGCAGTCGCTGTGAGACGTCGAGCACTTTTTCTTTGGCAATATCAGCTTCGTATGGGCAAACGAAGCTCGTTGAGACGTAGCCGCGAACGGAGAGGCCCGCCGCGAGCGCCTTTGACACGACCGGGGCGAAGACGGCGAGCGACTCGGCGATGGTCATGTTGATGTTTTTTTTGGTGAAGCTCTCCGACGCCGCGGTGAAGACGGCGATGCGGCGGATGCCCGACTCGATGGCGCGATCGAGACCTTTTTCGTTGGGGGCGAGGGCGGAGAATGTCACGCCCGGCGCGGCGGGCAAACCTCGCACGACTTCCATAGCGTCGGCAAGCTGCGGCACGGCCTTGGGGCTGACGAAGGACGTGGCTTCAATGTGCTTTAGACCGGCCTCCATGAGTTTGCCGATGAAGGCGATTTTCGTTGCGGTGGGGATGCTCTCTTTTTCGTTCTGCAGGCCGTCGCGGGGGCCGACTTCGATGATGGTGACTTTCTCAGGCAGCGCCGCCATGGCCGTCCTCCGCGAAGGTGACGAGCACCGCGCCCATCTCGACGAGTTGTCCCGGTTTGCAGCGGACGTCTTTCACCTTCCCGGCGTGCGGGGCGGAGAGCGTCATCTCCATCTTCATGGATTCCATGACGACAAGCGGGGCGTGGGCCTCGAAAGTCGCACCGGGCGCGGCGTTGATCTTGAGCACGGTGCCGGGCATCGGGGCCTGCAGGTGTGATTGCTTCGCCGCGGCGGTGCTGCCGGTGCTGCGGCGGGCGGTGCGATCGATGAGTTCGAGTTTGTGCGTTTTGCCCGCGATCCAGACCGAGAGCACGTTGTCCTTCTTCATGATGCGAAACGGCAGCACGCGACCCTGAACGCGGAGCCAGCCTGCGCCGGGCCCGGTTGTTTCGATCTCGGCATGAGCCTGTCGGTCGGCGAGGGTGATCTGATAGCAATCGTGGTCCCGAGCATCGGTGCGGACGACGGCGATCTCCACGGGGTCGCTCGCGCCGTCGGGCTTGACGTGCAGCTTGGTCATCAGAAGGCCCTCCAGCCGGACGCGGATTGCCAGGGGCCGATGGGCGAGCTGAGGCGGTCATTTGTACTTGCTGCGTGGGTGGACGCGACGCCATTTCGACCGGCCAGCGCCGCGGCGATGAGGGCTTCGTCGGGAACTCGCTCGCTGGAAGCCGCGGCGACCTTGTGTTCATCCAGAAACTGCGTGTGTAGACGTCCCGCGCGGAATTCGGCGTGGTTCAGCACCGTGCGAAGAAACTCAATGTTCGTTGTGACGCCCATGACGACGTATCGCGCGAGGGCCCAGTCCATTCGGGCAATGGCATCATCGCGGTTGCGGCCCCACACGATGAGCTTGGCGAGCATCGGGTCGTAATAGACCGTGACCTGCGAGCCTTCGGTGACGCCGCTGTCGACGCGGATGTTAGGGCCGGCGGGGGGGACGTAATGCTCCAGCGTTCCAATAGAAGGCAGGAAGCCGCGCGAGGCATCCTCTGCATAGATACGACATTCAAGGGCGTGGCCGTGCTGTTGCAAATCGGACTGTGTGAAGGGCAACTTTCCACCGGCGGCGACGATCAATTGCGCCCGCACGAGGTCGTGATGGGTGATCATCTCGGTGACGGGGTGTTCGACCTGCAGGCGTGTGTTCACCTCGAGAAAATAGAAGTGTCCTTCGGCATCGACCATGAATTCAACCGTGCCGGCGTTCGTGTAACCGATGGCCTTGGCTGCACGGACGGCGGCTTCGCCCATCTTGGCGCGAAGCTCCGGCGTGAGTGCGGGGGAGGGTGACTCCTCGATGATTTTTTGATGGCGGCGCTGGATTGAGCACTCGCGCTCGAACAAATGCACGACATTGCCGTGTGAGTCGCCGAAGATCTGGAATTCCACGTGGCGCGGTCGCGTGATGTACTTTTCCATGAAGACGCGGCCGTCGCCGAAAGCTGCATTGGCCTCGCGTTGGGCGGCCTCGATGGAGGTGGCGAGGTCTTTTTCGGCCTGCACGACGCGCATGCCCTTGCCACCGCCGCCGGCTGCGGCCTTGATGAGGACGGGGTAGCCGATCTTCGCCGCTTCCTTCTTGAGTGCATCGATGCCGATGGTGGCGTCGCCGCTCCAGCCGGGGACGACGGGCACACCGGCGGCGACGAACTTTTCCTTGGCGATGATCTTGTCGCCCATATCGCGGATGACATCGGGCGAGGGGCCGATAAAGGTGATGCGAGCATCGGCGCAAGCTGTCGCGAAGTCTTCATTCTCGGAGAGGAATCCGTAACCGGGGTGAATGGCGTCGACGCCGAGCTCTTCGGCGAGGGCAATGATCTTGTCGTAGCGAAGATAGGTCTCGGCCGAGGTGTTGCCGGGCAGGGGATAGGCCTCATCCGCCACTTGCACATGAAGGGCGCGACGGTCGGCGTCGGAGTAGACGGCGACGGCCGTAATGCCCATCTGTTGCAAAGTCTGGGCGATTCGCACGGCGATTTCGCCGCGGTTGGCGATGAGAACTTTTTTGAACAATGATGCGCCTCTTATCCCGTCCAATTCGCCTTCCGCTTTTCCAGAAACGCCTTCAGTCCTTCCTGTCCTTCCGGGGATACGCGGATACGCGCGATCTGCTGCGTCGTGTAGGACTGGACGTCGTCCCACGTCTGTCCGGCGACGTGGCTGAGGATTTGTTTGCACGCGGCAATGGCGGCGGGGCCGTTGGCGATCAAGTGGTCGGCGACCTTGGCGACCCATGCATCGAGTTTGTCGGGATGATCGACCACGTCGCTGATGAGGCCGATGCGCCGCGCTTCGGCTGCGTCGAAGCGCTCTGCGGTGAGGCCGTAGCGGCGGGCGGCGCTGGGGCCGATTTTTTCCAGTACGAACGGTGAGATGACGGCGGGGACGATGCCGAGTTTGACTTCGCTGAGTGAAAATGTCGCGTTCTCAGATGCGACGGCCATGTCGCAGGCGGCGACGAGGCCGACGCCGCCACCGTAGGCAGCGCCATGGACGCGGGCAATCACCGGTTTGGGACACTCGCGAATGGCGCGGAGCATTCGGGCGAGTACGTTCGCGTCGGCCACGTTTTCGTCAAACGAATAACCGACCATTCGCTTCATCCAGTTCACGTCGGCTCCGGCGCAAAAGCTCTTGCCTTCGGCGGCCAGCACGATGACGCGGACGTCGGGGGAAATCGCCAGGGAGGCGAAGGTGTCGGCGATCTCCCGCATCATGTCGTCGTTGAAGGCGTTGTGCAGGTCGGGGCGAGCCAGGGTGACCGTGGCCACGGACTGGGCGATGCTCTTTTGGATGAATTCCGGCATGGCGATGCTCCGAGTCGGGAATCGTATCGGATGGGGGCCGTCGGGGGAAAGGCAGGCGTGGTAAATCGCTTAGGCCTTCTGCCGGCAGGATTAATCCGTCGATTCTTAGAGTAGGGGCTATGATGAGCCCGTATTGATTTGACCAAGTTCCAACGGGAGAAACTCGTGCTGACTGACCTTCGTCGTGTGTTGACCGGTTTGTTTCTGATCGTGGCCACGGGGTGCAACCCGACCGGTAGCTTCAAGATTACCGCGCTACCTCGTGATCTGACGGTTGAAGAGGAAGTCGTAACGCCGGCTTCGGGGTTTGTGTCGGATCGCATCGCAGTGATTGATGTGTCCGGCATACTGATGAATGCGCACATGCCGGGGCTGTTCACCGAGGGCGAGCATCCGGTGAGCTTCACGGTTGAGAAGCTTGCTGTCGCGGCGAAGGATCGGCGGGTCAAGGCCGTCGTGTTGCGAATTAACTCGCCCGGGGGAAGTGTGACGGCGAGCGACTCGCTGTATCAGGAGGTACTGGAATTTAGGAAAAAGACAGGCAAACCGGTCATCGCGTATTTCCAGGATGTTGCGGCGAGTGGGGCCTATTACATGGCCTGTGCTTCGGACGAAATCATGGCCCAGCGGACCAGCGTGACCGGGTCCATTGGTGTGATTATGCAGATGATGGATTTTTCGCGTCTGATCAACATGGTGGGTCTTAGTGCAGATGCAATAAAATCAGGGGCCTTTAAGGACTCGGGGTCTCCATTCCGGCCGATGCGGGCTGACGAACGGGAGATCTTTCAGGGTCTTGTGGATGGGTTCTATTCACAATTCGTAGGGGTGGTACAGGCCGGTCGGCCGAAGTTGACTCGCGAAAACATCCTAAAGCTAGCGGATGGAAGGGTTTATACGGCGGAGCAGGCCCTGGAAAACGGCCTGATTGACCGAATCGGGACGATGAACGAGGCGATTGAATCAGCGAAAAACAAGGCTGGAATCAAGGCTGCCAATGTGGTGATGTATCACCGGCCCCTGGATTGGACGCCCAATATCTACGCTTCCGGGCCGGGTGGTACCCCCCAGGCGATCAATCTTTTCAACGTAACCCTGCCTTCTTTCTGGACACGGCAGCCACGATTCATGTATATTTGGTCAGTAGAAGGCTAAGATCAAGTGTGGCGGCCTCGTTGTCAGCCGGAATGATTCCATTCTCGCGGCACAGTGAATCGCATATCCGCTGTATGCCGGCCGGTCTGACATGAAGCACCTGTAAACGCCACAGGCGATCTATTGGTGGATTTGCCTTTCGTGGGAGCGGTCTTCATGCCGCTGCGGTACAAATGTGGACATTGCTCGCGCGAACTGCATCTTGATGATGCATTTCGTGGAGTTGGCTGTCGATGCCAGCATTGTCGCGCGTACATGCGCGTGCCGGCAGCTCCGCAGCCTGCTGTGCGCCCCTCGGCGCGCCCGGCGCATCCTCCACTGGTCAGTGCTGCTTCCCCCGCTCGATATGTATCTTCCGCCGCCGGCGCGACTCACCCTCGCAGCGCCGGATGGCGAACGTTTGCCGGCAAGCGGAATTTGATCGCGGCCGGTCTGGTGCTGCTGCTTTCGGGCGGCGGCTATCTGGCGCACGCCCTGTTCAGCGGCGGTGCCCATTCTCCTTTGCAGATCGCCGACCAAGCCTCGCAGCGGCCGTCGATCCTGCATGGAGACAAGTCGGGTTTGGCGAAGTCGGCGCATTTGAACGCCGCCGGCAACCCGACCTACTTCGGCGTGCCCGTCGAAGGCAGCGTGGTGGCGTTCGTTGTGGACAGCGACCCGGCCATGGCTCCGTACCTGGCACAGCTATCTTCGCTGACGAATTCGGTGGGCCAGGCATTGGCACTGGCGGATCGACGGTTCGGCATCGTGAAGCCAGAGATGCGATCTCGGTTCACACTGCTGGATGTTGCCGAGCGCACGCCCGTGTTGGATGGCGCTGAGACGCGACTTTCTCCGCAGTTGCCGGATGAACGGACGGACTTTGTCCAGTCGCTTTCCGTCGCGGCGAATTGGTACGCCGATCAGGTATTTCTGGTTGTGGCCAAGCCGCTCGACGCTGCCCAATTGGAGCAGTTGACGCAAAGCGCCGAGCAGACCGGTGCCATCACGCACGTCATCGCCCTCGGCCCGGCGGCGCAGCAGGATCTCTCGACGATCGCCCGCGCCACCGGCGGCGTCTTCGTTCCGGTCACGGATTCCGAACTGACGGAATTCGTCAGCGAATCGAACTGACGCCCGCACCGTTCTCAAACCCTATCGCTTAGCGTTTTCTGTTATTTATTTCTTTTCGAATTGATCGTGGCATGCGCCGCAGGTCTTGCCGATGGCATTCGCGGCGTCCTTCGCGCCCTTCTCATCCTTCTTTGACAGCTTCGCCGCGAGTTCCACGCATTGATTCGACATCGTGTCGGCAAATCCCTGATAGGTGGCGTCGTCGCGTTGATAGTGATTTACGTTGGCCAACTCGGCGAGGACCCATGCCGCCGTCTGTCCGGCCTTCCAGTCCTTTTCGCCGATGGCGGTCTTGATGTCGTCCATCAGTTTCTTCTGGCCGTGCATGAGGTGTTCGGTCTTCATGACCGGCTTGAACGCTTTTGCACTTCCCGACGACTTCGGCTCTGCCGATGCCCACAGGCTGACGCCCAAGACCACGGCAAACGATCCGCTGATGATCATCCACTTCTGCTTCATTGATCTGCTCCCGAAATTGTGTTTGAAATTACTCCGGCGCTTTGCCGGAGATTGAAAGAGCATACCCAAAATGCACCGTTGCGCCTCATGCGTGTGACACTTTATTACCAATACCGTGTTACCATGCACAGACGAGGTGCACGATGGCGAGCGCGGTTGATTGGTATTACCACCGAAGCGGCTGAGAGGCCTGCAAGAAGTCGCAGGGGTTCCTTGCGAAGAAGAAGATCACGCCGTTGGAGGTTGTCCGAACGGACAAGCGGAGGTTCCCGGCGGACGAGGCGCTGGTGCTGGCCCGATCCATGGCACGGGTGATCGTCGCGCGCGGCCCGGCGATCACGCATTTTGAAATGAAGAAATGCCCGCCGTCGGACGCGGAACTCCTCAAGCACATTCTCGGCCCCACAGGAAACCTTCGTGCTCCCACGTTGCGCGTCGGCAGGACGCTCCTCGTTGGATTCAATCCCGAGGCGTACGCGAAAGCATTGAAGTGACCGACGCGGCCGTGGTGGAATAGCCGCGATCCGCGTTCTCGCCTACTATTTCCCGCTTATGCAACTCCTGGTCTTTGAAGACGCGGGCTATGCCAACCTCCTGCCCCTGACCTATTCGCGGGCGACGTTCAACCTCCGCTGCGGTTTCGACAATCTTCTTTCGAAGATCGAGACCGCCATGAATCGCACCGCCGAGGCCGTCTTCGTGCGAAAGACGCTCGCGCACGTCATGGCCGAACGGCAGACGCGGCGCGTGAATCAGCCGGCCATCACGGACGATCAGCTTTGGGTGAACGGTCGGTTTCTGCTGCGACAGGCTATAGATATTCCGCCGCAGTCGGCGGTCTGGCAGGGAGATGTGCTGATTGCGGCCCGGGTGAACCGTGTTACCGGCGCGCAACTTGGCGTCGATGTTCTGATGAACACCGCGAAGGTGCGCGAGGCGCTTGCGTCTCATCGCGATGCGACAGTTCCTGCCGACGCAGGGTTTGTTGTTGATTATCCGTGGCAACTCATTCATGAGAATGCGGCCGAGATTGTGCGGCAATCGCAGGGGCGGCAGTTCAGCGTGGATGGGCGAATCTATCCTGGTGCGCACCTGATCACCGAGCATCCGATACATGTCGGCACCGGCTCGAAGATCAAGCCCGGGGCGGTTCTCGATGCTGAGTCGGGTCCGATCTGGATTGGCGACAATGTGACGGTGCATCCGTGTGCGGTCATTGCCGGCCCGGCTTACATCGGCGACGGTTGCACGATCCAGCCCGGCGCGGCGATTCGATCGGCGTGCAGCATCGGGATGGTTTGCAAGGTCGGGGGCGAAGTGGAAGGCACGATTTTCCACGGATACTCCAATAAGCAGCACGACGGATTCATCGGGCACAGCTATGTCGGCGAATGGGTCAACCTTGGCGCGGATACGGTTGGCAGCGATTTGAAAAACACGTATGGAAACGTAACGGTGCCGGTCAATGGCCTCGATGTCAATTCCGGCCAGATGTTCGTGGGCGCGATCATCGGCGACCATACCAAGACGGCCATCGGCACGCGGCTGCCCACGGGGTGCGTGATCGGTTACGGATGCAATGTGGTGTGTGGGGGTTTCTCGCCGAAGTTTGTGCCGAGTTTTTCATGGGTCACGGAGAAGGGCGTCGAAGTCAATGATCCGCAAAAAGCCCTTGCCGTCGCTCGAACCGTCGTCAGCCGTCGCAATCGAACCTATTCGAAGCATGAAGAGGCGTTGTTTCTTTCCGTGCAGGCGTCTGCGGCGGACGTTGAAACTCGCGGTTGAGTTACGAAACGGCGATCCGCTGCCCGTCATGCCCCAGGGCCATTCCCTTTGGTAATTCGCGGTTTGTTTCGTCGTGGCCAAGCTCGTGGGCGATGTGCGTGAAGTACGTCTGGCGTGCACCGATCCGCCGGGCGTGATCGATGGCCTGTTCAAGATTGAAGTGCGTTGGGTGCGGGCGCTTTCGGAGGGCGTCGAGGATCAGTACGTCGAGGCCTTGCAACAGCTTCCATGAGTCGCGCGGGATTTCGCTCACATCCGTGCAATAGGCGAATCGCCCGATGCGAAAGCCGAGCACCGGCAGCATGCCGTGCAGCAGGGGGATCGGTGTGACGGTGGTGCCGCCGATCGAGAATGGGCCGTTGATTTCTCGCAGCACGAGTTGCGGCTTCGAGGATGGGTATTCCGGGTCGTCTTCAAATGCATAAGCGAACATCGTGCGCAGGCGGTCGAGGGTCTCGGGCTGGCCGTAGCAGGGCAGCGGCACGCCCTGAATCCAATTGAAGCGGCGAAGGTCGTCCAGCCCGGCGAGGTGATCGATGTGATGATGGGTATAGAGCACGGCATCGACGCGGCGCACGTTGTTGGCGATGCATTGCAGGCGAAGCTCGGGCGAGGTGTCGACGAGCAGGATTTCGCGGCCGGATTCGATGAGGATGCTTGGGCGCGTGCGTTTGTCACGCGGGTCGGCCGAGGTGCAGACTGGGCAGTCGCAGGCGATCATGGGGACGCCGTGGGAGGTTCCGGAGCCGAGGATGGTGATGGTGAGCGGCGCGTCCATGCGTGGCGTGATTATACGGCGTGGCCGGTTGCCGGGCCGGTCCTGCGCCCTTTCGCCGCTGATTGCCGATAGTAGACTACACGCCGACGTGGGGATTGGTGTCAGTCTATGCGCACGATTTATGCAATTCGATGGATGGTCGTGGTGACGCTGGTTGGTGGTGCGCCGGTGTGGGCCAAGCCGCCGCAACGCGCTGCGAAACCGGCAGCGCCCGCGAAGGAGACGGCCGCCGTTTCCAAGACCGCCGACGACAAGATTGCCGTCGGCGATCCGGTCGCGTGGCAGGCGGCGCTGGATCGTGCGGGCTTTTCGCCGGGCATCATTGACGGGCGGCTGGCGAAGAAGACGGTCGTCGCGTTGCGGGCATTCCAACGCGCGAAGGGTCTGGCGGAAACAGGCCGGCCCGATGACGCGACGCGCGCCATGCTCGGCCTCGATTCGGCGCCTTCGACGACGAGTTACACGATCACGTCCTCCGATCAGGGACAGGTCGGCCCGTGGCCGAAGACGTGGTACGAAAAATCCAAGGCCGGGCGGCTTGGTTACACATCGCTCGCCACGCTTGTGGCCGAGCGCGGCCACTGTTCGCGCGATCTGCTCCAGCGGCTCAATCGCAAGATCAACCTCGACCGCCTGAAGGTCGGCGACACGCTGACCATCCCCAATGTGCAGCACACGGTGTCGCCGGCGCGGGCCGCGGCGATTGAGATCGACTTTTCGGACAAGATTGTCTATCTGCTCAACAAGGGCAGGAACGTCGTCGGGCTCTATCACTGCTCCATCGCCAAGGAGAAGTCCAAGCGGCCGTCGGGGGCGTGCAAGGTCAAAGTGGTGAAGGAGAACCCCGAGTATCTCTTCGACCCGGCCAAGTGGCCGGAGGTAAAGGATGTGAAGCGCAAGCTGCTCATCCCGCCCGGCCCGCGGTGTCCGGTGGGGCTCTGCTGGATCGGCCTGTCGCTGGATGGCTACGGCATCCACGGCACGCCGGAGCCGGAGAATATCGGGAAGACGGGCTCGCACGGGTGCTTTCGGTTGACGAACTGGGACGCGCTTGAGTTGGGGCAGCGCGTGCGCGTGGGGACGCCGGTGCGGTTTGCGGAGCGGTCGACGGTGCTGGCGCAGGCGCGGTAGGCATTTCCGTGAGCGTGACCCGATAGCCGATTTCGTAGCCAATTAGAGCCAATTCGATTCCCCACGCGAGATTTCAACTTACTGTTTCCAGTCAAACACCTCGAGCATTTGCGTTTCGCAGTAAGTCAGTCCTTCCCGATAGAATCCCGCGGAAGTAGGACATTGCCCCATGAAACGCTTCGATCGCTGGTCCTTCGCCCTTCTTTTTCTCGTCGCCGCATGGATGATCTGGGCCGCAGGGTATTACACCGTTTTTGATGATGAGGCCTTCAGTTGCCAGCGGTATGTGTTGCCAATGGGGGAGATGGTGCGGGCGTTGTGGGATGGGGTGGAGCCGGATCCGCCGCT
>CAZSBF010000095.1:0-16291 GCA_964605185.1 uncultured Planctomycetaceae bacterium
ATTGGAAACGCGGCCGGACTGATCGACGGCACCGGTCGCATCCTCGGATTGATGCCGCACCCCGAGCGGGCCATGGATGCGTGCCTCTTCCCGCAGCACATCCGCGATAACAGTATTGAAACGAACGGTCTGAAGATGTTTCAACGGGCCGTTCGACACTTCGCGTGACGCCCTCGTGGCATATCACTGATTGCAATCAAGCGGCGGAATCGGCTGGGACGATATGCGTGGGACTGTTTCGGGCGCATGGTTCGCGCGGTGTGGTGCATGGTGCCTTCACAGTATCGAACGAACCGGTAGAATGCGTCGGCAGTACGAACATTCAGCAAGGAAGCGAATGATGTTCTCAACCGCACGGACGTGGTCTCCCCTATTCATTCTCATGGCTCTTTGCGCGACGGGGTGTGAACGCCCCGCGCCGTTCAAGGTCGCCGATCGCACACCCAAGACCGACCCTGAGGCGCCCTTTGACCCGCCGAACACCTATCCCGAGTGGGCCTTCGATCAGCCGCAGTATGTGCGGCCGGTCGCGGAGTTGACGCCGGAGCCGAAGGCCAAGGCCGGCGACCCGCTGCATTACTTCACCAAAGAGAAGGTCGTTCTCATTCGCCAGCCCTCGGGCTACACGCCGGAGGAGACGCCGCGGATCGCGGTGTGGTGGAGCGACAACAACGGCTTCCATTGGCAGAAGGCGGGCTTCTTCGGACGGCAGCAGTCGTACTTCGCGTTCGAGGCGCCCGATGACGGCGACTACGGCATTCGCTTCGTCGGCCCCGGTCAGGAACAAGCCATGCACGCGACGGCGCACCCTGAGCGGGTGTATCACGTCGATACGGTGCTCCCCGAGGTGCAGGTGACGGTTGATCCGGAGCAGACCTGGTACAACGTCGGCCAGAGCGTGACGGTGTCGTGGGCTGCTGAGGATTATCACCTGATTGAGACGCCGGTGAATGTAACGGCGATGCTGGATTTCTCGGCGGATGAGAGCAAGCCGATCGAGGTGCAGAAGAACCTCGCGAAGGAAGGATCGATCACCTACAAGATTCCGGCGGAGGCGCTGAATCACGAGATTCGCTTCCGCGTGGATGCGATGGATCGGGCGACGAATCTGGGCATCACGTATTCCCATGCATTGCAGGTGGTGTCGGAGCCGGTCGACAGTGCCGACGCCAAGCCGAAGGATCCGACGCTGGATGAGCAAGTGACGCTGAAGAAGGCGGACGTGACGAAGTCGTTCGCCGAGGCGAAGCCACAGCCGGTGGAGCAGCCCGAACCGGTGGTGATTGAGAAGGTCGCGGCGAATGAGTCCGCGGCGCTTCCCGGTCCTGAGGAGATCATCGAGGAAGACATCCAGCCGACATTGGCGGACGCCGGTACGCCGGCGAGTGGGGCGAAGCGGTCGGTTCCGTATGCCACGGACATGGCACGCAGCCCGGTGAAGACGCCGTCGCGGACGATCGTGGCCATCAGCCCCGATTCACCCGAAGAGACGACGGCCGCTCAGTACAACCTTGAGGAACCACTGCCGGCGAATCAGATTCGCGAAGTGTCGCCGCAAGAGAGCGGCGGCTATACGCCGATCGAGCCGGTGGATGCAAAGGAAACCCCCGCGAGTGACAAGCCCGCGGGCGAGCCGGTTTCGCTGAATGCCAAGCCCGTCGCGAATTGCGAAGAGGATGAACTCGCGGTGATGACGCTGAAGGACGGCGCACCCGGCGACGTGACGCACGGTAATTCGTTGATGGTGCCGATGCCGGCGACGGTGGCGGCGCCCGAGGAAACATCGCAGGTCGCGATGACGCACCCGTGGCGACTGCTCGGCCGGGCGGCGGACACGACGATCCGCACGGTGTGGATGCTGCCGCAGGCGCGGTTCATGGAGCTGAACCCGGTGCTTCGCGGATTGTTCCTGGCCGATCGGAAGGCGCGGCCTGTCGGCGAACCGGCGAAGAGCGAGAGCAGCTTCGCGGGGCTGCCGGAGAAGTCGGACGCGGTTGATCCGACACCGTAGGGGTCGATTTGGTTTGTTTTGGATCAACGCATTCGTTACCTGCCCAGGGATCTTACGGTATCGGCAAGCCCAATTCGCACTTCTTGTCGATCATCGCTTGATACTTCTCGGCTCCGGTGAGCGGGCAGTTCGGTCCCCAGTATTACTGGGACGACCATTCGTAGAAGGCGAGCCAGGCAGTGTCAATGTAGTTCGTCGAATTTCATTCAGGGTATTGTGACTGTGTATTAATTATTAGTGCTTGTCCCTAGAATTCAACTTTTCCCCGGATCGTGTCCTTAGATACTCACGCATTCTCCTCTGCCACAAAGGTTGAGAGGTAATGAACACTCCTACGACATCCGCGCACCGTTCGCTCGAGAGAAAAGTTCGAATAGCCGTTGAGGGGCGTCCGAAGCCTCGGATATTGGGCTCTCTCCATGCGTGATAAGATGACGCTTGTATGGGCGAACAAATGATTCGAGACGCGTTTGACCGCGGTAACAATGCATTCACGATTGGCGACAACGTGATCGTAAGAACGACTCAAGCGACCGAGCATGCCTGCATAGCCGGAGCGCAAGCACAGGTAGTCGGGGAGACAACCCCATCGCTCACAGGCGTAAGCGTGATAGGTAGTCTCTCGCGTGACTACGCAATTGCCCTGTCAATCAAGAGCAGTGGAAAAAATATTTGGATCGATCCTGAACTCGTCGAGCTTGTGGATCATGGAGCTGGCACTACGCTTTCCTTGAAGGGCATTCCGAAAGAGTGGACACGAACCGCTGATGGGAAATGGCAGGTATCGAAGCTCGGCTTCATTACTCGGATAAAACGATGGATCCGCCGAAAATGAGCTGTTCCGAACGCATGCGACTCCATCACTCATCAATCGCCCTGTCCCTCATCGCCGCGCTCTCCGCCTGCAGCGCGCGACACGACAAAAACCCGAACGCCAAGCCGGCGCAAGAGAACACGCCCACAGAGGTCGCCAACCCAATGGCGAGCTTCGCCCGCATGGTCGGCGGCGAATGGCGCATGATCGTCCAATCCGGCGCGGGCATGTTCGACACTTGGCACTGGGGCCCGGGCCGGCGATCCCTTCGTGTCATGACCCATGGCGAGAGCGCGGCCGGCGAGCCATGGCGGGAACTATCGGTCGTGTACTGGCACCCCGCGCGCCGGCAAACCTGCCGCTTCGGCGTCGGCCCGTTTAGGCAAAGCCTCTGGGATGGCACCATGACGTTCGACGGCCACACCGCGACCGGCGTCTCCGACCTCTATCAGACCTCCGATCACCGCAAGATGGGCCTGCGCTGGACCTTCGACGGGCCGGACAAATACCACGATGTGCTGCTCGAGGACAGCGGCGCCGGCCTCAAGACGCTTGCCGAGTGGGATCGTGTTCGTGCCACGACGTTGACACCGGTAAGCCCGCCCCCGGCTGACAAGCTGCCGAAGTTTCCAGAGCGTCTGAAGGCCCTTGAATCGCTTCAAGGTCACACATGGGAAACCACGGGCCACGCCGCAGGCGACTTGGCAAATGAAGCGCTGTCGCACATCCAATCAACCGTCGAGTGGGTTCCCTTCGCCGATGGAATCTACGTCCGCGTGATGGCTCACCGCAAGGGTGGCGAGCCGTTGCACCTGCTCGACGCATACGTCTACCACCACACCGGCACCGGCGCGCTGCGCTGCCTCGCAATCTCCTACCGCGGCGGCGTGTACGAAGGCAACATCAAGGTACTCGACGCGGGCGCACTGCAACTCGACCTCACCTGCCAAGAATCCGGCCACGTCGTCCCGCGCGTCCCGCGCGTCATGCGCCTCGACCTCGAGAAGGATGACACCGTGCGCCACCGCCTCTGGTCCCTCGACGGCGCAGACCGCACCCTCGTGCTCGACACGCACCACAGGAAGCTCGAATCAGGAAAGAAGTAACTCGCCCGCCTTCAATGCCGTCATTCAGAACCCATCACGCAGAGTGCCCCGCAAGATGCGCTGCCAGTGCATCCGTGATCTCGCAGCCGTTCGCTACAATCGAGGCCGGGAAGACACGTATTTCGGCCCCCACTTTCGGTTAGAATGGCCCTCTTGAGGTTGAACCGCCCATGCGAATTCCACTCTTGCGAATATTAACTCTCCTCGTCGCCACGACGCCGGCCGACGCCGAGCCGCCGAAGAGCATCCGTGAGACCTGGGCCTCCGATCCGGCCTACACCTCGCGACTCGATTCCGTCACGTCCTGTCGCCTTCGGGATCGGCGCGTGCTCCTCTTCGCCTCCAGCATCGCCGGCAATCGCATCGACATCTACGATGCCGCCACTGGAAGTCTGGTCACCAGCTATGGTAGTAAGGGAGACAAGCCCGGCCAGTTCAACCGGCCCAACGGCGTGGCCGCGGTCCGCTTCAGCGAGCGCGACGCCGACACCGGCGAGACCATCGACCGCTGGGCCATCACGGTCGTGGAGCGCGACAACGCCCGCGTGCAATCCTTTTGGCCGGAGGGGCATCGTTTCGCCGGCATCTTCGCAGCTGGCGAACTGAAGCGCCCACTGGGCTGCGCCGTGGCCTACGCGTCCGACGGTCCGCACCTGTTTCTGACCGAAAGCAAATCCGGGCCCGACAGCGTGGTGCGCGAATACCGCCTCAACCTGCGTGACAATCGAATCATCGAAGGCACGCTGGTCCGCGCGTTTGGCGACGCGACGGGAACCGGCGCCGTATTGAAGGCCGAATCGCTGACCGTCGACGAGCCGCTGGGGCATGTTCTTGTCTGCGACGAAGAGTCCACCCGGCGCAATGTCAAAGTCTATGACCTCAACGGAAAGTTCACTGGCAAGACCTTCGGCGACGGCATCGTCACCGGCGATCCGGAGGGTATTGCCGTGTACCTTCAGCCGGAGGGCGGCGGCTTCATCGTCCTGACCGATCAACGAAAAGATCTGACGGTCTGGCACCTGTTCGACCGGCGCGATTACAAGCTACTCGGCTCATTCACCGGTGAGCCCGTCGTCGCCAACACCGATGGTATCTGCCTGATCACCGATCGGTTCGGGCCGTTTCAAAAGGGCGCGATGTTCGCCGTCCATGCAGACCAGTGCTTGAAGTCATACCCGCTCGCCGAGATCATCCGCGTGGCGCCTGCGGCCAACAGTGCATCGCAGGCATCCCGCTAGCAGTCCCGACTGCGCAGACAAGCCTCGGGCGATGGGCAACAAGCCCGCCAAACTCCATCACCTGCATTCCTCATAAAGGAATTCGGCCAGTGCATCCGTGATCTTGCAGCCCGTTGACGCCTCAAACGTGGCGAACATCGGCGCGGGGTTCACATCAAGCACGGTGCAATGGCCCGCCGGCGATCGCTTCAGGTCAATGCCCGCGAAGACCAGCTCGCATACTGCGGCCGAGCGAATCGCGGCGTCGCGCTCATCGGGCGTAAGTTCGGTGGCCGCGAACGGCCGGCCCGTCGTGCGAAAGTCGACGGCGTTGCACCGCAGCACGCCGCCGGCAATCACGCGGCCCGCCAGCGTGTAGATGCGTACATCATCGCCGTGGATTCGTTCCTGGAACATCACCGGCGCACGGCGAAGCTGTTCGAGTCGAGCCGGAGCAAGATCGCGCGGCGTCAGAAGTTGAGCCGAGGCCCCGCCGGAAAGAGGTTTGTAGAGGACGTCACCATGCCGTGCGGCGAATTCGCGCACAGCCATCGGGTCGTTCGTCGCCAGCGTCTGCGGCACTTGCACACCCGCATCACCAAGCCGGCGCAGCGTCTCCACCTTCTGAAAATGGCAGACAAGCGTGCTTGCGGGATTCACGACAGCCGCCCCGCGAGCACGGAACCAACCCAGCATCGCGTGCAGTAATGATTCCTTCTCACGGCAGGCAGCGACCGTTGCCCGCGCGTCGCTCGCGAGCGCATCCGCGAGATGGCCTTCCAGTGGGTGAATGAACAGCCGACGCAGGAACACGGCCCGCACCGTCGAGAGATCGATGCCGTCGAATACCCACCGGCCATCCGCGGCGCTGAGCAGGCCATGATCGGGAAACGCAAACGTGTCGATGAGCAGTGGTTCGAGCCCGCGCTTGCGCAGCGCGGGCAGCAGGCTTGCAACTTCCGGCTCGTCCCGACCGCCGAGCACGGCCACGTTCGGCGGCGGCATCAACCTTCCTCGCCGACAGCCAACGTCGTCGCACAGCCGGGCACGAGGCCGATCGCAGCGCTCAGTCGACAGAGCAGATCGCTCAGGTCCTGCGAGCAAGTGCCGACGACCGGCAACAGGCCCATGGCAATCCAGCGAACCGCTCGCCACACCGCGCGACGCGGCGGCCGGCGGCCAAGCTCTTCAATAAACAATCCGGGCAGGGGGGTGCCTTTGTCATTCGGCATACGAAACTCCGTGGACAACAGGCGAGGAATCTGGGCGAGGCAGGTATGCAAAAAGATAGCTACCGCGCCGTGCAAAGTCAATCGGCCGAGCCCGGATTACGGCATTCGATTCGTGTATGATCTACGGGCGGTGTTCGAGAAGGTCCGCGATTCCAAAGGAGCAATCATCATGAACTATGTCGACGGTTTCGTTCTGCCACTCCCCAAGAAAAACCTCGCCGCCTACAAAAAGATGGCCACGCTGGCGTCGAAGGTGTGGCGCGATCACGGCGCCATTGATTATTGCGAGTGCGTCGGCGATGACCTGGCCGCCGGGTTTTGCACGCCCTTCACCAAGCAGATGAAGACGAAGCCGGGCGAGACGGTGGTAATCGCCTGGATCGAATTCAAATCGAAGGCTCACCGGGACAAGGTCAATGGCGCGGTCATGAAGGATCCCCGCCTTGCCAAAATGATGAGCGGCAGCAAGATGCCTTTCGACTGCAAGCGCATGCTCTACGGCGGATTCAAAGTGCTCGTGCGCAAGTAACACACGCCGCCGCCCGATTCGATGGCTACTTCATCCATCGCGCTGCAGCTTTGGCCAGCGCCGCCGCCTTGTCGGTCTTTTCCCACGTGAAACCGGCACCGCTTCGGCCGAAGTGGCCGTGCGCCGCCGTCTCGCGATAGATGGGCCGCTTGAGCTTCAAGTGCGACACGATGGCCGCGGGCGTCAGGTCGAAGTGCTCGCGAACCAGTTTCTCGATTTTGTCCTCGGAAATTCGGCCGGTGCCCTCGGTGTCGACCAGCACGCTCACCGGTTCGGCAACACCGATGGCATACGCAAGCTGCACTTCGCACACATCGGCCAGCCCCGCAGCGACGATGTTCTTCGCCACGTAGCGGGCCATGTAGGTCGCGCTGCGATCCACCTTGGAAGGATCCTTGCCTGAGAACGCGCCGCCGCCATGGGCGCCGCGGCCGCCGTAGCTGTCCACAATGATCTTCCGGCCGGTGACGCCGGTGTCGCCGTGCGGGCCGCCAATGACGAATCGGCCGGTGGGGTTGATGTGGAACTCGATGCCGGCCTTCCAGAGCTTGGGGCATTCCTTCAGACAGACCGGCTTGATCACCTTGTCGATGATGATCTTCCTGAACTTGGCGTTGACATTGCCGTTCTTGTCGAGCAGTTCCTTGCGCTCCTGATGCTGCGTGGAGATGACAATCGTTTTGAGGCGAATCGGCTTGTGCCCGTCGTATTCAATCGTCACTTGGCTCTTGCTGTCGGGGCGGAGCCAGGGGATTTCGCCGGACTCGCGCACCCGGGCCAGCTTCTCAACCAGCCGGTGAGACAGGTGAATCGGCAGCGGCATGAGTGCCTTCGTCTCGCGACACGCAAAGCCGAACATGAGGCCCTGATCGCCGGCGCCCTGCTTCTTCTTCTTGGTGGCGGTCACGCCTTGGCTGATGTCGGCCGACTGGCTGTGCAACACGCGAATGACGGCGCAGCTCTTGTGGTCGAACTGGCAGTCGGGGTCGGTGTAGCCGATGTCGGCGATGGTCTGCCGGATGTTGCCTTCAATGTTGTTGAGGGCCAGCTCGGCCTCTTTGTTATGGACCGTGATTTCACCGGCGACAACCACGAGGCCGGTGGTGACCAGCGTCTCGCAGGCGACTCGGGCGTGCGGGTCCTTGGCGATCAGCGCATCAAGGACGGTGTCCGAAATCTGATCGGCCACTTTGTCGGGGTGGCCCATGCTGACGGACTCAGAGGTGAAGAGGTATTTGCCACGGTTCAACTTGCCGTTCGCGCTCACTGCGGACTCCTTCGGAGGTTGGGTTCGGGCAATGCAAATGCCGGATTGTGCAAACTATCCGCCCGCCGGGATCGGCGATTTCCAACGCATGGAATGCGGAATAACGAGCCGGGCATGGTAAAGGGCAGCCCCATGCGCTGCAAGCTCCGCTGGCCGCTGAGTTTGCAACCGGTCGCCGAATTGCGGGGTTTGCCCAAGGGGCTATAATTGCCCAAGCCAGCCGCCGTGGACGGTCGGGTTGCGGCGTTGGTCATTTACATGCGACGACATCATTACATCTTGATCATGCTCGGCGCGGCGTCGATCGTCGGCTGCGGATATTCCGCGGATCGGATGGCCGTCGCGCGGAAGACCAATTCCCGAAACGACCGCATTCGCACCGTGGCCCTCGACATCTTCGAATCGAAGGAGTTCCGCCGCGGCCTCGAATTGCAACTTACCGAGGCGCTGGCCAAGCGTCTCGAAGGCGAATCACCCTACAAGCTCACTGACAAGAAGCGCGCTGACACCATCCTGACCGGCGAGATCAAGGAAGTACGCCAATCGACTATCGGACGTGATTTCCAGCAAGTCCGGCCTCGCGAGACCGCGGCCACCCTCTTGGTCAGCTTCCAATGGAAGGACCTTCGCACAGGCGAAATCCTCGTCGATCGGCCGAATTTTGTGCAGTCCGTGGATTACATCAAGCCCCTCGGCGAGAATTTCTATCATGCCAGTCAGCGCGGCATGGATCGGCTGGCCGAACGCATTGTCGAGGAGCTGGAGTCCGAGAATTGGTGATGGCGGGGCGGCCTCTATAATCCGATGAAGTAGGCGGCAGGCCGAACCTCCACGCCGCCTTATTTGAACATACAACGGCGATGCCGAGTACTAACGCCGGAAAGACCCAAGGTAGTCAATGGTAGATCAAGGTTTCGAACCGGATGATCAGCAATCAGGGCGACCGCGCAAGCCGCAGGGCGGCAAAGGCGGGCCCACGCCGCCGCCGCGCATGAAGATGTCGCGCGGCGTGATGAGTTGGGTCGGCTTTGTGCTCATTGCGCTGATGATCGCGCTGGTCGTCTCACAAGGCTACCAACCCGCCGAATCCCTTTCGATTGACGCCTTCTGGAAGAACCTGGCCGCCGATCAGTTCGCCGAGGTCGTAATTCTCGACGACGCCATCGCCGGCAAATACCGCGAAACGGCGCAGGGCCGCCCGCATGGGCCGCGCGCGGTCAACACCTTCAAGGTGAATTATCGCGCCGACAAGGTGACGGAGCTTGAAGAGAAGATTCGCAAGTCATCCCCGTCGACCAAGGTGTCCTACGAGCAGAGCAGCGCACCCTATGTGAACATGCTGCTCTCCATCATCCCGTGGATTCTGATCTTCGGCTTCATCTGGTTCTTCGTCTTCCGGCAGCTTCGCTCCTCGGCAGGCGGCGCGGGAATGCTGGGTAACTTCGGCCGCAGCCGACACCGCGTCAGCAACAAGGAACTGGTCAGCATCACCTTCAAGGACGTGGCCGGCGTCGAAGAGGCCAAGGAAGAAGTCACCGAGATCATCGAGTTCCTCAAGAACCCCAAGAAGTTCCAGCGCCTCGGCGGGCGCATCCCGCGCGGCGTGCTCCTCGTGGGCGAGC
Source organism: uncultured Planctomycetaceae bacterium (assembly GCA_964605185.1). GTDB lineage: Bacteria > Planctomycetota > Phycisphaerae > UBA1845 > UTPLA1 > JACRIM01. The sequence continues at coordinate 9,799 of CAZSBF010000095.1, forward strand.
CGGGCTGCGGCAAGACGCTTCTCGCCAAGGCCATCGCCGGCGAGGCCGACGTGCCCTTCTTCAGCATCAGCGGTGCGGACTTCGTCGAAATGTTCGTCGGCGTCGGCGCCAGCCGCGTGCGCGACCTCTTCAAGAGCGCCAAGGAAAACTCCCCCTGCATCATCTTCCTCGACGAAATCGACGCCGTCGGCCGCAAGCGCGGCGCGGCGTATAACGGCGGCGGTCACGACGAACGCGAGCAGACGCTCAACGCCATCCTCGTCGAGATGGACGGCTTCGACACGTCGGATCAGGTCATCGTCATTGCCGCGACCAACCGCGACGACATCCTCGACCCGGCCCTCACGCGTCCCGGCCGATTCGATCGGCGCGTGTTCGTCCCGTTGCCCGATGTAAAGGGCCGACTCGAAATCCTCAAAGTTCACGCCCGCAAGATCAAACTTTCGCCCAGCGTCGATCTCATGCGGGTGGCCCGGGCCACGCCGATGTTCAGCGGTGCCGAACTGGCCGCCGTCATCAACGAGGCCGCCATCCTCGCCACCATGCAGAACAAGGACATGGTCGAGTTGGAGGATCTTGAGGAAGGCCGCGACAAGGTTCGCTACGGCCGTTCCAACAAGAGCCGCCAGATCGAAGAGCGCGAGCGCGTGAACACCGCCTATCACGAGGCTGGTCATGCCGTCTTGCAGATGATGTTGCAGCCCGACTGCGACCCGTTGCACAAAGTCACGATCATTCCGCGCGGCCGTGCCATGGGATCGACCATGTCCCTGCCGGATAAGGACCGCTACGGCTTCGGCTCGAAGTGGCTCTTCGCCACCATGCGCGTCCTCTGCGGCGGGCGTATCGCCGAGATGCGCCCCAGTGGTGAAGTCAGCAGCGGCGCGGCCATGGACATCGAACAAATGACGCGAATGGCCCGGACGATGGTCGTCGAGTGGGGCATGAGCGACAAGCTCGGCTTCGTGCGCTATTCGCCCGAGACCGGCCGCGAATCCTTCTTCCCTGAGAAATCGTATTCCGACGACACGGCGAAGATCATCGACGACGAAATCAAACGCTTCGCCGACGAGGCCTATCGCGATGCCGAGCGGATGTTGAATGAAAGCTGGCCGAAGGTTCAGGCCGTCGCCGAGGCGCTGCTTAAGTATGAGACGCTCGACGGCGACGAAGTGCGCCGCCTTTGCCTTGGCGAAGTGCTCGACAAGCCAAGCCTGTCGGGGCTTCTCGCAGACCAGGGTGTGCCTCCCAAGCCGCCGGTCGCACGACCAGTGTCGCAGCGAGCGAACACCGACATTCCGGGCGGCCTGTCGGGCGGATCGATGCCGCAGCCGGGAATTGGCTAGGGGCGACGGGGTAGACTCATGGCCAATGCAGAGGTGGTCGTCGTCGGTCCCGGCGAATTACCGCTCATCACCGAACTCTATAACGAGATGTTCCGCCCCGCGCGGGATGTCGAGTTCTTTCGTCGCCGATTCCTCGGGCGCTACAACGGTCTCATTCTCGTTGCCAACGTCGACCGACGCCCCGTCGGTTTCGCGATGGGCTTCGAGCTGAAGCCGTCGGTGTTTTTCGCCTGGCTCACAGGCATCCACCCCGACTTCCGCCGCACCGGCGTCGGCTCGCAGTTGCACGAGGCCCAGGCACAATGGGCCATCGAACACGGCTACCAGCACCTCCGCATGGAATGCCACAACGGCCACCGGGCTATTCTGCACATGGCGATCCAGACGGGCTTTAACATTGTCGGCGTGCGATGGGATCCGGATCGATCGGAGAACTTGATCATCTTCGAGAAGGCGCTGGTGGCGGATTAGTGGTAACCGCCGGTCGAATTTCTCATGGCAAAATCAAGGTCGCTAGGTTCATACTCGATTGACGAGCGCGATTCGAAGATATGTATCAAGTGTTACTATCCCCTTAGAGGCTTGCGAGAACCGATCTGTCCAGAATGTGGCCGCCATTTTGATCCTAGTAACACAAAATCGTTCGCCACGCCTCGCCGGAGGTTGCACCGAAGGTGGGCGTTGACTTGGTTGATCTCGTTCATGTTGTTTACACCAATTGCGTGGTTCTTCGCATTCATTTCAGCGGGTTTTGGACACGGAGACTATGTTGTTGCAGGAATGCTATTTCCGTATAGCCTCGCCGTAATGCGCATGCACTCGTATCCGCAGCTGGTAATGGCACTCACAGTCATCCAATTTCCTGCATACGGCTTCATACAAGCAATCGCCCAAATAAAGGGCAGGCCTTGGATTTCAATCTCGCTCATTGTGATAAGTCATTTCGGGTTCCCGACTATTTTGTGGTTGATAAGAGGGGGCTAATGGAAATCAAGTAACGAGTGTGACAAATTCAGATGAGAATACTTACCACCAATATTTCCCAACTCATCGCCGTCCCGCCGGGGCCTGTTGCCGGTTCGCGCATGCGCTCGGTGCCAATCATTGACGGCGCGGCTCTCGTTGTAAACGACGGCAAGATCGAGTGGTTCGGAGAAGAATCCGACGCCCCCAAGGGACCGTTTGATGCGACAATCGACGCTGCAGGCGGTTGCGTCACACCAGGACTGGTCGATTGCCACACGCATGTCGTCTTTGCGGGCGATCGTGCCGGTGAATTCGTGCAGCGGATCGGCGGTGCCACCTACGCCGAAATCATGCAGGCCGGCGGCGGAATTCGTAGCAGCGTCCGCGCCCTTCGCGCCGCGAGCGAGGATGACCTCGTCGCCCAATCGCTTCCGCGACTCAAACGGATGATCGCCGGCGGCGCGACCACCATCGAAATCAAGAGCGGCTATGGCCTTTCACCTGCGGATGAACTCAAAACGCTGCGGGCCATTCGGCGACTTGCGGGAATGGTCTCGGCCGACCTCGTGCCGACCTTTCTCGGCGCGCACACCGTGCCGCCGGAGTTCGACGGCCGACCCGACGACTACCTCGCCGCCATCACGGATTCCGCTTTGCTCTCCACCATTCGAGACGAACGCCTTGCGGAATTCGCCGACATCTTCTGCGAGCGCGGCGCCTTCACCGTCGAGCAATCGCGGCGCTTTCTCTCCGCCTGCATGTCATTCGGCATGGCGTCCAAGGTTCACGCCGACCAGCTCACGCGAAGCGGTGCGACCAGGCTGGCCGTCGAACTCGGCGCTGCATCGGCAGATCATCTCGAATTCGCCAACGATGCCGACATCGACGCGCTGAAACCGTCGGGGACGATTCCCGTCCTTCTGCCCGGCTGCAACTTCTTCATCGGCGGCGCACCCGCGCCCGCGCGAAAAATGATCGACGCCGATCTGCCTGTGGCCCTCGCCACAGACTGCAACCCCGGCTCCTGCATGATCGAATCGCTCGGCATGATCATGAGCATCGCCGCGACGACGCTGAAAATGACGCCGCTCGAGTCGCTCGTGGCCTGCACCGCAAACGCCGCCGCTGCTCTGCGCCGCGAAAAGCGAATCGGTGCCATCGCCGTCGGCCACGACGCCGACCTGCTCATCCTCGATATCCCGCGGATCGAGCTCTGGCCGTATCGCGTCGGCGTGAATCCGGTGCGCACCGTCCTCAAGCGCGGGCGTTCGGTCATATAGCCGCGCGGACGGCTTGATGAAGAGTATCTGCAATTGAGAGCCAGACTATTCCATTGCTTCGATCGCCGATTCTGTGATATAGGCGCCGATCGAATCGAGGAAATCTCTCGCCGGGGTCCCGACAGGTCCAACCGTATTAAGGCCGCTCAAAGTGCCGTCGGCGTATGCGTCGACATACTTGTTGACATCGGCACTTGTAAACGTCTGGCGTGTTCCGCTGACCAATCGACTCTCCACCCATCCGGAGAGTCCTTGAAGGAAATAGAACCGGTGAACCGGTCGGGCCGTCTCATCAAACGTAATCTCCATGACAATCCGGCTTCCCGAGGCCCCGGCGGATACCCACGCAGTCTGGACTTGCGGGCCGGTTCCGGTCAGATACACCCATCCGCATTCAACATGCACCACGGGAACACTGATACCGCTTGGGTTCTTGCCGCTTTCGATTAACAGGTGGGCCGCTTCCGTCGGTGATCCATGATGGGGGCCGGCCAGAATGCCGTACTTATGAAGGTCGCCCGTCAAATACTGCAGGAGCATGTACTCCTGTGTCATGATCCTCGTCCCGCGACTGAGTTGCTTTGCTTCCTTTTGGCCATCCACCAGAACCTTCGCAAGTCGCACTCGCCCGTCCGGCAGATTCGACGTCTTATCCCGACCGACGTAGCCATGCAGCCGGATCTGCTCCCGGACCATGGGATGCACAGATTCGCCGCATCCGCATACAGCAAGCCCAATACTCGCGACAATGAACAGCTTTACTCTCTTCATCACAAATCCTCCTTGTGAATCAATTTACGGTCTTCGGCCGCCCGATGCGCCGAAGGTACTGGGTCAAAACAGCAGTTAGAACAGCTCCTGCGCACGGAAGCGTCGGATCCCACAGTGCGTGATAACGCGTCGCAAGTACATAACTCGCCACAAATGACATCGCGGCAACGAGAGAAAAGGCGGCCGTTGCCCGGCGCATTGGGGCAAACGATAGCCCCCACCCAATGCCTGAAAAAATGACGAGGTCCAGCAGAATGGACGCCGTCAAGGGCCTTCGAAGAGGTGGGGTATTGGTAATCTCGTAAAGCAGTTCTTCGACCACGGTCGCATGGGCGTAACAGCCCTTCACCACGCGGCCGGATCCGACTGCATGTTCATCAACCCCCGAACGCTGATCGGCCACGATGACGATCTTGTCCTTCAGGTCCAATACAGCCGGTGACTGGTCCGTATCAAACAAACGCGAATATTCAATCGTGGAACGTCGAAAGTGATCATCCGCGCGAAGCAGGAAACTGTGGATCGCCACCTGATCGTGCGACTGAATCCCTTGCGTCGACATGAGATCGGGCGCTGACTTATCCGCAATTCGAACACCCGCCAGCCGAATGCGATCAGGAGGATCATGCCAGAGCTTCCGCTGCGGCATTGCCGGATCGCGTTCGTAATATTGAATGGTCAACGTCCGCTCCGAGGGATCCATCGAATACGACGCTTCCCAGGCGGGATGCCTCGCTGCCGCAACCGTGGCCAGCGCGAGCGAGGGCAGCACATCTTTGGCGCCCGACTGCATCGCCAACTGAACCTGTGGAGGTACCGTGTCAAAACCGGCAAAAATGGTCCCCCATCGTGCCTGCTCCGCGACTCTTGTGGCCAGGCCGGATGCTTGGCCATCCGACCACCATCCTGGTGCTGCGCACACAACGGGAATCCCCTGTCGCTCCAGCGCACGAATGCCGTCGGACAGCGCCTGATCAAACGGGCTATCCGAGATGAACTTGATGTCCCAGGCCACGGCGAGCGGCTTTAGAGTCGCCAGTTGCTCCATGGCCCTTCCGTGCAGTCGTCTCAGCTGCAACGGCGTCCCCGCGTCAAACCCCGCCAAACCGACCGCCTTCGCGATCGCACCGACATTGGTGTCATCCGTGATTCCGATGACTCGCACATTCCTAAAAACATCCGCGTTATGAAGTGCGGCCGCACGCCCCGCAACCCATTGCTCAAAACGCAGGGCCGTCACCGACCCGGCGATTGGCCGGCCTACATACGCAAGCGCCAGAACAATGACACAAACGCCCGCCGCCTGAAGCGAAACCGGGTATCGTCGAAAGCCGCGCTCGATATGTTTTCGGGCAACATAGATCGCGCTGTCCGTCTTCGCAGTGATTGCCTCGCCACGCAGGAATCGACGCAGGTCTTCCCCCAGCTCTGCCGCCGACCGATAGCGCCGCCCGGGTTCCTTGTCGAGGCACTTAAGAACGATCGTTTCAAGGTCGCCGCGGATATCCTTGCGAATCGAGGAAGGGCGCCGCGGCGGATCATGAATGATTGCCTGGAGCAGTAGAAAATCCGGCTTATCGGTGGGATACGGAAACACGCCGGTCAGTGCCTGAAACAAGATCACTCCGATGGCATGAATGTCCGTACACTCGGCTGTATTCAGATGATCGCCGCGTGCCTGCTCCGGCGCCATGTAGGCCAGGGTCCCCATGATCTGACGGCTGGTTGATATCGCCTCGGCCGGATTCGGATCGAGACTGCGCGCCAACCCAAAATCGAGGATTCGCGGATGGCCGCCGCGATCGACGAGGATGTTCCCGGGTTTCAAATCGCGGTGGATCACCCCGGCCCAGTGCGCGGCATCCAACCCGTCACACACCTCGGCCGCAAGCGCTACAATCTCCCGCGTCGTCAACCCATGAGATTGAATGTGAGCGATCAGCGGCAGTCCATCGACATACTCCATCACGAAGAACGGCCGACCGTCACTGGTCCTGCCCGGATGAAACACGGAAACAACATTCGTATGCCGAAGCCGGGCGACCGATTCGATTTCGCGCTGGAATCGTGCCAAGCCAACCGACGTGGCCAGCGCATCACCGAGGGGCACCTTGATGGCGACGTCGCGCA
>CAZSBF010000096.1:0-15114 GCA_964605185.1 uncultured Planctomycetaceae bacterium
GGGTCTTTCTCAATCAGTCGCAGCGTCCACGATTCCACGAGCGAGCTGACACGAGTTTCGATCCCTGCATGAATCTCATCAGAAAGCGAATCAGTGAATTGGGACAGGATCGACTCGATGCGCGTTGCGGCCTCTTCAGCATTGGAGCGGCGGCACTCACGCTGCGCTTTGACCAGTGCCCGTTCTCGAGCCTTTGAAAGCAATCCCTCCAACTGGGCATGATCGTCGGCACCCAGAACGGGCGTCAGCTCTCTCGAGCGAATTCCCGACACGACTACGTCGAGATCGCGCACCTTGCGAAATGCGTTTCGAGTTTTCTTGAGTGATTTCAGAACTCGTCGCGTCTGCCGCCTGCACGTCCACTTGCCAAGCAGCTTGAGGGGCTCGGTCAGGCGTCGCGATGCAACGCGCAGGTCGTGTATTGCCTCCACGTCGCCTGCGTCGATCGCCAGCCTTAAGTTCTCAGCGAATCGGCGACGGTGCTTCGCAACATATTCGGCGAGCGAATCGCCCTGGGTTGGAGTGACGGGGGCCGCCATGGTGAACCCACAAATCTGTCTGCCCTGGGTAAGTGAATCCTATCACAATCAAATCATAGTATAACCGATCATTCGGCGGCCGGAGAATGACGAGTGGATTCTAAGGATATGCAAATGCTTAAGTTACGAACTGCGAATGGATGGCGTGCAAACGGCGCGAATGCTATTCCATCCGACCAAGCTGCTTGGGAGTGGCCAGCCAGCACAGTTCGCCCCGAAGCGGCAACTGAAAATCATCGATCTTGATCATCGCGACGCCGCCCTTTTTGAAGGCGATGGCAAGGTTCCGCGGGCCGCCAAGCAGGAAACTCGTAAACCCGCCGAGATAGGGTTCATGTCCGACCAGGGCGAGTGAGTCAAGGTTGTCCTCGCGAGCCTCCAGCGCCTGGAGAATCGTTTCAAAGTGACCATTCGGTTCGAGGGCTTTGACAACGTGGACCGGCGGTGGGGGAGAAAGATTCTCGGCAAGGATCTCCGCGGTCTGCCGGGCGCGGACCAATGGACTTGTCCAAACTTCATCAATAAGGACGTCGAGCGAGCGAAGGGCCCGCGCACAGCGGCGAAACTTGTCGATACCCTCTGGAGTGAGTTCACGCGCGGCGTCGCTGAACAAATCGACCGATTCACGCTCCACGGCGATGGCATGTCGAATCAGATAGACGCGCATTGTGCGGGCCTCACGGGAAATACTCGTCCGTTGCGGGCGGCGCTCCGGTCGCCCCGACTTCTTCGTCAACATCGCCGGCGAGTGCATCATCCGATTCGGCCAGGGCCTGTTTCTTATCTGCATCGATCACAAAGTGGCTGTCCGCGAGGTGCTCGACAGGGCGTACGCCGCTATAGACATACATGCCGTCCAGCGTCTCACCGCTCCGCTCCACCTTGCCGTTGAGCCACAAGTAAGTCGCCACGGGTAGTTTGGTGCGGGCGCTGATGTAAAGGTCCTGAAGCTTGCAGGGGAACTCGTCGCCGGCGGGGTAGCGAAGCTCAAGATAGAAACACGGCTCTTTGTGCGGACCGATCTCGGTCGGCTCACAAAGCTTGATCGCCACTTCACCATGTGGCTTTGCCTTCTTAATGCGATCGAGAATTCGCTCCATCATCCGGCGGGCGCCGAAATCCGTGATCGGATTGCGCGACTTACCGAATAGCACCGCGAAATTCGGCGGGTAGGACTGCACTTTCGGCGGCTGACCCATCAGCCCGTTGCGGGGGAGCAGGAGCACATTGTTGCTGTTCTTGCCCTTTACATAAACGCACTGCCGATACTCGCTGTCATCATCGGTCCAGGTAAATCGAACGCTGAACGGCTCTTCACGAAACTCGGCCCGCATGTTCTCCTGCGGCTTGAGTTCCTTTAGCAGGCCCAGCCGTTCCTGTCGCTGAAATGTCAGGGTATAGGCGCTGAGCTTCGACGCTTCCGCGAGGGATTCTTCGAGAAAGCCGATGGGGTTTGCTGCGATTCGCTTGCTGGCCTCTTCGTAGCCTTCGATTCGCACGCCGGAGGGAATGCTTACGGCGGGCTTTGCGCATCCGACTGCCACTAGCACGAGGGCCAATGGGCCCCACTTAATACGATGACGAATTATTCCGTACACATGAACTCCGTTGTTTGATCTCTCCGTGATGCGGAAGCTAATAATATACCGTCAACGTACGATGATGGTCGGCCCTCACGTCCGGATGGTGCGAAAGGCCCCACAAATACCAATCCACCGTCCACGGTGGGGCGTTGAGGCCTCGTTTCGTGGCTGCCCGGCTCATCCGATCGACCGCATGAATCGTTGCCGCCCGCAACTCGACCTCAGCCTCGCAACCGTGCGACAATTCCGAGGTCGCATCAATCTCGCGAGCCAACGCTTCATTCACCACCATGATACCCAGGTGGCGCAATGCCTGTGGAACACGGTAATCAGCGAAAGCCGTGAGTTCCTCCAACCCCGAGAGCGGCGGATGATTGTGCGTGTCGAACGCCACCGCGATATCCAGGGCACAGATCTGGGCCCGTTTCAGGAAATAGACCGGCCGGCCGCGATAGCTCGCCACGTCGCGAAAGGAATCGAAATTGGTCATTAAGAGCACCGCCAGCGGCCAGGCTCGTTCATTGACCGACTCGATGGCATGCATGAATTGGCCGTCAAACCGCTCGATCAGCGTGCGACCGGTATCACGGATGATCTGTTCGCGCTCATCCATGAGCATTAGGTCGCCTTTTCCGCGCAGAACGTCGTCGATCTCCTCCCGCGGAACTTCCAGCCAGAAATAGGGGTCAAACCATCGAGGCTCATACCGAGCCGCCAGCAAGATGGAGACCATCATCGCCTCAAAGCGGCGATAGATCTTGCCTCGCCAGTCAAACTGAATCGGGCTTTCCGACCAGAAGCAAAAGTTCAGCGCGTCGATCAACAGCACGAGATTGGCAAGCTGAGCCTGCGAACCAGGAAGTTGCGCCAGCAGGGCGTGTTCCGCGGGTTTGAGCGCGTCCGCCGTGATCGTCGCGGCCCAACGGCTAATGGCCGAGTCGTCGAGGCGGACCTGCCCGGCCTCTTCAACAACCGGACGCGTAGAGTCGAGAACAATCATGTGTCAGATTGTAAGGGCGGTCGCAGACCCCAACGACACATCAACGCATCACAGGATCTGGTTCGTTTGACGCGGTGGGGCGGGTTCGCCAATGGCGTGTGAAACTCACCGGATTGGAGCCGAAGAGGTTTGAACTCTCGACCTCTTGCATGCCATGCAAGCGCTCTCCCAACTGAGCTACGGCCCCGGGAATTATTCAAACATTAGACCTTGCGCCTGTGCGACTGTCAAGGCCGCAGGGTCGCCGGGAGCGATAAGGTAAAGCAGGCGAAGGCGTTGAGATTGCGCGGTCCTTTGCGAAGTGAAAGGCGCCCCCCAAGGCACTCAGCCCAATAGCGCGACAGAGCCAACCCAAGCCCTACTCCGCCGCTACCGGTGGAACGGGCCGCGTCACTTCGGCGGAATGGTTCAAACACGGCACGTCGATCACCGGGCGAAACGCCGCCGCCGCCATCCTCAACGTCGACATCGAACCCGCCGCTGGAATTCCCCGCGACTCGTACGTAGATCGAAGGATCCGCCGCGCCTTCGCTGTATTTGCAGGCGTTTTCGACGAGATTCGCGACAATCTGCACGACGAATTCAAGGTCAGTTTCAATCGTCGCACCCGGGGGCGTCGCCACGTCGATACTTAACTTCTTGCCAGCCGATTCGCACTTCGCAGTGACGGCGCCGGACACAGCATCTGCAAGCTCCGTGGCCTTGCACGGCCGGCCATGCAACCTCACACCGGTATCGCCGATGTGTGAATAGGCGAGCACATTCTCCACGAGGCGCGAGAGTCGCCTGGATTCCGACTGCAAACGCTCGGCGTACTGCTGACGGCGCTGTGAATCGTCATCGCCAAGATCGGCGAGCAAGTCGCTGTAGAGTTGGAATGAAGTCAGCGGCGTCCGTAATTCATGCGTCACGGCTGACACGAAGTGCATTCGCCTCTGGGCAATGGTCAGGTACTTGAGTGTTCCATAGGTGACAGCCGAGAGTGCGAGCACCGTTGCCAACCACGCAACCGAGAGCGTGATTCGAAGGCTCGACGTTGCGTGAACGACGGGCGCCGCCATCGGCCCGGTCACAATCCGCGCGGGAATGGTCTGGAGCATGTCCGACGTGGGCGGTTTCGGCCCTCCTCGCATGACCGGGACGATCTTCGCATCAGGGAACAGATCATGGACTTCCTGCACCATGTGCTCGCGCAAACGTCGCCAGTCAATCAACACGCCCTGCAACACGCAGTAGGTTGTCGATTGAACGCTCACCGTTCGCAGAAGCGTCAAGTACGGCTCCGATTCCAGTGTCACATCGAGCCACACCGGCATCATCAGATTGGGTGCCACTTCCACGCAGGCCGCGGAGTAGCTCGGCTCCGGTGTCGCGCCCTCAAGATTCTCCAACGCGACTTTCTCAGGTTCGCATCGGGCCAGCGAGACAAAGTTCTCCATCTCCAGTTGCTGTGCGCGAGCCGCACGGCGCGCCAGCTCGGTGCGAGGGTCCGATCGATCCGTAGAGCGCGGCGGTTGTGGTCCTGCGGAAGCCGTGGTGGTCAGCCGTACCGATTGAAAGGCCCGCTTTGCCTCGATCTCGGCGCTCAGCGCAAATTCAAACTCCTCCAGCAAGCGTGGAAGATCGAATCGGCCTTTTAGCGCTGCGAGCCAGTTCTCGGGACCGGCGTCGCGGTGGCCATTATTTCGCGGAATCGAGCCGGCCAGAATCACCGAATCATCCAGATGTCCGGAGACCTGCGGCGAACTCCACCCACTCGAATAGGAAACCTGAAAATGCAGCAGCAGCCACTCCGGCCCGGGCAAACGCTCCAGCGGAGATGGAACGATGACATCACTCAGCTCTTCACCCGACGACGCATTGAACGCCTTGGCCGCCTTGTACTTCGGCCGAAACGATGTGTAGGGTCGCTGCCGCTCCCGCGCCAACACGGGTTCCACAATCGCATCGAGCCGCGAAATGGCCAGCGCCTTCGCCCGCTCCAGGGTCAGATTGTGCTGCGTCGCAGTCTCAAACTCTTCCAGCTGAATGGCTGAATACGTGGCCCAGGCAAGTCCGCCGCAAACCAGAAGCCAGACGAACGCGATGGCAACCCCCGCCTGCCGGCGCATCGTGCGCGGGTCCGTCATTTCTTTGCACCCTTCGGCGGTGCCGGCGCTTCAGCAGCCCGCACACTCACATCCGGGCCGAGCATGTATCCCTTGCCGCGCACCGTCATGATGTACGACTCATCGTCGTTCTGGTTAATGGCGGCAAGCTTCGCCCGAAGCCGCGCCACGTGCATGTCGATGGTGCGTGTCTCAATGCCTCCGCCGGAAAGCCCCCACACGCGAGTCAATAATTCATCCCGCGACACGGCGCGCCCGGGGTATGCGGCAAGGTGCAACAGGATCGTGCATTCGGTCTCGGACAGCGTTTGTCGTTCCTCGTTGCCCCGGCGCACTTCGCGACGTTCCAGATCAACGGTCGCCTTGCCAACGCGAATATCCGTGACATCGGCCGGACGCTCAGCGCTGCGGCGAAGCACGGCCTCGACCCGCGCCATCAGCTCGCGCGCCGAGAATGGCTTCACGACATAGTCGTCCGCGCCCGCCTGCAAACCTTGTACGCGATCATCTTCCGCCCCGCGTGCGGTGAGAACGATCACCGGCAGTGTCGAATGCGTCTGCCGTAGCTGCCGCAAAACAGCCATGCCGTCCATCTTGGGGAGCATGAGGTCCAGCAAGACGAGCCGTATCCCCGGTCGCCTCGCCGCGGTTAGTCCGGCCACGCCGTCGGCCGCCTGTAACGGTTCATAACCCGCCGCGCGCAGCGTCTCCGAAATCGCCTCGCGGATGGAAGTCTCGTCTTCAACTATGACAATCTGCCGACTGTTCAAGCGGTGTCGCCCTTCGGGATTCCATTGTATCGGGCAATTGACCGGGGGCGTTCCGATCCCGAATGGAATCATGCAAGGCTTTACAAAGCGTTACGGAAACTCGGCTGTTAGCCCCGAGATGCCGCCGCCGATTCCGCCAATTCCCCAGGGCCGGGCATCCCCGACATTACCTCCAGCACCTTGATAAGCGACTGCGTGCCGTTGCGGGAACCGCCCATGGCCGCGAGCATTGTGTAGAGCTGCTTGGCCAACGCCAGCCCCGGGAGGCACAGCTTCATCTCATCCGCCGCATCGAGGGCGATCTTCATATCTTTCAGGAAATGCTCAACATAAAAACCCGGAGCAAGGTCGCCTTTGAGCATGCGCGGTGCGTAGTTCGTCAAACTCCACGAACCCGCGGCGCCCCCGCTGACACTCTGCAAGACCTGTTCCGGATTGAGTCCACATGCACGGGCATAGATCAGTCCTTCGCACACGGCCACCATCCCCGATGCGATGAGGATCTGATTCACCATCTTCGTATGCTGACCGCTACCGGGCGGACCCTGCAGCACGATGGTCTTGCCAAGCTTTTCAAACAACGGCATCGCTCGGTCAAACGCGGCTTGCACGCCGCCGACCATGATCGACAAGGTGGCGTTTCGCGCCCCGACATCGCCTCCGCTCACGGGTGCATCGAGGGACGAAATGCCCTTTGCAGCGGCAGCTTGTGCGATCTCGACCGCAAGCGCCGGGCTGCTGGTCGTGCAATCAATCAAAAGCCCTCCCGGCTGCATCGATGTCAGCACGCCCGTCGGACCCATGACAACCTCGCGCAAATCCGCCGGATACCCAACCATCGTGAACACTACGTCACACGACTTGGCGACATCCGCGGGGGAACCGCACCACGCAGCCCCTCGTTCGACAAGTGGTGCTGCCTTTTCCAATGTCCGATTGAATATGGAAAGTGAGTGCCCGGCATCGAGCAGGTGGCTCGCCATGCTTCGACCCATCACGCCTGTGCCGATCCAGCCGATGTGCATGGGGACTACCGTGTACTCGACGCGAAAAGATGCGATCGCTGTTTAGATTAGATTTCGGCCGCCAGTGTTTCCTTGGCGACTTCGGTTATCGTAGTCACGCCGTCATACATGGCGAGCAGGCCGTTTTCGCGAAGCGTTCTCATGCCGTTCTTCAGCGCCGCCTCGCGGAGGACACCCGTCGACGCGCCGTTCATGACCATATCACGAATCTCATCGGTGAAGACCATGATCTCAAAAATGCCGACGCGTCCGCGATACCCCGTCCCATTGCAGGCGTCGCACCCCTCGCCGACATAGAACGTCTTGCCGACCACGTCTTCCGGCCGGAGTTGCAGCTCCATGAGTTGCTCTTCGGTGGGCTGATGGGGCTTTTTACATTGCTTGCAAATGCGGCGGGCAAGTCGCTGGGCAATGACCGCCTCAAACGTCGCGGTGATAAGAAACGGCTCCACGCCGAGGTCGAGCAAGCGCGCGACGGCCGACGGAGCGTCGTTGGTGTGCAGCGTGCTGAACACAAGGTGGCCGGTCAATGACGCCTGAATGGCGATCTGCGCGGTTTCGAGGTCGCGAATTTCACCGACGAGGATGACGTCGGGGTCTTGCCGCAAAAAGCTTCGCAGGGCACGGGCGAAGGTCAACCCCGCATCGACGTTGACCTGTACCTGAATGATGCCGTCAATGTCGTATTCGACCGGGTCTTCGCAAGTGAGAATCTTGACCGTCGGGTCGTTCAGTTTGTTCAAGCAGGCATAAAGCGTGGTCGTCTTGCCCGAGCCGGTGGGGCCGGTGTTCACAATGATGCCGTGCGGACGATTGATGAGCTGGTCAATCAGTTCCAGGTCGTCGGAACGCAGGCCGACTTTGTCAAGCGACAACGCGACGTTTCCGCGATCCAGAATACGAAGTACAACCGACTCGCCGAACATGGTCGGCAGCACGGCAACGCGGAGATCAATCGGATTGCCGCCGACCGTCAGGCTGATACGGCCGTCCTGCGGAAGTCGGCGCTCGGCAATGTCGAGGTTCGCCATGACCTTGATGCGGCTGGCGATGGCCATCGCGAGAAATCGGGGGGGAGGCGTCATCTCATAGAGCACGCCGTCCACGCGATAGCGCAGTTTGTATTCCGTGTCGAACGGCTCAAAGTGAACGTCGCTGGATCGCTCGCGGATCGCCTGCAATAGCACGAGGTTGAGCAACTGCTTGACCGGGTTGGAGTCAACCAGTTCCTTCAACTCCGCCATGTCCAGCGATTCGCCGCGTCCCTCGAACTTGGCAAGATCGGTATTTCCGCCGAGTTCATCGACAAGGTCGGAAAGGGACTGCCCGGCGCCTTCGGGATAGTACCGGGTGAGATTCTTCGTGATCTGGTCATCCGTGGCGATGAGCGTTTTCACGTTCATCCCAAGGAGCTTTCGGATGTCGTCGATCGCCTGGAAGTTGTCCGGCGAGGCGATGGCCACGCTCAGCGTGTTCGTCTCTTTCTCGTAGTCAACCGGGATGATGCGATAGGTGTTGGCCATCTGGTTCGGAACCAGCTTGACCGTCTCGGGGTTGACGTCGATCACATCGAGGTTGACGGGGTCCATGCCCATCTGCGCCGCGAGGGCGATCTTCAGATCGGCTTCCTTGATATACCCCAGATCGATCAGGATTTGACCAAGCGGTCCGCGCTTGGCCTGCTGCACGGCCAGCGCTTCATGCACCTGCGTGCGGTTGACCTTCCCCATCTTGATGAGGATGCGGCCAATGGTGCGGCCTTTATATGGTTTGCTGCTCCCGGGAGCAGGTGCGGTGGCGGCCATGTGGATGTTCCCAAGTCGGTGGGGTAGCGCGTCAACGAAACGCGTGACTTACCCCTCCTTCTTCTCCTTGCCCTTGTCTTTGTCCTGATCCTTTTCACTCGCGGTGTCTTCGTGAATCGTGATGAGGGCCTCGCCGGCCTCATGGAGTCTTCCGATCTTCTCAAGCTTGTCCTGAATCTCGCCGGCATTGCGCGCCTTGTCGATCATTTCGTCTGCATCGATCTGGCCTTTTTCGAAAAGATTCCAGAGGTGCTCGTCGAGGAGCTGCATACCGAATTTTTTTCCGGTCTGAATGGCGGAGTCAATTCGGAAGGTCTTGTTCTCACGGATGAGGTTGGCAATGGCCGGCGTGCAGACCATGAACTCATAGGCGGCGACCATGCCCGTGGGCTTCTTCGGCAGGAGGGCCTGGCTCAAAACTGCGATCAGCGACGTGCTGAGCTGCACGCGGATCTGGTCCTGCTGTTCATGCGGGAAGGCGTCGATGATTCGGTTAATGGTGCCTTGGCATCCGGTGGTGTGAAGCGTGCTAAAAACCAAGTGGCCCGTTTCGGCGGCGAGGATGGCATTGGAGATGGTTTCCAAGTCTCGCATTTCACCGACAAGAATCACGTCCGGGTCGGAACGAAGCACGCGACGCAGGGCCTCGGAGAAGCTGCCGACATCGTTGCCCACTTCGCGCTGATTGATCAGGCTCTTCTTGTGTGTGTGGTAGTATTCGATCGGGTCTTCAACCGTCACGATGTGACGATCAAGCTCGTTGTTGATGTAGTTGATCATCGACGAGAGCGTTGTCGTCTTGCCGGAGCCGGTCGGGCCCGTGACGAGGAACAACCCTCGGGGTCGCCGGCACAAGGCCCGGCAGATTGGCGGCAGACCGATTTCATCAAACGTCAGAAACCGCGTCGGAATCAGACGAAGCACGATCGTGACGTTGCCCTTTTGTCGGAACACCGACACGCGGAATCGACCCTGATCGCCGAATGCAAAACCAAAGTCCGTGCCGCCTTCTTCCTGTAGTTCCTGCTGATTGCGATCCGGCGTGATGGACTTCATCAGCGCAACCGTGTCATCCGGCTCCAGCACCTTCGTCTCAAGCTGGCGCAGGCGACCATGCAAACGAAGAATTGGCGGCCGACCCACTGAAAGGTGAATGTCGGATGCCCCGCGCTTGATGCAGGTCTCAAGAATTCGATCAATATGAAGGGATGCCATAACGTCTCACGATAACGGCAACGTGTTGCCGGAAAGAATCTGGTATTCCTATGCGGCCTCGCCCGCGGTCTGCTCCACTTCGGCCTGGGTAATTCGGCTGACTTCCTCAAGCGACGTCAACCCGCGCTGAATCTTGCGCTGTCCGTCCTGCAGCAGCGTCTTCATCCCGGTAGCCTTGGCGGCCCGCCGGATATCCGTAACGGAAGCCCGATTGAAGGCAAGCTCGCGAAGCTCGGAATTCATAATGAGCATCTCGAAAATGCCCTTGCGCCCGCGATAGCCAGTGTTGTTGCAGTGTGAACAGCCGATCGGCTTCCACGATTTTACAGTCGCGTACTCGTGCGGCTTGAAACCGCAGAGCATCATCAACTTGTGATCGGGGTTTGGGTCTTCCTGTTTGCATTCCTTGCAAAGAATTCGCACCAGCCGCTGGGCCATGATGGCCTGCACCGAGCTGGCGATCAGGAAGGGTTTGATGCCCATGTCCGTGAGTCGCGTCAGGGCGCTGGGAGCATCGTTGGTGTGCAGCGTGCTGAACACAAGGTGACCGGTCAGCGCCGCCTGAATGGCGATTTCACCGACCGCCAGATCGCGAATTTCACCAACGAGGATGATGTTCGGTGCTTGGCGAAGCATGGAACGAAGAATCTTGTCGAAGCCGAGGCCGATTTCTTCCTTTACCTGGCACTGATTGATGCCGGGGAACATGTATTCCACGGGGTCTTCGGCGGTGATGATCTTCTTGTCAGGGCGATTGAGCGTGGACAGCGCGGAATACAGCGTCGTCGTCTTGCCCGAGCCGGTGGGGCCGGTGACGAGGAAGATGCCGTTTGGTCGCGCAATAATCTTCTGAAACTTCTCGTAGTCATCCTGCTCGAAGCCGAGGTCCTGGATGTTCACGTTCGCCGCGTCGGGGCGCAGAATACGAAGCACGATCGACTCCCCGTGTACGCCGGGGCAGCAGCTAACGCGGAAGTCGATATCGCCGTTACCGATTCGCATCTTGATACGACCGTCCTGCGGGACGCGCTTCTCGGCGATATCCACGCCGGAGATGATCTTCATGCGGGTGTTGACGGCATTTTGCAGTCGCTTGGGGATTGACTCCCGCTCGATGCAGACACCGTCGATGCGATAGCGCACGCGGACGCGGTCGGACATCGGTTCAACGTGAATATCGCTGGATCGCGTGCGCACGGCCTCGCTGATCATCATGTTGATCAGCTTGATAATAGGCGCATCTTCGTCGCCTTCGCCCCCCGCCTTTTTCTTGGCTTCGCGCGCCTGCATATCCAGCGAGGCGTCCACCGACGCGTCAAGGCTTTTCGAGAGTTCATCGAGCGAACGCTCGGCACCGGTGAGATAGCGATCGATATACGCCTTGATGCGGGACTTCGGCGCGAGCATGCGCTCGACGTCATGCACACCAAGCCGGAATCGCAGCATGTCGAGCGTGTCGAGGTCGAGCGGATCGCTCATGACCACGCGCAGCTTGCCGCCTTCACTGCTGATCGGCAGCACCATGCTTTGCTTGATGATCTTCTCGGGGATGAGACTGAGCGATTCGGTCGGGACGGTGCTTCGGCTGATCTCGATGTACTCAAGGCCATGCTGCTTCGCGAGTGCCTTGGCAACATCTTCCTCCGAGGTCAATTCCAGTTCGACAAGCGCCTCGCCGATCCGTTTGCGATTGTTCAGGCCGTACTCGGCCGCGCGGTCGGCGTCCTCCTTGGAGACGAGGTTCTGCTCCTGAAGGATCTCGCCGAGCTTTTGCCGTTTTCGAGCCAATGCCATGATCGTCCACCACCCACGGTCGGCCCGGCTGATTCGTACCGGTCGGAAACCGGTGTCGCAGGGGCCGCCAATCGCTGAGTCTAGCGGGGTCCGAGTCGGACGATTGCTCCCGCGCTCGTCCATGTCGGGGAGTCGGTCGCTGGGGCAGCGCCTCGTCCTTGCAAGCCCTCCATTTTACGCGACCGGCGAAGGGCAATCAAACGCGGCCGTGGGAGGGGGCGTTATCGGATGGATGGGGTCGGCTGTTTGGACGCTTTTCGTGCGAGTGCGCCGACAAGGTGCGATTCGATTTCCGCGACCTTCGCGGACCATGTCTCGGCCTGCATGGCGATACGCCGATAGTTGGCATCGGCTGGGCTGTGATTTCTCAGGGCCCCTTCGATTTCCGAGACCCACTCGCGGGGCGTTTCCGCAAGGCGAACCCATTGTTCGTAACGCTTAACCTCGGGCAACGGTGTTCCCACCACGGGCAGCCCGGCCGACAGGTACTCCCGTAGTTTGATCGGGTTCACGGCCTCTGTGAGGCAGTTTCTGCGAAACGGGATGAGTCCAACATCGAACGCCTTCGCATACCCCGGCAGACTCGCATAAGGCCGGCGACCGAGCACATGAATGTTGGCCAGACCGCGCAAAGCTGACAGGTCCGTCGCGGCCTCACCGATCAGCACGATGGACCAGTCGCTCCGTCGCCGTGCAATCTCCGCGAGCAGTTCGACGTCGATCCAGTCCTGGATCAGTCCCCAGAACCCAAGAATCGGACGCCGAATTGCGGCGATGTCGGCGGGGACTTCTGTCGCATCATCCTCTGCCATTGAAAAGTGCTCAAAATCCACGCCATGCGTTACGAGAACAGTGTTCTCATTCAATAATCGCTTCTGTACGTCGAGCGATTGCGCCGTGGTGATGACCAGATCGGCCTTCCGGCACAGTCGCGCCTCCGCTTCGGCCACCGCATCGCGGTCGTACCCCGTGAACTCCCCGAATGCATCGACGCAGTAATACACAACCGCCTCCTCGTCGAATTGCCCAATGAGATAATCAACATCCGGCGCAAAGCTCCAAAGCTGCACCGGCCGTTCGGGAAGCGTTCGCAGCACACTGTGAATCTGGCGCACAAGTAACCGTCGGTTCAGCGCCGTCACCGCCCAGCTGCCCGGCAGCGGTACCACCAGCGGCGTCACCACCGTCATATTCTCGTGGACGCGCCTCGGCCCCTGAATCACCTGCCGCAGCTTCCCGACAATCGCCCCCGCATCCGCCACCGACACACTCGGCCGCCGCGACGCGTGGTAGTTCACCCAAACGACATGATTCCGCTCCGCAAGCAGCTTCATCACATGATGCTTGCTCGTCGGGTCGTAGAACCAGTTGCTGGCGAAGCAGATTATTGTCCGGTCGCGAATCATCTCTGAGAAAGCACCTTCTCAATTACATCGACGCATTCCCGCGCCGTCTGTTGCCACGACCGCCGTCCTCCGAATTCGGCGATCTTCGCCCGTTCCCACGGCTCCTCCAACGCCCAAGCCACGCGTTCCGCGAACGCTTCCCAATTTCCATAGGGCACCAGTCTCCCCAGTCCCCATTCGTTCATCACTTCTTCATTGCCGCCCACGTCCGTGACGACGGCCGGACACCCGCACGCTAGCGATTCGGCGAGCGCGTTGCACCATCCCTCCGACTGGCTGGCCAGCGTGAAAAGGTCGGCCGCGTTCAATCGGCGGGCGATCTCCTCGGGCTTCAATCGGCCCGCGAGCGATACGTAGTCCGTCAGCCCCAATTCTTCGATCCGATCGCGCAGCCGCCGCTCATACGCCGCCTCACCGGCCGACCCGCCGATGAGCACAAGTCGGGCATTGCCCGCCAGTTTTCTCACGGAGGGCCATAGCTCAACGAGGTGGTGAAAGCCCTTCAGCTCCTGCAAGTGCCCGATCGACACAACAACACGCGCATCCGGAGGCCAGCCCAGTTCTTTTCGAATCGCCTCGCGGTCAGCGCGATGATGAAAAACGGCCGTATCAATCCCATTCGGTATCACGTGGATGGCTAAATCCTTTGCCGCGACATGGCACGCCAGCTCCGCCAGCGACTTCGAGACCGAAATCAACGCATCCGCCCCGAGCAGCATCTCTCGAATCTGCCGCCGCTTCGACGGATGCTCGATCTGGCTCACCAGTTTTCCGCGAAGTGTGCATACGAAAGGCACACCAAGACGTCTTGCCGCGCGATACGCCCCAACCCCGTCGGGCCATTCAAAATGCGCGTCGATCAACCGCACGCCTTCAATCCGCCCGGTCCTCTTCAATGCGTCAATCCCGGCCAGCAGACTCCGTTCATACCACCGCGCATCGAACGGCTTCAAGATCCCCGGCACATACGCCATGCGCTGATACCACGTCGGCGGCAGCGCGCCCGCGGCTTCCCCCAATTCAAATCGCGCCGGGGAAAGTACAGGAAACCAAGGCACCGGCACGACGACGTGAAGCGGCGTAAGCATGGCAATCTCGGCGAGCCGCCGCTGCACGAAGATCCCCTGCATGGGCGCGGCCGGTGTCGGGTAACAAAGCGTCGTGGAAATGACCGCCATGGCGACGGACCATACAACGAGGCGAATGATGCGGAAAGGATGAACCACAGATTACGAACAAGGACACGGATTTCTGAGTTGGCGGCCACCGCCGCAAGGCGAGCCTCAAGTCAGCCCGAATTGTGATTGGTTTGGGAGTCGCTTATTGTGAATGCTCAGGCTGGTGTTCGAGGAGCCCAGCCGTTTTTTTTTATTGTGAAACTATCTGACAACCAACTTGGGCTGCTCGCTCCGCCGTTGATCCTCGGCGTTTGGTTCCTATTCTGCACTTCTTTTGCGGCGCTCATCGTATTCATGGTGTCCTACGTAAGAAAGCGGCGTATCTGGGCATCTGGGCGATTTGGCACCGCGGTGAAAGCGCTCGCACTGGTTCCTTTCCTCGCCACATTATGTGCCTGGGTATTCACTTGTCCATTCACCCCGTTTAGATACGAAAGTGTTTTTACGCAGATCAGAGTGGACTCGCCGGACATTACCGTCCTTTACGACTCACTCGGTAGGTTTTCTGATCCGCTTGATCCCAACCGGGGCGAACCCCGCCTCCAATACCCTCCTGGGACAGATTTACACTACGAATGGTACTTGGATTTTAAAGGAAGATTTAATTCCAATAAAATTTACCGATAAATTGCAATCCCATGCCCCCCCCCGACGCGATGGAGGTACAATTGAACAATAATTGTTTTTTTAA
>CAZSBF010000096.1:15124-16190 GCA_964605185.1 uncultured Planctomycetaceae bacterium
CTACGAATTGAACTAGGATTTTAAACGGACATTTAATTGCGATTCTAATGTCAGATCACTAGGCATGCGCTGGCCCCGCGCGTCGCGAGTGAGGGAGCAGTTCTCAAGTCTTGTGTATTTCTCATTTTCAATTCCCATGGGGCCACTACTATTGATCTCGTTTCTTGGACCAGTGCTGCTCCTCTATCGCTCACGCCGTCGGAAGCGGAAACCCACCGAGTGCAAGAAGTGTGCGTACACTTTACTGGGTAACACCAGTGGCGTTTGTCCCGAATGCGGCACCCTTGTTCCAGAAGCACAGCGACTGGAACTACAGTTTCCTAAGGTCGAATCAAGCCCAAAGAAGTGACCTCAAGAGATAATCGTCCTTGCGTCCGTGTCCTCATGGAATCGGGTCGCATAGATCTCGAGTATTCTGACCGTGATAGATCGATTGACGTTGCCTTTTTGCTCAGGCTGCATTGCGTGGCCGCATCATGGTCGTAGTAGCCAAGACCCCTGTCCGGGAATGTCAACCCCCGGACAGTTCCACCGTTCTTTGTCTCGGTGAAGCCTCCATTGGCACTGATCTTGCTCCTCTGTGTGGCAAGGGGAGAACAAATGTCCGATATCGCCAAACGCGCCGCCGCCCTCGGGGCCGCGGCCAGCCTCGTCGTTTTACCGTTCACAGCGATTTTGCTGGTGATCGCGGGGTTCTTCGCCCTACGCCCGCGCGAACCATGGCAGCCGTAGGCGCATTGATCAATCGAACACGCCCTTTGATTCTTCCTGGTCCAATCTCATCATGTTCACACGGGCCTTCAGTTTGAATGCGATGGCTCGCAGGCCGATCAATTGCCGGCAAATCCATGTGTTCACCGGCAGCGTCATCAAGTATCGCTTTCGGAAAGTCTGTTCAATCAGCTCCTGGCCGGTTCGCATAAAGGTTTCATTGCCGAAGTCCCAATCGCCGTCGTGGAGCAGATAATCGCTGTACCAGTGGGCCATGTCTTCCAGCAACTTCATGTGTTCAGGGCTGACTTCGTCGGCACGGGTCGCGCCGATACCGCGCACCAGAGCGGCCCGT
>CAZSBF010000097.1:0-16176 GCA_964605185.1 uncultured Planctomycetaceae bacterium
GATTGGGAGACGCGGCAACCCGGGGCGGCGTCTTTTTTTTGGGGGATGCGCTAGGCAGATTGGCGGGCTGAATCAATGGAGGCCGCGTCGGTTCGCAACGAGTCGGTGAGTGAGGCTGTGAAGTCGCGTCGTATCCGCCAGCCGAGTTCCACCTCTGCCCGACGGCTGGTGTAATACCGATATCCCGACGAATGGCCGTTGAATGCCGCGTCAGCAAGAGATCCGTCAATGCTCCGCGCGAGCCGGCCAAGCATTGCAACGGCCCCGCGAGCCAGAGCCGGTAGTTCGACGATCGTCGGACGCTGACCCACGACACCGGCAATTCGATTGACAATTTCGCGATACGGCAGATTCTCTCCGCCAAGGATGTATCGCGTGCCTTTTCGACCGCGAAGCGCCGCAAGAACGATCCCGTCCACCACATCGTCAACGTCGATCACATTGTCGCCACCCGGCGGGAGCAGAAGAACCCGCGATCGGCCCACGCGGCGAACGAGCGAGCCGGGATAGGTCGTCGGGTCGTGCGAGCCATAGACCGTCCCAAGATGAACCGTAACCACCGATTGGCCCGTGCATGCCGCCTCGCGCGCGTGCGCCTCGGCCAACAGCTTGCTGCGAATGAACGGGTTTCGTTGCACGAACTCATCTGTCGCCGCGGCGGTTTCATCGAGCGGGGTTTGTCCGGCTGTCGAAACGCCCAGCGTTCCGGCCGTGCTGACCAATACGAAACGGGCGACGTGTGCCTCGCGAGCCGCGGAAAGCAACTTCCGCGTTGCCTCGCCGTTGACCCGTAGCAAGTCCCCGAAGTCGGCCGGGTCGTTTGAATTCATCGCGGCGAGATGAAAGAGAACGTCGTGGCCTCGCATCAGCCGCGCCAGCGTCGATACATCGTTGTCCAGCGTCCCGCGAACTTTGCTCACGACGGAAGGGAGATGCCGTGCGTCCTTCCGAAATAGCGCCGTCACGTCGTGATGATCGCTGAGCAAACGGTCAACAAGTCGGCGACCGATGAAGCCGGTGGCCCCGGTGATGAAGGCGCGCATGGGTATCCCTGTCTCGTGCAAATTGCGTTATCTGTTGTGTTTATCGACGCGGGACCATGCCGGAAGTGAACCGGCCATCGGCGCAAAAAAACGCGGCCGACAGGGGGCTCCTGCCGACCGCGGTGAGGTGCTTACACGTCGATGGCTCGAGCTACAGTCCGGCCAATTCGGCCTGCGCAGTCTGCGCATACGTCGAATCAGGGAACTGGTCGATCACCTTCTTGTAGTACTTTGCGGCCTCTTCAGACTTGCCGCTCTTGGCCAGCATCCGGGCCGTTTGCAGCCAGTCCTCGCACTTCGTCTTGGCTTCGGCCTCGGCAACAGATGCCATCATGGACTTGTCGCCCTTGATCTTGGCGGCTTGGGCCTTGGCCTTCTTGCCGACGTCGGTGTCCTTGTACACCTTGGCTAGTTTCTCATATTCCTTCAGTGCCTTGGCATAGTCCTTCTTTTTGAAAAGGCTGTCCGCCTTGGCCAGTGCTGTCTTCGCTGCGCCGGAGCCGAGCGGCTCCACGGGGGCGGCTTTGGTGGGAGCCGAGCCCTTGAGCGCCTCTTCAGCGGCGTCTTCCGCCTCTTCAGCACTGTGACCTTTGTAGGTTATCTCGCCCGCCTTATCGAGGACGAAGATGGTCGGGTAGCCGCGAATGCCGAAGTCCTTGAACGTGGACTTCGCATCCATACCGACGACGTAATTGATCTTATTTTTCTTCGCGAAAGGCTTGACCGTCTCGGTCGGCTCATCCGAGAGCGCGACCAGAAGGAAGTCTTTTTTATCTGCGTACTTGTTTTGCATCTCGACGAGATGCGGAATGCCTCGACGGCACGGCCCTCACCACGTTGCCCAAAATTCAACCATCACCACGCGACCCTTCAGATCGCCCGCGCTCAGACTCTTCATCCCGGCCGGAAGATTCATCCACTCGGCAGCCTTGATCGCCGGGGCCTTGTCACCTTCCGCGGGCGCGGCCGACACCGTCGCAGCTGATGCCGCAATCAGAGCCAGGGGAAGCCACGTTGCCATGCGCATATCCCTATTCTCCTTTCTGTTCGTCTACGTTTCCCAGCATTCGCCGAGCAATCGGCTCGGCATCGAATCCTGAATGACGCCAATCGCCAAGGCCCATTTGCCTCGTCGATTGAGGTCGTATGGCTATTGTAACGCCCGATTTTGCCCGGCCGTTCGGGGATTTCAAGGATTTTCAGGAGCCCGATCGACTTTTGGCGGGATGGCAGGCACGCTACCGGGGCAACGAGGAATGTCTCGGCGCCGGCCTCAGGAGTGCCCACAGGCCGATCACGAAAGCGGTGATAAGGAGAGAGATGGCAATGCCGGCCTCAATCGTCAACCATGTATCGTCGGAAACATAGCCCGCGAGGCGGGTCAGTTGGTCCCATGTCGCGCTTGGCATTGCCATGGCCGCTACATCGGGCTGCAAAGAAGCCGGTTTTAGGTACGAATGGCTGGCCGCTGCGACCCCAAAACGGCGAATTGCACCGTTGATGCAAAGTTGGGAAATTGCGCCCAAGATTCTGTGTGGTGATTGGGCAATATCTCCCAATCGAGTCGATTGATGGTGTGTGCTAGGCCATGGCGTAGAATTCTGTGAGCATTGCAATCGCACGTAACGCCATATTTTTCAACGAGTTATGGCCAGACGCAGTTCAGAAACCCAAACTCATTGCTCGATCTGGCACGGCGATTGCTCCTTATGAGTTTCGACCGGGTAAGTTGCCTTCGGGCAGCCAGACGGTCGGAAACGAAAAGCTAAACGGGCGGTTTATTCCGCTCGGCTTCAAACGTACCAGGCCCAGAAATGGGTCGGTTGTGTGTGGGGCGGATCCGAGTGCGAGGCGGGTCCGCCCTTTTTTTATGCGCGAACGCAAAGCGGCCTTGTCGATGGGCGTGTCGTGCCTATTTCGGGATATTCGTTGACGGCGCGGCCGTGGGAGACTCCGTGCGATCGGAAGCCGGCACATCCGGGCGAACCGGCGCCGGCGGCAGCGCCTCCTTTTCATTCAGCACATCTTTGAGCCACGCATTCAGCTTCTGATTGCGCTGAACGATTTCGCCGAGCGATCCCTTCGCAAACGGAATCGGCTCGACCTCCGGCTTTCGGGGAATCACCTTCTGCACCGGAGAGGGCGTGCGTCGTTTCGCCGTCGGCATCGGGACCGTGCCGTCCGTGCCGGTTGCAGAGAGCTGTGGTGCGGCAAGCGCATCCCGTAGTGCATCAATTTCCTTCGGCACGACGCGGCAGAGTTCGTCCGCGCTGGTCAGCCGTTGGCGAATCCGATCGACCTTCGTGTCAATCGCCGAATACAACTGCCGAATCACCGCGACCAGTTGCGCCACGCGCTGCGTGTGCTGCCGCAACAGCTCGGACGTCTGCGTCGCTGTCGCATTGGCCGCCTCGATGGTGCGCGTCTCGCGAACCGCTCGTGCCTCCGCGGCCGTCAGGTGCTTGACGATGCGCGATGTCTTCTGACACAGATCGGAAAGCGACGCGGCATTCTCCGCAGCGCGCTCGATAATTGTCGTCGGCAGACTCAATGCAGCCTCTGCCTTCTCCCGCGCGGCCTCAGCGGTGGACAGGATCGTCTCCGCCCGACCCTCGGCCCGGTCGTTCGCTTCAGTGGCAGCTCTTAGCGCCGCTGCGGCCCGCGTCGAGTGCGCCTCGATTTCCAGTCGCTGCATGGAAATATCACTCTGGATGGTGCGGGCCTCGGCCAACACCGTGCGAGCCTGAGTCTCCACCCGCCCGGCGGCCTCAGGCGCCTGCGCGAGGATTGAATTGGCATGTTCAAGGAGTGCCGTCGCCCCGGCCTGCACCTGTGCTAGCAACCGTTCGGCTGTGGCCTGAGTCGTCGCGGCTGATTTTTCCGCCTGGACAGCCACGACCGCGAGCCGTTGGTGCGCTTCGACCGCTTCCTTCCGGGATTGTTCGAGAACTCCTAGGACATCGGTTCGCGTTTCATCACCGGTCACACGGATCTTCGCAATGTTCGTCTCAGTGGCCCGATGCACTTCCTCGGCGAGGTTGGCGAGATCGACCCTTGCGTCCCCCGCCCGAGTTGTCATCTGCGTGAAAATGTCGCCGAGCTGCCGAACGGCGCCATCGCGTTCCTCGCGAATCGTTCGAATGGATGCATCCGTCTGCGCTAGCACATTCCGCGCCTCGCGGGCGATGGTGCCAAGTCGATCGATCATGCCGACCGTAAAGGCCTCCGCGGCGTCTCGCGTGTTTCGCGCCTGCGCATCGGCCGCAGCCAGCGCATCGCCAAGTTCAGTGCGAATGGTCTTCGACGTGTTCGCCGCATCAGTGGAAACCGTCGCGAGTTGCGATTTCGCATCGCCAAGCACTGTCGTAACCTGACGCGTGATGCCATCAACGTCCGTACGCAGCCGCGTCGTTTCCTTTTCATACTGCGTGTGGCACTCGATAAACTGTTGCTGCCAGATGCCCAGACGGTCCTCGAGCTTGCGCGACAACGTCTCAGCCCGCGCGGCCGCGTTGTTGGACGCCTCCACGAGCCGCTGTGCAAACGTGTCGGCCTCGGTCTTGAAGACATCCAGCTTGCGTCTCTGCGAGACTTCGACTTCCTTCGCTCGCTGATCGAGTGACTCCCTGCTTCGACGGGCCAATTCATCGAACTCCGCCCGCGCCTTGATAATTCGCTTCTCGACGTCGTCCTGCAGCTTCCCGGCATCGCCCGTCACCGCCGCCATCTTGCCCTGCAACGAGTCAATCGCCGGCGTTAGTGAAGCAATGGTGGATTCAATATTCGTTCGCAACTCTTCGACCTTTGAGCGAACGGCGCCAATCGCAGTCTCCCCTTCGCCTGTTGCTTTCCTCCATGCCGCAGCAAGCGCCTCCATCTCGCGCGATCCCTTGCCCTGCAACGCGGCCAGAATCGATTCCGCCTCCTCGTTGAAGCTCGCCCGCGCCGCTCGATACTCGCGAACCTCAAGGTCGACCGCCGACCGCGCGAGCTGCATCTGCTCCAGCGCCGTGGTGACTTCTTCTTTCCACTGCCGGCGCTGTTCGGTCAGCGGCGTGGCCTGCTGCATGATGAACTCGTCGACCGTGGACAATCGCTTATCGAGTGCGATGATTCGCTGCCGTAGCTGCTCACCAAGCCCCTGCACCTGCAGCCGACTCTGTTCGAACTCGGCGCGTTGTCGCTCCACAAGGTCCCCGTTGCGCGCCGCATAGGCCTCGCTTTGCGAACGTACTTGGTCGAAAAGCTCCCCGAATTGTTCGAGCAGCGATGTTTTCTCACGCTGGAACTCCGCCCGGTCCGCGTCGGTGTGCTTGCGAATCTGCTCCACCATCTCGCGCGTTTCACGCGATGTTGCCTCCGCTTGTTTCAACATTTCCGCCGATTGTGCCCGCACCTGTCGCGCCGTTTGCAAACCGGCCTGTTCGTCGGCGGCCAGTTCGGCAATGCGCGATTCCTTGCGTTCGATGTAATCGCGCACTTCGGCCATGAGCCTCGTCGCCTCATCACGCATCGCCGCAAGCGAGGTCTGCGTCTCATTAACCGATCGATTCGCCCGCTCATCGACGCGGGAAGACTGCGAACGCAACTGCACAAGGAGTTCCTGAATCTGCTGCCGCGATAGTTCGCGATCGGCCTTCAGGTCGTCGAGAACCGTGCTCGCCTCCGTCCGGATTTGGTTGACTTCCTTCGCCGTTCGTCGCGCCCCGGCCCCTTCTTCCTCGATTCCCCGCAATTCCGACTTAAGCGTTGCAATCGACTGCAGCGCCAGCTCCAGCCGCGTGGAAAGCTCCACATAAGAGCGATCAGCCTCCGCGTTGCGAGGCGGCGCCTCCCGATTTGCGCTCGCGTTTGCATTCGCCCCGACGCCCAGCAGCGTACGCACAACCGGCGATTGCCCCGCCGCCGTTTCAGCCTTGAGCGACAGCATCTGATCCACCGTCTCGCTCACCATCTTCGCCGTGATCGTCGTGGCCGATTCGCCATACGCCGCAAGCAGCGTGTTATCACAGATTTGATTAATCAGTCGCGGCACACCCTGCGAATGTTGGTATATCGCGTCAATCGCCGCCGGCTCGAAGATGCGCGATGGCTCCTTCTCCCCCGCAACAATCAGTCGATGCCCGATGTACGCCGCCGTCAGTTCCGGCGTCAGCGCCTTCAAATGAAACGTGCGAAACACCCGCTGATAAAGTTGCCGCATGTCCGGCCGGCGAAAAACCTGTTGCAATTCCGGCTGCCCCAGAATGAGCACCTGCAACAATTTGGCATCATCCGCCTCAAGATTGCCAAGCATGCGCAACTCTTCAAACGCCTCGGCCGGCAGATTCTGTGCTTCATCCAACACCACAACCGACAGCCGATCCTTGGCATACTGTTCGAGCAGAAACTCCTCAATCGCCCGGGCAAGTTGCGCGTGCGTCGCGTTGTCAGCGATCTCAATCTCAAATTCGCGACAAATCGCCGTCAGCAGCTCACGACCGTCAAGCCGCGTATTCGTGATCACCGCCGTCTTCGCCCCGGCCGGCAGCCGACTCAGCAACATCCGGCTCAACAGCGTCTTTCCGGAGCCGACCTCACCGGTGACCAGCACGAATCCCTTTCGCTCCTGGGCGGCATAGATCAGCGACGCCAGTGCTTCTTCATGGTCGGGCGTGTTGAAGAAGAAGCGCGGATCAGGCGTGTTGTTAAAAGGCAGCGTCTTGAGGCCAAACGTCTCGCAATACATAGCGCGCTCCGAAGGGAAGGGTTCGTGTCCGCACCGCCGACGCGGTCGAAGCAACGGCGCAGCGCGGGCGCACGAACATGCGTTCTCTATGGTTGGTTATCGGAATCGACCGAATGCCCGCTTTATGGGGCGTGCGATTTCCGCGGTTCAGGCGCAAGTTGCCGCAAGGGCGTCGCGTCCCGCGTCGAAAATCAAACCTGACGTCTGCTGCGCGTCGCGATCGGCAAGAATTGCCGGTCCCCCATTGCACTCGCGACCACTCCCGCCAACGACTCAGAAAAACCGGCGAGAACTCATAAGTTCAGCCCCGGTGGGTCCATCCCGATAAAGCCGACGAACAACGCCGCCGAACCCATCGGCTATCGGCCGGAGTCTGACGGCGAGCAGTTTCAGGACGCAAGACCATGAACGTGATCGGACGAATGAAAATCACGAGCGAAACAAAGCGTGTCGCGGCGGTCATCGCCCTCGTCGCGACGACTCTCGCGACCGGATGCGGCCCCTCCGATCACGAGATCAACTCTTTCATCCATTCAAAAGACGCCTCGGTGTCGGCCGCCGAATACGTCGTGCAGCCCCCCGACGTCTTGGACATCAGCTCGTCTCAAGCCGCCGAGATCGACGGCGAATCACAGACGATACGACAAGACGGCAAAATCACCCTTCGGCTGCTCGGCGAAATCAAAGTCGCCGGCCTGACGCCCACCGAAATCGCTCAAAAGCTCGAAGGCCTGCTCGCCCGCTATTACCACGATCCGAAAGTCAACGTGCGCGTGACGGGCACCAGCTCGAAACAGTATTACGTCTTCGGCGATAACACCGTCATGCGCGAAGGTGTGTATTCCTACACCGGCCGCGACACCCTGCTCAACGCCCTCGCGCTGGCCCAACCGAATCGCTACGCCTGGAAGGGCAAGATTAAGTTGATTCGCCCTGCAAAAGACTCCGCCGAGCGACACGTGATGACCATCGACGCCGATCGCCTCATCCAGGGCGGCAAGACGGACCAAAACGTGCTCTTGCAGGAAGGCGACATCATCTACGTCCCGGCCACGCCGTGGTCCTGGCTGGGAATGCGAATCTCGGAATTCCTGTACCCGGTCCAGGCGACGAGCCAGACCGTGTCGCAACCGGTCGTCATTCGAGATTCTACGGAACAATATGATTCGTCGGGTCGGCGATAAGCAAGGACGCAGTCGGAGAACGAGATATGCACCACCATCACTTTGACGAATTCTCCGTAACGGATATTCGCCACACGCTCGGGGAAGTGTGGCGCGTCGTGCGCGACCGCCGCTGGTATTTCCTCCTGCCGTTCCTCGGAATAGCCACGGTCGCGATGATCGCCTCGCTGTGGATCCCGCGGCAATGGACCGTCAGCACCATCATTCGACGCGAGCACGACCCCATCCTCGCCAGCATGATGGGCCGAAGCTGGACGGAACCCTACACCGAGATTCGCCAGCGAATGCAGGGCGATCTCGCCGACCCCGAAACAATTGAAAAAACGCTCGCCCAGTGCGGCCTCCCGGCAAGTGTGGAGCATTTTGCAAATGGCGAATTAACCCCCGGCGGCCAGTCAGCGCGCCGGCAATTAGCAAACGAAGTCGCCACCGGCCTCGTCGTGAAGCCCATCGAGACATCACCCAATCGCGACGTCGTGTCGATTCGACTGACAATGAGCGACGCCGTCGCCGCCACCGAAACCCTCCGCACCCTGCGCGATAGTTACATTCGCAAGACGCAGAAACGCACGACGGATATCCTGCGAAGCGTCGAGTCCTTCTTCCAGAAAGAATCGAGCCGCTGTCGCGAGCAGTCCGACGCCCTTCAGAAGCAACTTCTCGAAATGGAAGTCGCCTACCCCGGCATCAACCCCGACGCCACCGACCCGACAAAGGCCGAAGCCGCGTCGCTGACTGTTGAAAACGCCCAGTTCGCCCGTCAGTTGGACGAGTTGCGACAGGAACAATCGCAACTCGCCGACGCCCGCGCCGCCGCGCTTGCTGAGCCCGGCTCCATGGAACCCGACGGTGTGGAAGAGCCAAACCACGAATACGCTGCACTGGTCAGCGAAATCGAATCCCTGCAGAAGGACATCGTCGAAGCCCGCATGAAGAAGGGCATGACCGATCTGCACCCCGAAGTACTTCGCATGACCTCCGCACTCACCGAAAAGCAGGAGCTGATCCAGCGCACGCCCCAGAACATCCGACGCGTCGTAACTGCCGCCGCCTCGTCCGCGCCGTCGTCCGTCGTTCAGAAAATCGAAAAGCGAGCGACCGAAGTCGAAGCCAAGATCGCGACCCTGCAATATCGCGTCACGCAGAATCAGGACCGCCTCGCCAAGATCGAGCGCACCCACGCAGCCATGATCGAGCAGCGCGGAAACTACGCCAAATTGAAGGATCGCCTGACCCGCACCAACGAAGAGCTTTCAACCTGGCAGGCCAACCTTGGGCCCATCAAGCACATTCTCACGCTTGAAGACTCCAATCGTGGCATCCACTTCGCCACCGTGCGCGACGTCGAGCCCGCCGTCCGGCCGAGTGCCCCCGATCCGCGCCTCGTAATGGGAATCTGCCTCGCCATCGGCGCAGCCGTCGGCGTGGTGGTCGTATTGCTCGCCGAACTGCTGGACCGGTCCTTCCGGACAGCCCAGAGCGTGACGACGACGCTCGGCATCCCCCTGATCGAAAGCATCGACGAAATCATGACCGCCGCCACGCGAAAGCGGCAGATGGTCCGAAGCATGGTGGTCATGCCCGCCGTGGCCTTCACACTCTCGCTCTGCCTGATGGTCTCCGGGGCCATGGCCTATCTAAGCATTGAAAATCCAGGCGATTATGACGTTTTCAAGAAGTCGCCCCATCGCGTTTTCAGTTTGCTGCTCGGGTCGAGTCGATAATGGATAAGGGACATGGGACGAATCGCAGACGCAATTAAGAAGGCCGACGCCGAACGGAGAGAAAAACTCCGTGTCGGAACAATTGGCGATGCTGGGCCGGCGCGGTCGAAGGCCGACCTGCGCGGCGCGGCCGGCCCTGCGCTGCTCGTCGCACCTCCGTCCCCAATTGAATCCCCGCGCTTCAACAGCGCCGTGGCAGATCTCGCGTCCCCGTTGAATTGGGACGTGCATCCCTCCGTCGTCGCCGTCCGCGATCGCTCCGGCGCCATCACCGAACAATATCGCGCCGTCCGAACCTGGCTTCTCTCCCGTCTCACCCCCGGCGAACGAAGTTGCATCGCCTTCACGAGCAGCATCCCGCGCGAGGGCAAGAGCGTCACCACCGCCAACCTCGCCGCCGTCCTCGCCGAAGTGCGCCACATGAGCGTCATCGCCGTTGATTGCGACTTCAAGCAATCCTCGCTCGCGAAACTTTTCCAACTGCCTCCCGGCCCCGGCCTCGCCGAAGTTCTCACCGGCAAGGCCCATTTGAACGAGGCCATCCGCGCGACGCCCCTTAGCAACCTCAGCATCCTCCCGGCTGGCGACATCGGCGGCCAGAACACCAACGAACTCCTGCATTCGCGGATTACCAGTCGCGTCTTTGACGAGATCCGCGAGAGATACCACTTCGCCCTGGTCGATACTCCTCCGGTGCAGCGATCGTCGGATGTCGGCGTCATCGGCACACTTTGCACCGGCGTCATCATGGTCGTCCGGATGCACGAAACGGCGACGCACGTTGTCCGACAGTCCGTGCGATGGCTGCAGACGAACAACCTCTCCGTCATGGGGTGCGTAGCGGCCGGCTGCCGTGGAAACGTGGATCGATACGCCTACGAGGCCGACGAGCGAGATTAAGAATCTCGTTCAGTCCGCGGTCCCGGGGCGGGCAGAACGTCAAATGTCGAACCGGGAAATCCAGATCACCAGCCTTGAGTCGATCGGCGATGACGCATGGAATGCGTTCGTATCGTCGCGCCCCGATGCAACCCTCTTTCACAGCCTCGCGTGGAAGGCCGCCGTTCAGGAAACCTTTGGCCATCGTCCGTGGTATTTGGCTGCAGTACGCAGTGGGGCGGTGGTCGGCGTACTTCCACTCTTCGAAATACACAGCCTGCTTGCCGGTCGCTTTCTATTGAGTGTTCCCTATGCCACTTACGGCGGTCCGCTGGCCAACGATCGCGATGTCTCGGCGGCATTGATCGACCACGCCAAGACGATCGCCATTCGCGTTCGCGCCTCGTGCGTCGAATTGCGCTCGATGGAGCCCTCAATCGAACGGCTTCCCGTTCGTGAATCTCACGCCGCGTTCACTCGCGCGCTTCCCTCAAATCCTGACGACGTCCTCGCCAGGATTCCACGCAAGGCCCGTGCCGCGGCCCGTCGCTGTGAAGAACGCTACGCCGTGTCATTTGAAACGGGCCATGAGCTGGTCGCCGAGGTCTGGGACTTGTACTCCCGTTCGATGCGACGCCTCGGTTCGCCGAACTACCCGCTGCGTTTCTTTTTGTCCCTGCTCGAACAACTCGGTGACAACGCCGCGGCACAAATCGTCCGACACGAAGGCTGTCCCGTCGCCGGCCTGCTTAGTTTCAATCATCGAAAAACGGCCATGCCCTATTTCGTTGGCGTCGACGAGCGCGCCGACGTCTACGGACTGACCAACTATCTCTACTGGCAAAACATGCGCTTCGCCGTCCAGCGCGGCTGCGACACCTACGACTTCGGCCGGACACGCATCGACAACACCGGCCCATTCGAGTTTAAGCGGTCCTTCGGCTTCGAACCGCGATTGTTGGGCTATCAAACGCTGGTCATGCCCGGCCATCGCGCCCCCGATTTGACCCCAAGCTCGCCCAAATGGGCCGCGGCGCGCCGAGCCTGGACACGGTTGCCCCTTCCCATCACCCGCCCCCTCGGAGCCTGGCTGTCGAAATCAATCCCCGGCTGACGAAGACTCTGATAGCTGACGCAATTGGCAATAGTCAGTGGAGCGGGCCGCAGTTCACCCGGCGTGGCGGGTGCCCGCAATACAGAAGTGGGGCGGGCCTCCGTGCCCGCCTGAGTTGTAAGCTGATCAATAAGACTAGACCCCTCGCCACAAATCATGGACCCACGACGAACCATCCTCTATCTCGCCCATCGGCTCCCATATCCGCCGAACAAGGGCGACCGCATTCGCACCTATCACCAACTCGACTATCTCGCACAACGCCACAAAGTCTGGTGCGCCTGTTTCTCCGATGATGCCGACGATGCAAAACACATTGCACGATTGAAGGCGATTTGCGAGGAAGTTGCGATTGTGCCGTGGTCGCGCGGGCGCGCGACTGCACGAGCCCTGCGAGGATGGACCACCGGACAGTGTGCAACCCTGGCCGCCTATCGCGACAAACGAATGTTCGACCTCATCGAATCATGGTCGGGGCGCATTCAGTTCGACGCCGTAGCCGCCTTCTCTGCCTGCATGGCCCCATACGCCCTCGCCGCCCGCGCCTCGCGCCGGCTCCTCGATCTCTGCGACGTGGACAGCCAAAAATGGACCGAATACGCCGAATCCCGACGTGGACCGGCGTCGTGGTTCTGTCGCGCCGAAGCAAAGCGTCTGCGAGCCTTTGAAGAGCAAACCCTGGGCCTTTTCGATGCCGTCACCGTGATCACCAACCGCGAGCGAAACCTCCTCGACCATCACGAATTGGCATATCGCCTGCACGTCGTCGGCAACGGCGTCAACACGCCGACCGCTCACGCGCGCCCCGCGTCCTCGCTCGGCCCGCGCCTCGGCTTCGTCGGCGCAATGGACTATCCGCCAAATGTCGAGGCCGTTCAGTGGTTCGTCGCCAACGCCTGGCCGCGCATCCGGAAGGCGATTCCCCTGGCGCAGTTTGTCATCATCGGCCGCAACCCCACGCGCGCGGTCAAGCGTCTTGCAAAGACGCCGGGTGTGGAATTGACGGGAACCGTGAACGACGTCGCCGCGATCGTTCAGGATTGCCGCGTGATCGTCGCGCCATTGCGAGTCGCACGCGGATTGCAAAACAAGATCCTCGAAGCAATGGCACTCGGGCGTCCGGTCATTGCCACAACCGCATCGGCCTATGCACTCCACGCCGAGGCAGGGCGCGACATCGTTGTGGCCGACCGTGCCGAAGATTTCGCCGCCAAATCGATCCAGCTACTGCGCGAGAACGAGTTGTGCGACCTCTTCGCCAATACCGGCCGTGCCTGCATTGAGCGCCATCATTCGTGGGAGCAAATCCTGCGCGACTATGAGCGACTCTTGCTCGGTTCCTCCGCGCCGCGAAGCGAACTCGTCAGTGGGGCAGTGGGGGCAGTGCTGCCGGTTCGTCGAATGCCCTTGGCGCCGCTCGTAAGCGGGTTTGCCCGGGGCGACTCAACGCGCAAGGTCGGCCGTTTTGTCTCATAATCCCCGCGCCCAACTCCTCCTGATCTCATTTCAGTTGCGATAAACCCCGTTCGATACATGACATGGCGATGGGATATGGGACGAATCCTGGCGCATCGCCTGCGCGCAGTCGGAGCCGGCAGTGTTTCTAGGATCGGATAGTCTCGCTTCCAGCGGGCCGAACGTGGCCGTGGCAGGACGCTGCGCCGTCGTGCCGCCGGATCGCAGCACCAACTTGTCGTCATCAACTCACGACGACATGGTCGATCGCGTAAGCCCGGACGAGCGCCGTGTCCTCATCATCGCCAGTCGATTTCCTCCGGTTGCCTCTGTCGGCGCGATTCGCGTCCGCAAGTTCGCAAAGTATCTCGGTCGCCACGGATGGAAGCCCTTTGTCATCACCGGCGCAATGCGCCATACAGCCGCCACCTCGCAGGATGTCCGCCGCGCCGCCGACCTTCAGAGCCTCTCCGATATACCAGCCGATACCGTGGTCCATCGCCTCAATCCGTTCATGGATTACTGGCCGGCCCCGGTCGCCCGTGGATTGTCCCGGCGACTGTCGCGCGCCACATCGTGGTTCGGGTGGGATGCCCATCACTGGCAGGCCGCGCTCATGTGGCGCTTCAAACACATCCATGACGCCTTGTCCTTCCCTGATCGCGGAATCTGGCGATTGCCGGAAGCAGTCCGCGCCGCGGTTCGGCTGCATCGAAAATATCGCTTCGATGCTGTCTTCACCTCGGGCATGCCGTTCTCGGATCATTTGATCGGCCTTGCCGTTCATTCGATTTTCCGCCTACCCTGGCTCGTGGATTTCCGCGACCCCTGGGCCGAGTACATTCACTGGCGACAGTGGGATTCATCACTCGGACACCGGCTCACCCAAAGCGCCGAAGCCGCGGTGATTCACCGCGCCACGCACGTCATCAGCGTGAACGACACAATGACCGCGCGATTTGTCGATCGCTATGGCGACCCGACCGGCCGCAAGTTCGTCACCATCGCCAACGGATTCGACCCATCCGACTTTGCCGCCGTCCCCCAACCCGCGCCATCGACGCAGTTCAATCTGCTATACGCCGGCTCGCTCTATGGAAAGCGAAGCCCGCTCGTCGCATTGGAAGGTTTCAGGCGATTCGTCGCCGAAACGCCGGGCGCGAACAAACGGGCCCGCTTCGACTTTGCCGGCCGCCCCGGCTCGTTCGTCTCAGAGCTGAGCAACCCGATCGACGAGAACCGCGTGCGCTACCTCGGCATGTTGCCGCACGCCGAGACACTCGCCCGCATGGCCGCCGCCGATGTCAACGTCGTGCTCTTGCCCAACATGCCCGGCAGCACATCGGACACAACCGCAAAAATCTACGAATGCCTCGGCAGCGGTCGCGCCATCCTCGCGGCAGTGCCTTCTGATGGTGCTGCCGCAAATGAGCTGCGCGGCTTCAAAGGCGTCTGGGGCTGCGACCCCGACGATCCCGCCGCCATCGCCCGCGCCTTGGGCGACATGTACCGCCGCTGGCTTACCGGTGACCTGCACGCCCAGCGCAGCGCCGTCCAACTCTATCCCAAGACGCGCCCCTATCAGGCGCGCCAACTTTCGGAACTATTAAACGCCGCGACGCGCCACCGCCGCGCGGCCAAAGCGAGGAACAAATGAGCTTGATGTTGAAAAAACTGCCCTTCGAGGCATGGCCCGGTCAATTGGTTCGTCGCTTGCGGCGGCGCTACAACGACCACTGCGTGAACATCGTCACCTATCACCGCGTCGGCGGCCACGGCGGCGTCCTCGATGCGGGCAGCGCCGCCCGCCATACGCCCATCGAGTTCGAACGGCAGATCGACTACCTCGCTGCGAACTACGACGTAATCAGCCTGCGTTCCCTGATCGAATGCCTCGAGCGCGAGGAAATCCCCGCGCGCGCCGCCGTCATCACCTTTGACGACGGCTACGCCGAAGTCATGCGCACCGTTGCCCCGATGCTCTTTCGGCGGCGCATGCCGATGACGGTCTTTCTCGTCACCTCCGTCGTTGGAAATCGAGATCTGCTCTGGCAACACAAACTCGCATGGCTTTCGGCGCACGATCAAGAGTCGCGTCTGCAAGCCGCCCTCGCCGCAAGTGGCATTTCAGGCCGTAGCCCGGGCGAGTCACTCGGCAATTTCGTGCGACGCTGTTACCGCGCCGATGTACCCGCGATTCTCGAAAACGTGCTCAATGAACTGGGCAAGTCCGGCCCAAGCCTCGCCGCCGAGCTGAGGCCCTATGTCGAATCCGAACAGATCGCCGAGGCCGACCCCGAGTTCATCGACTTCGGAAACCACACCCACACGCACCCGGTCCTCTCAGCCCTGAGCTACGACGACCAAACGCGCGAAATCTCAACCGCCCGCGACGAAATCGCCCGCCTCACCGGCCGCACGCCGCTCGCCGTGGCCTATCCCTTTGGCCTGAAGCGTCATTACACCGCCGAGTCCAAACGCATCGTGCAGGAGACCTGGCACCGCGCCGCCGTCGACATGCGTCGCCGCACCAACGAAGGCGCCGTCGATCCCTTCGACCTCAGCCGCAAGCCCGCCGTCTGCGGATCGCAATACCTCTTCGAACAAATGATGGAAGACTGGCCCGCGTCGCGCGAAACGGCCTACGCCGGGAGTGCCGAGTGAAGCAGCCGCGTCGAACATTGGTCGTCGCGCCCTACGTCGGCGAGTTCGGCTGGGAGCTGATGAACTGGCAGGCCCGCGTGCGATGGCTCATCGCCCGAGGCGGATACTCGCGCGTCATTGTCGTCGCGACCGCTGATCGCAAACCGCTCTACGACTTTTCGCGCGAACACATTCAAACCCTCTTCATCGCGTGCAACACCCCCGATCTGCCCGGCCACGCCAACGACGACCACCGCATCGACCCAACCGGCCAACCAATCCCCGCCGCACAGTTGACGTCCCAGTTACACGCCTTCGTCAAACAGGCATGCCACTGCGAAATCGAAGATTGGTGGGCCACCGAGATCTTCACGCCGCCGTTCGACTCCTCCCTCTGGCCGACGAC
>CAZSBF010000098.1:0-15664 GCA_964605185.1 uncultured Planctomycetaceae bacterium
CGCCGGATTCATCCGCTGCCTGCTTGGGAACCCGCTGCCGGTGGATAACTGTGCATGTGTCGACATGGATGGCAGCGGCACCTACAACCAGATTGATGTTCTTATATTCGTTGACTATCTGCTGACCAAGCATCAGTGCAATCCAACGCCGTGCTGTCCCAAGGAGAATCTCTCGCTGAACATCGGCACTGGTGTGGCGGATGATGGATCGCTCCTTCCGGTCAACAGTCTGGATACTGATTGGATCGTCACCGTTGATGCGTCTGGCGGATCCGTGCCGACGCCGGCTACCGTGGTTACGCCACATCCATCGTGGCTGACCATTCCGGGGACTCAGTGGGTTTCGGCGAACTACTTCGGACCCAACGGAACGTATGAGTATGAGTACTGTTTTTGTCTTGATGATCGATTCAAGAACCCGTTGCTTACGCTGCAGATTCGGGCGGATGACTCCGGTACGCCGCCTTCGCGTGTTTATCTCAACGGCAATTTCCTCGGTAATGCCGCGAGCTTCGGTGCTGCGGTTCCGGCCACCCTATCCACCAACATTGCCGGTTTCTTTCTAAAGGGACGGAACTGCATCAAGGTTGTTGTGGAGAACACTGGCGGCGCACCGACCGGTTTCAACATGGCTGGCACGGTTACCTCCATCGACGGCAAATGCTGCTGCCCGCCGGCGGATCTGAGCAAGAGCCTCAATTCCGGCGTGTATGACATCAACGGTCCGTTCATCCCGGTAGGTCAGGACGACGACACCTGGACGGTGACCTGCGATGCGTCCGGCGGTTCGGTTCCACGACCGGCACAAGTCATCACGCCGCACTCGGCCTGGGCCACCATTCCGGGTACGAAGTGGATCTCCGCCACGACCGGTCCGATCAACGGACTGTATTGCTATCAGTACTGCTTCTGTCTCGACCCGCGGTTTAAGAACGCGACGTTGACGATGGACCTGCTCGCTGATGATGCGGCGACGGTCTGGCTCAACGGTGTTCAGATCGGGGCGACGCCGAACGGTTGGGCCTTCCTCAATCCGCCGACGCATATTTTCGTTACCAACCAGGCGCTCTTTAAGGACTGCGAGAATTGCATCGAGATTCGCGTGGTTAATGGCGGTGGTGTCATAACGGGTATGGATGTGGCGGCGACGATCACGGCGGAGGATGGACTGTGTTGCGACGATCGCCAGCGCTCCTGCTGCATGCCCGATGGCACCTGCATCGATCTGGCCCCGGGCGTTAACCAGTGTCCCGGCGGCGGCCAGTTGATGAATGGTCCGTGCGGTCTTTCTGACGTGAGCTGCTGCCTGCCCAACGGGACGTGTGCGACGATGCCGCAGCGCTGCTGTCTGGTGCAGGGCGGAACAATATTGCCCGTCGGCACCACGTGCGGGGCGGCGGTTCAAGCGTGTTGCATCCAAGTGGGCGCGAGCACGATATGCCAGATGCTCGACCCCGCCTGCTGCATCGCTCGCGGTGGTTTGCCTCAGGGCGTGGGCTCGGCCTGCCTTGGAGATACCAATGGTGATGGCAGCGACGATCTGTGCGTCCCGCCGCCGCCGGTCTGCCCACTGGGCACTGACTTCGGCAGCCAGTTCTGCGCGAGTCACCAGCAGTCCGAGTGCGCTGGCGGAACAATCTCCACGTGCCGGCCCAAGATCGTGATGACACTTGGTCCAGGGCAGGGCGTTGTGGCCGAGCTTTGCACATGTTTCAGCGGGAACGGCTGCGGCCCGGTCTCGGTTCAACCTGCGGCGACTCAAGGTGACTACCTTATGAGTTGCTCCGGTGCGTGCGGTCCGGGCGCAGGCTGTGCATTGTGGGTGAACGGACAGCCGGTCGGCGGAGGGTTTGTAAGTTCTGCCACTCTTCCGGCCGGAAGCATCGTGGAATGCCGCTGCTTCATTCCGTGATTTGAATAGAGTTCTGAATAGCGTAAGGCCCGTGACAATCGTCACGGGCCTTTTTCTTTGATTCAATTGACCGATTACGTCGGAGGTTCTACGCCACCGCGGGCTGCTTGCGGTCTTCTTCGAACCGGACGCTGACGCGTTTGGAGACACCAGCTTCCTGCATGGTGATGCCGTACATCACGTCGGCGATGCTCATTGTGCGTTTGGAGTGGGTGATGACGATGAACTGACTGAGCGAGACGAACTCCTGAATCACATGGTTGAAGCGGATGTTGTTGGCCTCGTCTAGCGGGGCATCGACTTCGTCCAGCACCACGAAGGGCGACGGGCGGCTGCGGAAGACGGCCATGAGCAGGGCGATGGTCGTAAGTGCTTTCTCGCCGCCGGAGAGGAGGCTGATGCTCTGCGGCTCCTTACCCGGGGGGCGGGCCATGATTTCGATGCCGCATTCCAAGACGTCGGTCTCGTTGAGCAGTGTCAACTCGGCCTTGCCGCCGCCGAAGAGCTTCTTAAAGAGGGCGGTGAAGTGTTCAGCCACGCTCTTGAAGGTCTCCAGGAAGCGTTGCTGGGATTCGAGATTGAGCTTGTCGATCAACTCCATCAGTTGTTTTTCGCTGGTGCGCAGGTCGGTGAGCTGCGTGCCGAGGAACTCC
Organism: uncultured Planctomycetaceae bacterium; assembly: GCA_964605185.1. Classification (GTDB taxonomy): domain Bacteria; phylum Planctomycetota; class Phycisphaerae; order UBA1845; family UTPLA1; genus JACRIM01. Next base: position 2,566 of record CAZSBF010000098.1, read on the forward strand.
TGGCGCTGCTCAAGCTGGGCCTGCTCGTCGATCGCGTCGAGGTTCACGTTGCCGAGGCGCTCGATTTTCTGGCGGAGGTCGTTGATCTCGGCCTCGACGGCGGGCCAATCTTCATCCTCGGTCGGCGTGTAGGCCTCGTATTGCTCCACCAGATTGACGGAGAGTTCTTCGGCGATGCGAGCGATCAGATCCTCAAGACGGACGCGGACCTCCTGCAGCTTGATCTGGCGTTCGTGCAACTGTGCATCGACCTGTTCGAGGTCGGCGCGAAGCTGGCGGGCGGCGGCGGCAAGCTGCTCGACTTGGGTGCGACGGTCATCGCGCTCGGTCCGCAGGGCGTACGACTGCTCGGTCAGCGTCGTGTGTTCGGTCTTGAGATCGGCCAGGGCCTGCCTTGCCGTCTCCATCTGACGCTGCGATTGGTCGATTCGCTCCTGGGCCTCGATGACGTCTCGCTCGGCCTTGTCGCGGTCGGCCTGCAATTGGATCTTGGCGGATTGCAATTCGCGGACGGATTCGGCGATGCCGGCGCGCCGTTGGGCCAATTCGCCGGAACGGACGCGGGCCGCGGTGATCTGCTCGGCGATGGTCTGGCGGCGAACGACGAGTTCTTCCAATCGGGCGGAAAGCTGTTGCACCATCCGTTCGCCCTCGCTGCTGCGCGTTTCCAATTGTGTGAGGGCTTCCTTGCTGGCCTTGCCGCGCTCCTGCATCTGCGTGAGGCTCTGCACCAGCATGGCGACCTCCGTCGCGATAACGGGGCGTTCGGCCGAGAGCTGGCGGACGATTTCATCGACGCTTGAAAGCTGTGCAACGGTTTCAACGCGCTGGGTGTTGGCTTCGTAAATGGCTGTGCGGAGGTTCTGTTGCAGTTGATCGAGGTGGCTGATCTCCGATTCGCTCGCGGAGAGCTGTTCGGCCAATGAACCGATGCGGCCCTCCACCTCTTCGAGTTGGACGGCCAACTCTCGCAATTCGCTGCGGCGGCTGATCAAACCAGTGCCGGTGCCAAGCGGCCCGACGCCGACGCGGCCATCCGGCTCCCACACGAGGCCATCCATGGTGACAAAGCGGGCGATGCCAGCGTCGAGTTTTGCCAATCGGCGGGCGTCGTTCGAGCTTTCCACGACATAGGTCCGGCCGAGCAGATGCCGAGCAAGTCGCTCGCAGTCGGCGGGGTAGCGAACCCAGTCGAGCAGGTTGGCAATGAACCCTTCCTGGCCGGATAGATCGGGGCCGCCGATGGCCGGTGGCACGGCGTCGAGGCAGAAGGCCCGCACTGGGCCGGACAACTCGGCGATTGCGTCGCGATCTTCCAACAGGGCATCACGCTGATCGACGACGAGGTATTTTTCATAATTGCCGAGCACGGCTTCGACCAAACCGGCGTGGGCCACATCGGCTTCGAAGAGTTCGCCGACGGCGCCGCGGACGTAGGAAAAAGTCTTGAGGCCTGAGTCTTCAGACTTGAGGGCCGCGTCGCGCTTCTCGAGGATTTCACGTGCGCCAGTTAACAGGCCCTCGTGTTTGCGGTCCATTTCGGCGAGGAGCTGGCGACGGCTGTCGAGGCCGCTACGGTATTCCTTGGCTGCAGCGAGTTGATCTTGAAATGCAACGCGTTGTCGGGCCGCTTCGCCGGATCGCTCGCGTGTTTCATTGAGGGCCTTGGTCTGATCGGCGATCAGGACGTCGATCTCATCGCGCCGAGTGACCATTTGCTGAGAGCGGCCCATGGCTTCGGCTAATTCGGTGGCGATGACGGCATCGCGTTCATCCAGTTTTGCCTTTTGCTGGGTGAGTGATTCGTGCTGGAGGTTCAGGCCCTGGATTTCGTTGTGAAGCTGGCTTGTGCGGCGAAGCAGGTCGATGATGCCGGCTTTTTCGTCTTCCACACGGGAATGGGTTTCGTGTTGTTCGTGGGCATGGGCGCGGTCTTCTTCCTGAAGGCGCAGCAGGTCCTCATGCACTCTTGCCAGGTCGGCCTCGATTTCCGCGGCGGCCGCGTTGCCTTCGGCGATCTTTGCATCGAGGACCGCGACTTGCTCATCGAATCCGGCGAGGCGTTCGCGAGAGCGGGCCAACAAGTGCGTCTGATCGGCGATGCGACGCTCGGAAGCGGCGATGCGTTCTTCGTGGGCCGTGATTTGCGAGGCGGCGGTGAGCAGCTTGCCTTCGGTTTGGGAAATGTCACGCTCGAGGTCGACGATGCGCACATTCGCGGAACTTGTCTCGGCGTCGTTGTTCGACAGATCGGTACGGATGCGCGTGCCGTTGTCGGATAGTTCGCTGATGACGGCGTCCAGTTCATCGCCGCTGATTTTCAATCGGTGATATTCGGCGAGGGCGTAGCGGCTGCGCAATTCGCGAAGCTGTTGCACGTATTGCTGGTAGTTCCTCGCCTTGCCCGCGGCGAGCTTCACGCTGCGCAGGCGCTTGTCCACTTCGTCGACGATGTCCTGCAGGCGGAGCAGGTTTTGATTGACGCGCTCGAGGCGGCGCTGGGCCTCTTTCTTGCGGACTTTGTATTTGCTGATGCCCGCGGCTTCTTCAAAGATGAGGCGGCGGTCGGTCGGATTGGCCTGGAGCAGGACATCGAGGCGACCCTGCTCGATCATGCTGTAGGCGTCGACGCCAACGCCGGTGTCGAGGAAGAGTTCCTTAATGTCCTTGAGCCGGCACGATTGGCCATTCATCAGGTATTCGCTCTCGCCGGAGCGAAACAATTTTCGGGAGACGACGACTTCGGTTTGATCGGTGGGGAGGGTGCCGTCGGTGTTGTCGAAAGTCAGGTCGACCTGCGACATGCTCATGCTCTTGCGCGTGCCTGAGCCGTTGAAGATGACGTCCATCATCTGCTTGCCGCGCAGGCTCTTGGCGGATTGTTCGCCGAGGACCCACTTGATGGCGTCGACGACGTTGCTCTTGCCGCAGCCGTTGGGGCCGACGATACAGGTGATGCCGGGTCCGAAATCGAGTTCGGTCTTGTCGGCAAAGCTCTTAAAACCGGTGGCTGTGAGTTTCTTGAGAATCATCCGCCTTGCTGGCCTCCATGCCGCAACCTGGCTAAAAATCGGTCCCCCCCGAAACGCTCCAAAGCGTTCAGTCTACGGGCTTTGCGCAAGAATTGCCAGTTGAAAATCGGCGAAAGCGCGCCAGAGAACGGGCCGATCGGGGGCCGGATAGGAAATCAGATGGTGGGGGAACTCAACGGCGGCGGCGAGTCAAGGCGAGGCCGCCCGCGAGCATGAGGCACAAGGTCGATGGCTCGGGGAAGGGGTTGTAGAGCAACGAATCAATTCCGATGTAGGAGCCGTTTACCCCTGCAAAACCACTGCCCTCAACGAAATAGCGGAAGGCAAGGCGTCCTTGGGTCGGCGCTCCGATGCCGCTGAGTACGAGGTTGTACTGTTGCCATTGGGACGTCGGGTAGCCCGCCATGGTGTAGGTCGGGTTGATGTCGAGGAGGAGCGTGGTGAAATCGCCTACATCGGTATCCGATGTTCCAACATTTCCGGAGGCCCCGTTTAGGCTCATGCGAACCTGCATCCGGTCGTAGCCGAAACTCCCCGCTGCCGAACTGCGGGTCCAGAAGGAAAGAGTGTCGCCGTTGGATAGGGTTCGGGTCGGGAGGATGGCCCAGTTGCTGATGTTGCCGGCTCCGAAGCAGCCCGCGCCGCCGGTGTTGCAGAGGTTCGCGGCGAGGTAGCTGGTGGCCGCGCCGTCCTGTGCGGGGAAAGGCGACGAAACCCCCTGGAACCAGTTTGTATCCCCCAACGGGTTGCTGTTGTTCGTGAACGACCAGCCGTCCGGCATGAGCAGGGCGATGTCCTCGAAGCCGACGTTCATCGGCTGGGCATGGACGGACTGTCCGGACACGGCGACTGCCGTGAGGGCAATCAGCGAACCAATGATAAATCGTTGTCTCTGCACAAGGTCCCCAGCTAGGTAACGATCCGGCGGACGTCGCGATGCGATCGGCTGCGCGCGGACAGTTCGTGTTCCCCTCCAACGTCACCTTGCGAGGATGGCCCGAACCGGGTTTGGCCCGAGACCGGATGCGGTTGGAATCAGAGTATTAGATGGTATGTCGGGTGGCTGCGTCAAGAGAACGCGAGAAAGATGGCGTTTTCGGACCGCCCTAGGCGGTTGGAGTGCTCCGATTTGACGCTGCCTGGCCTAGTCCTTCTTGATCGTCGTGTTGCCTTTGGTTTCCGAGACGGGTTGGCCTTGGCGATCGGTCTTGATGCCGGGGGCTGCGCCGGACCACTCGCCGGTCTTGCCGTCCATCCATTCCTTGCGCGTTACGACACCGCGCTCGTCGAAGTGGATGGTGGCGTGGACGTGTTTGTCTTCGTCCTCGAATTCCCACTGGTTCGGCGTCTCAACTTCGGGGGCGCCGAGCGTCAAGCGGACTTCGTCCTTGGCCGAGGTGCCTTCTTTGATCATATCCCAGTTCTGGCGCGTCATCTTGTTTTGCGCGCAACCGACGATCATGGTCGCACCGGCCAGACACGTCAGCCACTTCATGCTCGCCTTCATGATGCACTCCTTGGCCGTTACGGCTGTTTGCTGCCGACGGCGTTGATGATTTCTTCTTTGTTTGGGCGAAACTCGAATCGGTATTCGTCGAACAGGCGCGTCGCACCGCGGGCCTGGAAACTCGCCACCAGAATGTAGCGACTCTCAGTGGGCAGGGGCTTGCCTTCCCAACTGAGTTGGAATTCGTAAGTGGACGTCACACGTTCCCAGAAGCGTTTTTGAGCGTCGGGGCCGAGGACGGGCTGGGTCCATTGCTGGATCATCTCGCCTTTGTTGTTGCCGATGGCGGGTTTGTAGGCGTATAGCTCGAAGATGAATACGCCGTAGGCTTTGACCGGATCGCCGGCGGAGTCGAGCGGGCGGAGCGAGACGGAGATGCCGTCGGGGATGGCATCCTCATCGAAGCTGCGCGGCTTCGTAAATGGGAGGATGCGGATCGCGGTGGGGGAGTAGTACTTAACGAGTTCGTCGGTACCGGGGCCTTCGCCCATTTCGCTGATTTCGCCGCGTTGGCAGGTGCCGGCGATCAACATTGGCAGGAAGCCGATGAGTAGCATCGCTCGAATCATCATGCGGGGGTGTGGCAACAAGACAGTCCTTTGTCGATTCATGGGAATCGCCTCCCATCCTCGCGGGCGATTGTAGCCCCCGGGCAAGGGGCGTCAACGAGAAAGGAAAGTCGCGGTTGCGAGTTGACAAGATGTGATTGCTCCAAAACCATCACGGTTTGAGTCGATCCAGAGGGCCGTGAATCGGCAGGGAACCCGCCATGCTTGTTGAATCGCTTCTTGCCGCCGCGGACCGCGCACCGAAGGGTGCCGCCATTGCCGACCCGACGCGGTCGATGGACTATCCAAGTCTCATGGCGTTTTCCGACGTCATGAGGCGGCAGATTGAATCCACGACGACCAATCCGCATGTCGGGATCATGCTGCCATCGACGGTTGCCTTCGGGGCGACGTTTTTCGGGGCGCTCTGGGCCGGGCGGACGGTGGTTCCGCTTAATTTTCTCTTGCAGCCGTCGGAACTCGCGGCGGTCATCGCTGATTCCGGGCTGGACACGATTTTCACCACGAAGTTTTTTGAGGCGCAAGTTGCGGCATTGCCCGGGAAGAAGGTCTTTCTCGAAGACCTGCCGCTCAAGCGCGAAATGGTGATGGAGAAAGTTCGCAGCACGCCGCCGCCGCCGAAGGTCTCGCCGGATGACATTGCGGTTCTTCTTTATACCTCCGGCACGTCGGGCATACCGAAGGGCGTTTGCCAGACGTATCGCAATTTGCGACACGATATCGACGCGAGCATTGAGAAGGCCCGGCTGCAGTCGCACCATCGATTTCTGGGTGTGTTGCCGCTGTTCCACAGCTTTGGCATTACGGCGATGCTACTGGTGCCGGTCGTGCTGGGAGCGTCGATTTATTACGTTCCCCGATTTCATCCGGCCGGCATCTTTGACACGATTCGTGAGCAGAAAAGCAGTGTAACGATGCTGATCGCCAGTATGTATTCCGCGATGCTCCGTTCGAAGCAGGCCACGGCCGCCGACCTTGCATCGATTGAATATGCGATCAGCGGCGGCGAGGCGTTGCCGATGGCGGTTCATGCGACGTTCAAGGAACGGTTCGCGGTCGACATCCTGCAGGGCTATGGCATGACGGAGGCGTCGCCGGTGGTGAGTCTCAACATGCCGTGGGCGCACAAGCTCGGCAGCGTCGGGCAGCCGATTCCGGGCGTGGAAGCGCGTTCGTTTGACGATGCCGGCAACCCGGTGGCAACTGGCCACGACGGCGAACTTTGGATTCGCGGCCCGATCGTGATGCAGGGCTATTACAAGAAGGACGTGGAGACTCAGGCCGTGCTAACGTCGGATGGTTGGTACAAGACGGGCGACATGGCTTCGGTCGATGCCGACGGCTACATCACGATCACCGGGCGCAAGAAGGAGATGATCATCGTGGGAGGGGAGAACGTTTATCCGCGGGAAGTGGAAAGCGTGCTCGATCAGCATCCGGCCGTTGCCGAGTCGGCCGTTGTGGGGCAGATGGACCCATCGCGAGGCGAGGTTGTGGCGGCATTTGTGACGCTGCATGAAGGGCAGACGGCGACGGATATCGAATTGCGGGACTTCTGTCGGGATCGACTTGCGGGGTACAAGGTTCCACGCCGCGTGATCATTGCCGCCGACCTACCGCGCGGTCCGACGGGCAAGATCCTGAAGCGCAAGCTCAAAGAGCTGCTCTAATCGAGCATGCATGTTGCCAATAATAGACTCCGCTACAACATTAGTAGCTCCCACATGATGCGCCTGAGATGCGTTTGCACACCTGAAACCGGCGTGGCGTCTCGGCAACATCGACCTACCGATCGCGATGCCTTTCCCTGTTTCACTACGCGACCTAAGACCCCGTGTAGCCGATGTTTAGGGTGACGTCGCTCGCAACAGGTGGTAGATCATGGCACTGGCATCGGAATTGCACGGACCTCGCCATTCGCGTTACGGTAGCGCAGCTACGCGCGAGTGTTCGGCGGTACAGGAAGTCGGCATGATGCAGGGCGAGGCTGTGAAATCTTCGGGGAACGACCGTCGCGGGTCGCGACGCCTTGAGTTGCGTCTGCCCGTCGAACTTCGCATGGCCGGCGGCGAGGCTTCCACGCTCATTCGCACGATCACTCGAAACATCAGCACGGGCGGATTGTATTTCGAACTCGATCGCGCCGATTTCTCGCCGGGCGACCGCCTGAACATTGAACTAACGGTTCCTCCGGCTGAAGGAGTTTCACCGTATCCCGGTCGCGCCACGTGCATGGCGGAAGTGGTGCGTTGCACGCCGCTGGCTGCGGATTCCAAGACGAACCTGGATCGGGTCGGGATCGCGGCACGGTTTCTGGATCGGCTTCGAATCACCTATTAACCACGTTTTAGCGCCGGCCAACGGGGCGTTTTCCAAAAAACTGGCAAAATTCGCTTGCCTCGGACGATGTACTAGATATCATTCCGGCAGGTTCGGCGTTGGGGAAATACGCCAAGACCATTTTGCCGGGGCTATTGGGAGCGATGCTTCCATCCATCACCTTGCACAAAGACTGAAACGACGGATCGTGAAATGAGTCATTGACCAGGAGGGTCATGGAGAGTGTTGCACCGCACCGTCGCGGACCGCGCACTCGCCAATGTCTTTGCGAGTGTAACCATGCGTTACCGACAACACGTTGTGGAAGAAAAATCACGCCACGAAATCATTACTCGGGCAAAGATCAGCTATGCCGAGCAAAAGACGAACATGTCCATCCGGGCATGGATCGATCGCGAGCTGCAGGGCACGGGAATGCCGGCGCTCTCCGATGATGAGTGCGGGACGTATTCGCTGAACAACCGACCGCGGTTGTTTTAAGTCCTTCGCCCGATCCGCGTTTCCTGCTGAATCTTTGCCGTGCCTTCACGGCTCCGAGATCACACCGCCCAATCCGCCGTTTCTTGTTTGTAAAACGCCCTCAACTGTGCATACAGCGCGGGGTGGTTTCGTTTCATTCGCCTGCCATCCTCGAAGAAGTGTTCCGTCGTGACCGCGAAGAACTCGGCCGGGCTCTCCGCGCCGTATGGGTCGAGCAGGGTGCGCCGCCCCATGGAGGCGGCCGCGCGAAGGGCACGAAGTTCGGATGACATGACACGCGACCATTCGGCGAAATCCCCCGCTTCGGCCAGGGGCGGTGCGCCGTCGGCCTCGCCATTGAGATAGTCGAGTGTGTGGGCGAATTCGTGGAAGACGACGTTTCGTCCATCAAGGCGGTCGAAGGCCGATTGCTTGACATGCTCCCATGCCAGAAGGACGGGTCCGCGGCGCGAGGCCTCACCGATGCGCGATTGATCGATGTGGTAGGTCCGGCCGTCGGGGCCGATGGCGTCGAGAGACTGACCGAAGTTGTCGGGGTAGAGGATGACCTCCTTTGTTTCTGGGAAGAGTCCCAATCGGGGGATATTGAGAATGAGCAGGCAGGCCTGTGCGGCGACGACGAGCTTCATGTGCTGCGACACCGCGAGGTCGCGATTGCCCCAAAATTCCTTTTCGGCGATGAAGCGTTCAATAAGGTCGTATGCGCGTTGCCGCTCATCGGGAGACAGGAATCGATAGTGCGGCACGGACCGCGCCACCCTACTCTGCCAATCAGCAGGCAGACGATCGGCCGGCTTCTGGGTATTTGGGGTCGTACGGCCGAGTAAACGTTGAAGCCATGACATGGCAATATGATACGTGTGAAGCCGGCATTTGGCCGGACCATTGACAGGAGAGACACCGATGCCCGGACTTACACCCCGCACGCGCGAAACCCTTCAGATCAATGACTCGGGTTCCTTTACCAAGACGATCACCGAGAAGGATGTGTTTGCGTTCGCGGATGTATCGGGTGATTTCAACCCGCTGCACATCGACGACGAATATGCAAAGAAGACGCGATATGGCCGGCGCATTGCACACGGTATTCTGATGGCCGGAATCATCTCAACGGTGCTTGGCAGCGAGATTCCCGGCGTCGGTACGGTTTTCGTCGAGCTGCACATTCGCTTTCTTAAGCCGGTCTTTTTCGACGACACGATTACCGCCAACGCGATCGTTACCGAGATCATTAATCCGAAACGGATGCGGTTGATGGTGTATTGCGTGAATCAGGATGGTGCGGATGTGGCGATTGGGAATGCGATTGTGGTGCCGCCGGAGGGGACGAAGATTATCGCGTAGTTCGGTGTTCGGCATTGGAAGCTGAACGCGTCATCCACACGCTCTTGTGTGAAGTGAACAGCGCCCAAGGCCAGACCCATGAGAGTAGCAGCATGGCATAGAAGCTGTACGCGATGGCAAGGAGGGCGTCGTCGTTGCGGTCGTATGCGGCGGCGAAGATGAGCGGAAAGACTCCACTCGCGATGGCGGCGGCGAGGAGCTTAAGGCCGAAGACCGGGGGCGAAGCGATCGCGAGGCAGATGGCGGCGGCGAGGAATAGGTAGGGGACGACAAGTCCCGTCGCGCCGACAACAAAGTTGAAAAGAAATCCAGCCTCGATCGGGCGTCTGGCGTATAGATGGTTGGCGCGTGGGTGGATGAGTATGGACGCAAGATGCGCGGTCTCGCGGACATTGCTGCGGCCCCAGCGAAGAAACATGCGGGCGAGGCCGGCGTAGGTCGTCGGTGCGAGGGTTTGGACCCGGGCGGTGCGCTGAAAGGTGACGACGTACCCTTGGCGGCGGATGAAATTGGTCATGGCGTGGTCTTCGCCGGCGCGGGCTGGCTGGCCGAGCCAGTGTTGGTGGAGCCAATCATCGACGGCCGGTTCGACGGCCGATCGTCGATAGGCGGCGAGCGCGCCGGCGACGCAGAGGACGCCGCCGCCGGACATGACACTTTGGGCGGCGCGCTTGAAGTCGAAGGTCATCAGATATCGAATGTCGAGCATCCGGGGGATGAGGCCATCGGATTTGTTGAGGACACGGACGTTGCCGGCGACGGCGCCGATTCGCGGATTGCGGACGAGCGGGCTGACGAGTTCGATCAGGGCGTCCGCATCAACCAGCGAATCGCTGTCGACGGTAATGAGGATGTCGCCGGTGGCGCGGCAAAATCCTTCGTAAAGGGCGTGGCGCTTGCCGCGATTGACCGGGAGGCGAATCGTTTGAATGCGCCGATCGGAGCCGCTGTTGTGAAACCAGTCACGTGTTCGCTCAATATGTGCCCACGTTTCGTCGGTGCTGCCGTCATCGACGACGATGATCTCAAAACGATCGGAGGGGTATTGGCACCGTGCGAGGTGGGTGAGCGTATCGGCGATGAGGGCTCCTTCGTTGAATGCAGGGACGATGACGGAGACGCTTGGTAGTGCCTCGGATGCAACGCGGTGTGCGGGGCGGTAGCGCATCGCCAGAGTGAATCGCCAGACTGTCCACGCGGTCGTCAATGCCGCATATGCAGTGCCTAGGATTAGCAATGGTCGGCCGAACCGGTGTTGCCAGAGGATGTGGAAGGCCTGATCGCGGGTGTGTTGCGTCAGGGTCGCGACCAGTATCCCGATGCTCACGAAGATGATTGCAGTCTTGAGGATGGTGTCGGGAAGATCGACCGGGCGCGGAGTCGCGCGGTCATGTCCGGCGATGACAGGTGAACTGGAGAAGGTGGTCACGCCCGAACTCCGTTTCGCGGGGCGAATCGTATCGCGATCAGGCGGCCGCGGGCAGCGTAAGTGTGAAGGTCGCGCCGAAGCCGGGCTGGCTCTGCACAGTGATATCGCCGCCTTGCTCGGTCATGAGCCGTTTGCAAACGTGGAGGCCGAGGCCGAGGCCGGCGCGGTCGGGGCGCGTTTCTTGTTTCTTTGTCGAGAAGAATGGTTCGAAGATTCGGGAATGGTTGTCAGGTTTGATGCCGGGGCCGGTGTCTGATACTTCGATGGTGACGCGGTTGGCTGGCTCGGTGCGGGCCGTGATTTCGAGGCGGCCGGGCCGGTCGAGCATGGCCTGTCGTGCATTGAGGATGAGATTGAAAAGGACCTGTTGCAACGAGGCGGCGTGGGCGAAGACGGACAGGTCGTCGGGCACGTTGATTCGCAGGGTAATGGAGTCTTTGTCGAGATCGCGGCCGAGGCAGGCCACGGCGTCTTCGACCAGAGGCTTCAAAGAAAAGGTAATCGGCGGAGATTGATCCGATCCGGCGAGTCCCAGGATCTTTCCGGTGAGGTCGCTGAGCCGCTGGGCGTTCTTGAGCGTGCGTTCGAGGGCCGTCTTCATCAGGTCGGGCTCGCCCCGCTGAACGGCGTATTGGCAGTAGCTGACGATGGGCGTCAGCATGTTGTTGAACTCGTGGGCGATCATGGCGGCCATGGTGCCGACGGAGGCAAGGCGTTGGAGGGAGTCAACCTGTTTTTGGAGGTCGCCAAAGTGTGATTCGACGCTGTCGAGGGCGCTCTGTACGAGGTCGCTGGTCTGGACTACGTTGCTGTCGGAAAAGTCGTGTGAGGGCATGGGGGGTTCGCCTGTCGTGGAATTATCGGCAGGGCACATGGCCGCGCATGATGGCGCGAATGTTGCGCGGATCGCGCAAGGAATGCGGATCGATGGAATTGCAAAGACGACTCGACATCCTGATCGGACTTGCGGAGGAGCTGGGGCTCTCCGTTCGGCGAGAGCCGCTCGGTGGCGACGGCGGCGGATTCTGTCGGATCAAAGGTCAACGCATACTATTCATTGACACGATGGGGGATTTGGAAACGCGCTACGAGCGGACGCTGGAAGCTGTCGCGGGGATTCCGGAGATCGAGCAGCGGTTTGTTCCGCCGGAGGTTCGCGAGGACATCGAGCGTACGCGGGGGAAGAGGCAGGAGAGTTAGGGCGTGAGGTTTTTGCATTGAGTGCTCATCTGGATCAGAAAGAATATGAGCCGGTAAGCAAAGAACCTCCGGCGAAGCACAGTCGGCGGGGCAAAGTGATTCGGCGCGTCTTACTTTATCCACTGCTACTTTACGCCACGTATTGTGTGGCGATGTATTTCTTCCAGGAGCACCTGTTGTTTCCGGCCGACATGGCGCCGGCACCGGCACCCACAACAGATCGTTATGCGCGCAATACAATGGTCATCAAAATCGAGATCGATGGGGGTGGTACGAATGAGGCGTGGTTCATTCCTGCGGTGAATGCGAGCGCAACGCAACCCAAGCCGGTGGCAATCTTCTTTCATGGAAATGCCGAGATCATCGACTATCTCGACGAGATCGTTATGCCGTATCGACAGTTGGGCATGTCGGTCTATCTGCCGGAATATCGCGGCTACGGTCGCGGCAGGGGGCGGCCATCGGAGGCGGTGATACTCAGCGATTCGCTTCGGTTCTACGACGAATTGATGAAGCGGCCGGACGTCGATAAGTCTCACATCGTCATTCATGGACGATCATTGGGTGGAGGACCGGCGACATACCTCGCATCGCAGCGGTCGGCGAAGGCGCTGGTTTTGCAATCGGTGTTCACCAGTACGGCGGACATGGCCAACACGTTCGGCGCGCCGGGATTCGTCGCGCGGCATCCGTTCCGCAATGACCGGATCATTCCAACGCTGGACTTGCCGATCCTGATTGCCCACGGAACATCGGATGATGTCATTCCGATTGCACAGGGTCGAAGGCTTGCCTCGCTTGCCAAGCGGGCGACGTTTCTGGAATATCCCTGCGATCACAACGGTTTCCCCGGTGACGGGCATGAAGAGGAATGGTGGAAGGAAGTGGCGTCTTTTCTTAGAAATGCCGGCGTGCTACCTGAGGTGAAGCCATGAAGAAAAAGGATCCGCTTCGATTGGCCGTGCTGGTGTCGGGCGGCGGCACGGGTTTGCAGAATCTGATCGATCGGATTGCCGATGGGCGGTTGCCCGGCGTGGAGATCAGTGTGGTCATTTCGTCGCGCGCTGATGCGATGGCCGTTGAGCGGGCTGAACGGGCGGAACTCCCGGTCGATATCGTCTCGCCGCGCGATTTCGCGGACGTGACTCGGTTCAGCGACCACGTCGCACTCACGCTGGACGTCTATGATGTGGACTTG
>CAZSBF010000099.1:0-15622 GCA_964605185.1 uncultured Planctomycetaceae bacterium
TGAAGCCAATGGCAGATTCTCTTAACCCCGTGTCCACTGAACGTGGGGAAGGTCATTCCTCCCCTTTGTGCCTCAGTGCCTCAGTGCCTCAGTGCCTTTGTGCCTCGTACCCCCGTTCCCTCCGCACCTCAAGTCTCAAGTCCCAGGACTCAGGTCTGTGGCGCAAATCCTTTGTGCGTTTTGTGCGAGGTAAAACGGTTTTTTGTGCTTTTTGTGGGGGGATGTTTTTTCGAACAAAAGAATGTCGCGAAGCGACCCCATCCTCCCCTTAGATCCTCGGACCCTTGACCCCTTGGACCCTTCAATGATCCCTCGCTTCAATCCGAATCTGCGTCAATCTGCGGAATCTGCGGTTTCATCCGATGCCCCCGCCTTCGTCACCACCACCGTGAACCCACGCCGCCCGACCACCTCGCACGGCACGCCCGACGCGATCTGCCCGGCCATCTCCTCGCCGTCCGACTCCTTCGGCAGGCGAATCTTCAGCAAGTCCACCCCTGCGAGCACGCCGCGAATCTGCGCGATCACCGCCTCCGTCAGCCCGGCCTTGCCGACCGTCACCTGCGGATTCATCGTGTTGGCCCGCGTCATCAAGGTCCGTCGCTCGCTGCCGGTCATCGTGGTGGTTCCTTCCCGCCCGTCGCCCGTGGTTCGGGCGGCTTGCCGAGCGCTGTCGGCGCAGTCAATTCATACGTCGCCGGCCCCTGCCCCTCGTTCACGCTCAACTCATGATACATGCACGCGAGGATCGTCTGTTCCCGCCCATCGTCGCCCGGCTCGACCACATCCCACCCGCGCACGAGGTACGAATCCTGATCGATCCACACCCGCAGGATGCTCGTCGTCGCCTTGCCCGTGGCCGACTTGGTCAACACATAGCACGGCCGCTCATACATCCACGCCACCCCGAGCAATTTCCAATCGACGTACCCACGCGCCCGGCTCTTTCCGAATGCCGCATCGCCCCGAGCGAACACCGCCGGCGTCAGAAACGATACGCCGCGCGAAAGGAGGTAACCGGCCGTCTCCATCGGCGTCCGCGTAAAGCTCTTGCGTTTCTTGTACTGCCCGCTTTCGGCGTCGTAGATCCACCACGCATCGCCGATGACGATGGCCGCCTCCATGTCGATCTGCAACCGGCACCGGCTAGGCCGCGCCAAATCCCATCGGATCGGCACGATGCGGCGGTTCTCGGTGCGATAGTCGCGAAGGATGCCGGTCGCCGTGAGCGAGCGCGCCTTGGCATAGGCCTCAACGCAGCGATCGAGAATCTCGGTCGTGCGAATCGTGAAAGCGCCGTCGGCGCCGGTCTCCGTGGCGCGCGGCTGTTCGCAGGAACACCACGCAAGCGGTGCAAGGAGGACAAGAGCGGACCATTTGGTGCGATGTAGGTGCAAGGGCATTACCACGGCGAGAGGACGCCAGTCTACGACGCGCGCAACTCACAGGCAATCGAAAAGGCGCCGTTCGTGGGAGCGTTGGAGGCGGGATTCGTTTTCTCGGACGCAGCCGCCGGGAACCACGTCGATTCGAGTCTTGGATCGCGCGGCGGCCCGGCTATAATCGGCTCGTGTCTCGAACGCCGCGGACCACTCACGTTCAAAGGGCTGCACATGCTTGCCGCGAAAGAATTCCCCACGATTCAAAAGCGTCTCACCGATTCCCTCGCGTCGAAGTTCACCGATGTCAAGGTCGAGGTCGGGGATGGCATCCATTACCAGGGCACAAACGTCGTCATAACATCGCCGGACTTTGCCGGCCTGCTGCCCGAGCAGCGATTCCATCACGTCGTCACCGCGCTGCCGGCTGATTTATATGAAAAGCTGCGCGCTGGCATCGTCTGGTTTGAGCTGGCCCCGGGCGAATCCGCCAAGGATGTCATGCGAATGCCTCGATGTGAGGACATCACCCGCGACGAGGCGGCCATACTCAAGCAACTCACCATGGTTGGCTTCTTCAAGAAGTTCGAGAAAACGCTGATGTCGGCCCGCAAAGGCGCATCCCAGCGGGACTTCATCGTGGCGAGGCATGTCCTGAAGGAAGCCGGCCTGTCCGATGCCGACATCACCCGCGCCAGCCTGTTCTTCATCTCCAAGGGCGGCTTCTGCGACGGGCAGATCCTCACAAAGGTAATGGACGAAATCGCCGGCGACCACGGTGATGAGGATGGCGTATCAAAGAAAAAGCCCGGCGCCAGGGCACCGGGCTGATTGATTTTGCCAAAGTGTGGAACAACCGCAGCTAGATTCCGCCGCCGCCGCTGCCACCGCCAACTCCACCAACACCACCTACTCCACCAACCCCTCCGATACCGCCGCCGCCGAAGCCGCCGGTCAGGATTCCAAGGAGAATCTGCACCGGCACCAAGGCCGTGCTCACGGCTGAGTTAAAGGTGATCGAGGGAATCGAGTTGAGCGTGTTGCCCGCGACCTGATTGAGGCCCGTGATGCAGGCGCCTGCCTGCATCAGCGGCAGGGCCGCGAGAATGATGCCGATACGCCGGATCTTTCGGAAGCGTTTGTAAGTCATGTCCGCCTCAGGGAGGTAGTTCGAGTTAGTTCTGGACGAATTGCGTGGTGTTGCCGCCCAGCATGGCCTGCAGGATATCGGCCGACGGATAAAACGCACCGACGGTTGAGAGGGTTCCGCGTACAACGTTTGTAAGCAGACCGAATGCGAAGTTCTGAACGAAGTCCTGCGCAAAGAAACCGCTGATCCCGAGTAGATCACAACCGGTGGTCTGTAGTAACGGCAACGCGGCCAAGACGATCAGAACGCGCTTACTGATCCGGGCAAACTTCAAAGTCTTTCGTGGCGACATGGTAGTCTTCTCCAATACAAGCGGACGCGAGTATTCCGCGGGCGTCATTCCCACCAGCCCGTGCAGCAATGACAGGCAACCCGCATGCGAGGGATCGCAGTATAAAACCTCGTTTTCGCGTGGGCAAGCCTGGGCCTTGCATCAAACCGGCGGCTCCGCCAACGGTCTTCCTACAGTAGTCGTCGGCCCCGGCCGTCGGACCACCGCAACAAATCGGCCGGGCGCGATTTTTGCGCCTGGGGCAGCCAACCCCATCGTCAACGGGTTCGGGTGACTAGAATCACGCCCGCCATGAAAGCCGCGCCGGTAAAGAAACGTCAGCAGCTCCTCCATCGCCGCCTGTTGGCGTGGTACGACCGAAACCGTCGCGATCTTCCCTGGCGACGCAACAAAGACCCCTACGCCGTCTGGCTCAGCGAGATCATGCTCCAGCAGACGCAGGTGGCCACGGTTATTCCATACTACGAGCGATTCATTCGCCAATTCCCGACAGTTCATGTCCTGGCGGCTGCCCGGATCGACGATGTCCTGAAACGCTGGGCCGGTCTGGGCTACTACAGCCGTGCCCGGAATTTGCACAAGGCGGCAGCGGATGTCGTGCGAGAGCACGGTGGGCAATTCCCCGACACGGTGGAAGGGCTTCGAACGTTGCCCGGCGTCGGCCGCTATACGGCGGCGGCCATTGCCACGATCTGCTTCGGCCATCAGGCAGCGGTGGTGGATGGCAACGTGATCCGCGTATTGACCCGGCTCTTCAACATTGCGGATGACGTTCGCAAGCCCGCCACGGTCAATCGGCTCTGGGGGATCGCTGATTCGCTTGCCCCGGCGCGCCGGTGTGGGGATTACAACCAGGCCATCATGGAGCTTGGCGCGACCGTATGCACACCCGGTGCGTCGGCGCGGTGTGACATATGCCCTCTGCGAAGTGAGTGTGCGGCACGCAAGGCTCAGACCGTTGCGGAGTTGCCGAGGAAGTCGGCGAAGGCCGCGGTCCTTCGCGAGTCCTATGTCGTCGCGGCGATTTGCGCGGGGGATCGATGGTTGATTCGCCGACGGCCAAACGACGGGCTATGGGGCGGCCTGTGGGAGTTGCCGTCCGCACAGGTGAAAGGCTCTGCCACGGTCGAGTCAATCCGCCGGTTGGCGCGGTCGATTGGTGTTCCACAGTGCACCGTTTCAACTCAGCCTTTCTGCGTGTCGGATCACCAATTGAGCCACCGGCTGATTCGATTCACGGGATACCGATGTACTCTGAAGGGCACTTTGCAGGATCAAGCGTCGAAAGACGACCAACGATGGGTCACGTTGTCGCAATTCAACAAGCTGGGCATCTCGCAGGCCATGCGCCGAATCGCAGGGGAGCTTGTGGCGACCGAATCGAATGGTCGTGGTATGCGGCCACGCTCCCGGCGACAATCCAGGCATGGCAAACCCGCCGGAGCAACAGGACAAACTCTCGCGAAATCCCGGCGGATCGCCTGACTGGGACGCGATTGAACTTGATGTCCTGTGCGCCCGCTGCGACTACAACCTGCGCACACTCACGACGCCCCGCTGCCCCGAGTGCGGTATGGAGTTTGATTGGGACGACCTACTTGATCGCGCGAAGCGACACAATGAGTTCTTGTTTGAATACGCGTGGAGGCGTCGGCCGATTCGCTCGTGGATTGAAACTTGGTGGCGTTGCCTTCGTCCAACGCACTTCTGGCGAAAAGTGTCAATTCATGAGCGCGTGCACGTCGGGCCGTTGTCCGCGTTTCTCGTGAGCAGCGTGATCGTTTCCGTCGTGTTCTTCGTGGCTTCGTCGCAAGTCGTGGCGGCGTTACTGGTCGTGCTCATCAAGTGGGCACAGAATTCCCCGAATACGCCGCTGCAATACATGGTGCGCACCCATTATCAACTCGACCGGCTTGCCGCGCATCCGCATTGGCCGGTTTCTCATTGGCTGACTTCTCTCGATTATCGATTCTGGCTAGTGCCCGTGGGACTCGCCTTTTGCGTAATTGGTTTGTTTGCGGTTCTTTCAGTTCTCCAGCAAACGCTGGAACGATACCGGGTTCGTCGGGTTCAACTGGTGCGGGTCGTGGCGTACGCCTCGCCGCCGATGATGGTGTGGAGTTGCGCGATACTGATCGTGTTCGCGTGCACCCTGCCGTTTTCGACGTTCGGCGGCCCTATCCCGTTCATTCCTTCCGTCGGGTTCTACGGCCGACTGCCACCGTCGATCAGCAGGGCCGGGATAATGGCCGACTTGGGGCCCTTCGAAGTGCTCGCTTATCTTGCACTCATCATTTCCGGATATGGGTGCGTTGCCTATCACATCGCGGTTCCGGTCCGCGATTATTTGCGGGTCTCGCGCCCGTGGCGGCTTGCGCTTATTGGCGCATTGGTGACGTGCCTTGTGCCAATATCGATCGTTGCCATCTTGAGTCTCACAATAACCGGCAATTGGTAGCTCACTGGACAATCCGCCCGCGCTGCATGACGCTTCGACGCTGCGCGGGCCAGCGTCTCACCCGCGACCGGAGATGTACCATGTCCACCGACAATGAAAAGGCCGGCGATGCCAAGTATGGAATCCTGGCCTTTCTCGCACTCGACACCTTTGTTCGGCTCGGCCTCTGGTCGGGGTCGCTGGCCATCACGACGGCGTTGTTCACCCAGTGGGGCATGTGGCCGAGCGCGAGCCTCGTCGGCGCGAAGATGGGACTCGCCTGGGAATGGAGCCAGGTGCTGTCGAAGTGGGTACTGCTCTACAACGTCGTGTATGTTGCGCTGCTTGTCGTGCTGCGGTTGCCGATCCCGACTCCGCGCGAAGGACGCTATGAACTTCGCGCCGGAAAGCCGCCGGATCGGCCGGTCATTTGGTCGGCGCTCATTGCCGTGTTGACCAAGGCCCGACACGAGGCGCCGTTCCCCGCGTTCTTGGTGTATCAGATTTCCTGTCTGCCGCCGATGCGGTGGCTGGTCGGCCCCACCCTTGGCCCACGAAGCGGTTCAGCGAATATCACTCAGCCGCTGATCGTCGATCCGCATATGGTCTCGCTGGGACGAAACGTTGTCATCGGTGTGGGGGCGACGATCGCGGGGCACTATCAGGATCAGGACGGCGTGGTGTTCAAACGCACCGAGATCGAGGACGACGTGCTCATCGGGGCAAATGCTGTTATGTCCGGCGTGCATATTCGCAAAGGAGCAAGTATCGCAGGCGGCGCGGTCGTGCTTCCGGGCACGGTGGTGGGGGAGCATGAGTACTGGTCCGGCAACCCGGCTCGGCGTCGTCGAGGACCGGAGACCACGGCCGATGCGTCGTCCGCTGCGGCAGTCGATTAGTCGCCGATCTGGTCGTACCATCGGGCCATCGTCGCGATCGAAACGTGCGCGTCCGCGCTGGGCGACGATGAAATCTGATGATGTGACAACCATGACACAATCCACGACTCGTGACGCCCGACCGGGCCTGCAGGCCTTTCTGTTATTGGAGATGTTCGTCAAGCTGACGATCTGGTCTGCCTCGTTTGCCGTTGCATCGGTGACGCTTCGATATTTCAATCGTTGGCCGACCACGCCGATCTGGAATTCCGATTTTCGCATGGCGTGGGATTGGGGACAGGCGATAACACTGTGGATGCTGGTCTTTAACGTAGCGTATGTCGCCGCGTTGATTCTGCTTAAGGTGCCGATTCCCAATCCAAGAGAGGGAAAGTACGAACTGCGGCCCGGCACGCGACCTGGTGGGCAGTTAATTCGCGCTGCGTTGATCTCCGTTTTAACAAAGGCTCGTTACGAAGCTCCGTTTCCTGCCATTTTCGTTTATCAGCTCACCTGCCTGCCGCCGTTGCGGTGGTTCGTCGCGGCGACGATTGGGCCGCGAAGCAAGTCGGTCAATGTGACGCAGCCGATCCTCGGTGATCCGCATTTGACCACGATCGGCAGAAACGTTGTGATCGGCTTTGGCACATCAATCACCGCACACACGCAGGACCGGGATGCCGTCACCGTGGCGCGAACCGTGATCGAGGACGACGTGTTGATCGGCGCGGAATGCGTCATTTACGGGGGCTGCACCATCAAACGCGGGGCCATCGTCGGCGGTGGGGCGATCGTGCGGGCGTTCACTACCATCGGCGAGTACGAAGTCTGGGCCGGCGTGCCTGCGAAGAAGATTAAGGATCTGCCGCCGGCGCCGTGACCAACGTGTGCTACCTTTCTGGAAGCCGCGAGTCGCCATCGCTACCATGTAACCCGACCATGAGTGACACCGCGTTCATCCTGATTGTTGAAGACGAGGCCTCGCACGGAGAAGCGATCAAGGAAGGCCTTGAGCGTGCCGGGCACGCCTGCCGGCTGGTCGATTCCGGCGAGAAGGCGGTCGAGTCGCTGTGCAATCGCGCACCGCACGTGATCGTTACCGACCATCGTCTCGGCGGAAGCCTTTCTGGTTTGGATGTCCTCAAGCAGGCCCGGACCATCTGCCCGTGGACGCAGGGCATTCTCATAACGGCCCACGGGGATGAGAAGCTGGTCCGCGACGCCATCATCGAGGGGGGAGCTTACGACTATCTGCAGAAGCCGCTCGATCTGGAGGCGCTTCGCGTGGCCGTGCTGCGTGCGGCGCGACAGGCGATCACCCTTCGTGAAAACTATGTCATGAAGGATCAGCTCGACAAGGCCGTCACGTTTGAGGGGATCATTGCCGTCAGTGGGGCGATGAACAACGTGCTCTATCGCGCCAAGCGGCTCGCTAACACAAAACTGACCGTGCTCATTTTTGGGGAGTCGGGCACCGGCAAGGAACTGATCGCCCGGGCGATTCACAACAATTCCGATCGGCGGAAAAAACCGTGGGTGCCGGTGAACTGTGCCGGAATCTCCGAGGGAATTCTCGAATCGGAGTTGTTCGGCCACGTCAAAGGGTCATTCACCAACGCTTATGCCGACCGCCGCGGATTCTTCGAAGAGGCCGATGGGGGGACAATCTTTCTTGACGAGATCGGGGACATGGCCCCGGCGATGCAGTCGAAACTGCTGCGCGTGCTGGAGAACGGTGATGTGATGCGCGTCGGATCGAGCAAGCCGATCAAGGTGGATGTGCGCGTCGTTGCCGCGACGAACAAGGACTTGAAGGAAGCGGTGGAGAAGAAGGCGTTTCGCGAGGATCTCTTTTTTCGCGTGAATCAGGCCGACATTAACCTGCTGCCGCTCCGCGACCGACGCGAGGACATTCTCCCACTGGTCTATCATTTCCTGCAGCGGGCCAACGAGCTGCATAACAAGAACATTCAGCGGATCACGCCCGAGGCGATGCGACTGCTTCATAATTACAATTGGCCCGGCAACGTGCGCGAGCTGCAAAACGTGGTGAACCAGATGACCGTGTTCTGCGAGGCCGACGAGATCGACGTCCGCGACCTGCCGTCGACGCCGCCGATCAACGCGACGACCGACATCGTTCCGGTGAAGCCAAGGCCGTTTAACGTGACGCTCCGCGAGTTGGAGATGATGGCAATTCAGCACGCCCTCGCGCAGCACAAGGGCAATCGGGAGAAGGCGGCCAAACAGCTGGGCATCGGCGCCCGCACGCTCTATCGCAAGATCAAGGAATACGACATCAAGTAATCGCCGCTCGCGCCGGCGTGGGCACTATCGATGGCACGCTGGACGAAACACGATATCGCGTTCATGTCCGAGGCGCTGGACCTCGCGGCGAATGGTCTCGGTTTGGTTGAGCCTAACCCGATGGTGGGGTGCGTACTTGTCAAAAAGGGGCGGATCGTGGGTCGGGGCTTTCACCGCAAACTTGGCGGCCCGCACGCGGAGGTCGAGGCGCTGCGCGATGCGGGCAAGCGGGCGAAGGGCGCGACGGCCTATGTCACGCTGGAGCCTTGTAATCATCATGGCCGAACACCGCCGTGCACCGAGGCGTTGATCGCGGCCGGTGTTTCGCGCGTGATCGCAGGGATGAAGGACCCAAATCCGCTCGTGAGCGGCAAAGGTTTTCGTCGACTACGGGCAGAGGGAATCCCATGCAACGTGGGGCTGCTTGAGCCGCAAGCACGAGTACTGAACGCTCCGTTTATCACGCGCTACACGAAGCATCGTCCATACGTTTATCTCAAGTGGGCACAATCCATTGACGGCAAGATTGCGACGAGAAACGGCGACTCCAAGTGGATCAGCTCGCCAGAAAGTCGACGTGTCGTACACCGGCTTCGGGCGCGCATGGATGCGATCCTTGTCGGTGTTGATACTGTGATTGTCGATGACCCGGACCTCACGGCCCGCCTTGTCCGGCCGCTTCGCACGGCGGCGCGGGTAGTGATCGATCCGCGACTTCGGACTCCGCTTTCGTCGCGACTTGTGCGCACCGCACGACGCACGCCCACGCTGATTGCTTCGACAAAGAAAATGGGCGCATCCGCAAGGGCTCGCGCTTTGATTGCGAAGGGCTGCGACTTGATCGCCGTGCCCGCGCGCGGCCGGACGCTTCGCCTTACCGCCCTGTTGAAAACGCTGAGTGATCGCGCCATGACCAACGTGCTCGTAGAGGGCGGGGGGCGGACGCTGGGCGAGTTTGTCGAACAGCAGATGGCGGATGAGGCCCTTGTTTTCGTCGCCCCCCGGCTCATCGGCGGCGAAACCGCGCCTGGGCCGCTCCGCAATCTCGGACCAGCCACGATGCAGGGATTGCCGGCCGTGGACGTGATGTCGATACACTCAAGCAGTAGCGATCTGTGCTATACTATTTGTTTCCCGAGCCGGACCCGCAAAGGGCGGTTTCCCCAGTAACAATCTTGGAGCATTGGATGCGACTGCAACGCCTGTTCATGTGCCTGCCTCTGCTTTGCGCGACCTATGTCGCCGCTGAACCCAACGGTGCAAAGGATGCCCGCGAGCTGTTGACCAAGGCCAACGCCGCCGCGGCCGCACTTTCGGCCGTGTCGTACAACGCCAAGCTCTATGCTGAAGGCCAGTTCGCCGGCCAGTTTCCGGCGATGAGCGGAAAAGTGCTCGCCCGAAAGCTCGGTGTCGGCAAGCTCAAGCAGATACGGATCGATGCGAACGCGGTCACGCGGGCCATGACGCCCGAAGGGCCCAAGGAATCAATCGAGAACGTTACCTTCGTGAACAACGGCACGGATATCCTCCTTCGAGAGGATGCTCGCAAGCGCCTTTCGGTCGGCAAGGCGGAAATGGCGTCGCTGCAGCCGGTCAACATGCTGTATCAGGAGAAGTTTCTTTCCGACGCCGCATTCAAGGATGAGACTAAGAGCGGCACGGCCGTCCTGGATGGCAACGTCACGGTTCAGGGCGTTGAGTGCGATGTAGTCAGTGTGAAGTACGACCCGAACGGGATGCGGACCGCCAAGATTTATCTTGGGAAAAAGGACAATCTGCTTCGCCGTCTCGAAACAGCCATTGCGTTTCGGATGCAGGGTAAGCAGGAAATCACGCAGGGCACGGTCATCTTCAGCATCGAAGGCCTCGATACGCAGCCGAAGGTTGAGGACAGCCACTTCGTTCTCGACTGCCCGGCGGGCTACACCCGCGAAACGATGGAGGTCCAGCAAGCGCCGCAGCAGCAGCAGCGCGGCGCTGTGGCGATCGGGGCAGACGCGCCCGATTGGGAACTGGAGTCGTCCGATGGCAAGAAGATCGCCCTCAGCAAACTGCGCGGCACGTTCGTAGTGATTGATTTCTGGGCAACCTGGTGCGGGCCGTGCAAGATGGCCATGCCGGGGTTGCAGAAGCTGCACGAACGAATGAAGGGCAAGCCCGTTATTGTCTTTGGGGCGAATTGCTGGGAACGATCGCCTCAGGCTGACCCCATGGGCTATGTGAAGTCAAAGGGGTTCACCTATCCCCAACTGTTGAAGGCGGATGCCGCCGCGACCGCGTATGGCGTCACCGGGATACCAGCCATTTTTCTGATTGGCCCGGATGGCAAGGTTCTGCAAATCGTCCGAGGCTATGACCCTCGCACCGAAGAGAATTTCGCCAAGTTGATCGAGGAAAAGCTGAACTCGAAATGAGTCCCGAAGCGCCGCGAAGTACCCCGGGGTGGCTGTCGCCGCGGCGTTCGATTGCTCTCATTCTGCTCGCAGCCGCTGCACTTCGACTCCCTGCGCTGGAATCAGCACCTCCGCCACTCAATCAAGATGAGGCCTCCCGCCTCTACGACGCGTGGAGCCTGCTCGATACCGGCAAGGATCGCACGGGGCGTCCGTGGCCGTTCTTTCTCGAAAGTTACGGAGAGGGCGACTTCACCGCAGCGCTCTCGACGTACATCACCATCCCATTTGTCGCCATCCTTGGACCGACCGCGCTCGCGGTGCGCCTGCCCGACGCGCTGCTCAGCATTGTGACTGTGGGGCTGGTCTGGGATTGGATGCGGCGGGCACACTCAGAGCGGCTGGCGTTGATGGCCGCGTTGTTTCTTGCAATGGACCCGTGGCACGTGCTGGTGACGCGGACAGGCTGGGAATTTGGGTACGTCCCTTTTTTCCTAACGGCGGGGCTTTGCACAGCACAGCGGGCCGGGCTGATGCCGGGCACCGCGAATGCACGCGCATCGGGAGGTTGGGCCTTCGTCAGCGCGACGATGCTGGCCTTTTGCGCATGGACCTATCCTTCTACGCGCATGGTTGTGCCGCTGTATTGCATTGCGTTGGTGATATTCAATTGGCGATATTTTCAAATGCTTTGGAGCAATTCATCGCCGGGGTCCGCGAGACTTGCCACTGGGCTGGCGCCTCAGTGCTCGGATTGGGGCGCGCGTCGGGCGTGCGTCGCGTTCGTGGTGGCGGCGATCATGGCCGGCGCTCCGTTATGGATCACGATGCTTCGACAGCCGGATCGACTGGCCGCTCGCGCGAAGATTGCGATGCTCGATTTCTCGGCCGCGGCGCTTCCGGCGAGCATTCCCCGGGTGATCGGTTATTACCTGTCCTATTTCAATCCGGTCTGGCTGGTGACACACCCCGAGGAGATTACGACGGTGGGCATTCCGGGCATCGGGATGCATCTGTGGGTTGTTGCGCCGTTGATCGTGATTGGCGTTTTCTTGGTGATGCGGCGCTGCCGCGCGGATTCGCTGTCGCGCACGGTGCTACTCTGGCTGGTGCTCACGCCATTGCCCGCGGCCATCTGTGACGACATTCAACCGCACATGATCCGCGTCATTACCGGGATGACGCTCTGGCCGATCCTTGGCGCGATGGGGGCCGACTGGGTGTGCGAGTGGATGAAGGCTCGGAAGCCGACAAGCAGTCGCGCCGCCGGATTGGCGTTTGGCGTGCTGTTTGTTGCGAATTCAGCGTGGTTTGCACATCAGTATTTTCGCGCGTACCCCGCCCACGCTGAGCTTGGTTACCAGACGCCGCTCATACGAGCGTTGGAATATGTGGCTGCGCGACGCAATGAAGCCGATTTCGTGCTGGTTACCAACCGCGCAAATCAGGCGTACATTTATGCGCTGCTCGCCGAACCAATTCCCCCGAAAGCGCTACACGCCGAGCCGCCCATGGTTGCCCACGGGCCGGTGAACTTTCATCAGGTCATCCGCATCGGCCGGTATATGTTTACGCCGCGCGACCCGGTGAATTACCCCGATGCCCAGCAGTTGTTTCAGCAGGCGTGGAGTTCGCTTCCGATCGGTGCACGCGGATTCGTGATCGAACAGCCGGGGTACTTTCCCGAAGGCGAGTTGATTACTCATTTTCCATGGGCCGAGCCGACGAATTCCCCTGGTGGGTATGAGGTGCGGCGATGGCGAAAGGAGTGATCGCACCGTGAGTAGCGACCGGCCGGTTGAATCGACACGCGGGCTTGCGTCTTCGCGCGCGATCCTGTTGGTGGTCATGATCGGCGCAGCGTTACGGCTTACCCTGTTGACCAGTGTCCCGCCGCCGCTCAATCACGACGAAGCATCACGTCTCTACGATGCATGGTCGCTTCTTGAACAGGGCACCGATCGTACGGGTCGTCCGTGGCCTTTCTTTCTGGAGGGTTACGGCGAAGGCGATTTCACGGCGGCGCTGACGTCGTATCTCACGATCCCGTTTGTGATGGTTCTTGGGCCGGAAGTGCTCGCGGTCCGGCTGCCGGATGCATTGCTCAGCTCGTTCACAATTTTCATCGTGTGGTCGTGGCTTCGCCGTGCATATTCCGGGCGAGTCGCGATTCTTGCCGCGTTGTTTCTGGCATTTGACCCGTGGCACGTTCAGGTGACGCGCACCGGCTGGGAGTTTGGATATGTCCCGTTCTTTCTGGCGGCGGGAATGGCGTGCGCCGACCGAGCCGGTTTGCTTCCGGGGTCGGTCGCCGCTCGCGGTTCGTCGCGCTGGGCGGTTGGGGCGGCGACGGCTTTGGCGCTTTCGGCGTGGGTTTATCCTTCAACACGCATGGTCACGCCGCTCTTGTGTGTCGCGTTGGTCGTGCTCAATTGGCCGCACTACGCCGCGCTTCTGCGCGAACGCGCGGGGCGGCGGGCGATCTCCACGTTCATCATGGCGACGCTGATTGCCGGCGCCCCCCTGTGGGTCACCACGCTGAGCGACCCCAGCCGACTTGCGGCCCGAGGGAAGATCGCGCTCATGGACTTTCGGCCTGCAGCGCTTCCGACCACCATTCCACAAGCGTTATGGAATTACGCTTCTTACTTCGACCCATCATTTCTCGTCACCTTCCCCGAGGAATTCACGACGATCGGCATCCCCGGCGTGGGGCTGCATCTCTGGGCAGTCGCGCCGTTCATGGTCGTCGGCCTGATCCTGACGGTCTCCCGCTACCCATCAACGCCGCTCATGCGGGTTTTGTTGCCGTGGATTCTGCTGACGCCAGTCCCCGCCGCGATCTGCAAAGACATTCAACCGCACATGATTCGGGTGATCACAGGAATGGTGGTGTGGCCGATCCTTGGGGCGATTGGGGCGGAGTGGATTTGGAGTCGACTCACCAAGCGGTCGGCGGCCAATCGCCGCGCGCTGCTCGCTTGTTACGCTTTGTTCTTCACTGCCAACGCCGCCTATTTCGCGCATCAGTATTTTCGCGCGTATCCGCTCCACGCCGAGTTGGGTTATTCATCGTCGTTTATTCGCGCGTTGAAGTATGTCGTCGAGCGGCGTGATGAATGCGACTTCGTCCTGGTGACGAATCGCGTTCATCAGGGGTACATCTATGCCCTGCTCTACACGCCCATTTCGCCGGCGGCACTTCGAGCCGATCCCCCGGTCGTTGCGCGCGGCCCGCAGAACTTTCATCAGGTCCTTCGCGTGGGCCGGTACTACTTTGCCCCGCGTGATCCGCTGAATTATCCGGATGCCGGACGCCTGTTTCAGGAGGCATGGGCTGCGATTCCAACCGGCGCCCGCGCGCTGGTGATCGAACAGCCCGGCCATTTCACCGAGGGCGAGCTTCTCGCTTATTTCCCGTGGGCCGATCCGGCGACGCCGCCGGGCGGGTATGAAGTGCGGCGCTGGCGAAAGGAATAACGTATCGCGTCAGTGTTTGAAGTGCCGCGTGCCGGTGAAGATCATGGCAACGCCGCGTTCGTCGCAGGCCTTGATGGTGTCCTCGTCGCGCTTGCTGCCGCCGGGTTGAATGAGCGCGGTCACGCCGGCGTCCATGAGAATGTCCGGCCCATCACGAAACGGAAAGAACGCGTCGCTCGCCGCCGCCGACCCCACCAGCTTGTCGGCGTGCCCATTCTCCTTCGCCAGCCACGTCGCGATCCGACAGCTCATCACGCGGCTCATCTGCCCCGCGCCGTTGCCGATGAGCATGCCGTCCTTGCAGATGCTGATGGCGTTGCTCTTGGTGTGCTTGGCGATGAGCCAGGCCAGCCGCAAATCCGCCATTTCTAACTCGTTTGGGGCGCGCTTGGTGACGACCTTCCATTGATCCTCATTTAGCCCCACCAGATCACGCGATTGCACCAACATGCCGCCGGCGATGGTCTTGTATTCAAGCTGATCGGGATCGGGCGCGACGCTCATATCGCCGACGGCAAGCAGGCGAACATTCTCGCCCCATTTCTTCACCGGCCCACCAGACTTCCTTCCGCGAATGATTTCCTGCGCCTCTTCATCAAAGGACGGCGCCACCCACACCTCGACAAAGAATCCCCCGGCACCCGCCGCCTTGCCAAATCGGTCGTAGGTCTCCATTACGGTTGCGGCGAATTCCGCATTGACGGAAAAGTTGGCCGCGAGAATGCCTCCCATCGCAGCGTTCGGGTCGCCGAGGTACGCACGACGATATGCCTCTACTTTATCACCGGCAACTCCGATCCCGCAGGCATTGGTGTGTTTGATGAATACACAGGTATTAGACCCATCCCCTTCCCGCGTCAGTTCACTGCAAAGTGCCAGCGCCGCGTCGGCATCGACATAGTTGTTGAGCGAAACCTCGTCACAAGTGTGCTGTCTATGCACATCTCCCACTAAATCAGCTAGTGCGATACTTTGAGTTGTCTCGGAAGTATCCCAAGTAGATGTCAGATTTGCGGTCTGGTGTGAGTTTTCCCCGTACCGTAGATTTCCCCAATCAAACAAACGCAAAAACCTGTAGCTGCACTTATCCTGCGGCATGCGACTGATCCAGGATGACACGTGACCATCGTAGGTCGCAGTAGTCATGAACACATCGCGAGCGGAGCCACGCTGAGACCATTCATCTAGCGGATTTTTTCCGCGCAGATGAATCAGGGACGTTCGGTAATCGCTTGGTGAATACGCAATCATGACATGCTTATGATTCTTCGCCGCCGCGCGTAACATGCATGGCCCGCCGATGTCG
>CAZSBF010000100.1:0-4443 GCA_964605185.1 uncultured Planctomycetaceae bacterium
CGCCACGGAAACTCCGCGGGCGGCTTGAGGATTTCGTCGTCGGAACCAGCAACCGCCTGGCGCACAGTGTTGCGACGACGGTGGTCGAAGGAAACGGACGGAGCGTCGGAAACGTCTATTTCCACAGCGCGTGCGGCCTGGGGAAGACGCACCTGCTTCATGCGATCGCAAATGGTCTGGCTCAGAGCCGGCCGGACGTGCGATGGGTCTGCGTGTCAGGTGAGGAGTTTACGAATCAATTTCTTTATGCCCTTCGCGAGCGATCGTTGGATGCGTTCCGACATCGGTACCGCGAGATCGACGTGCTACTCCTGGACGACATTCAGTTCATCGCCAACAAGAAGGCGACCCAAGAGGAGTTCCTGCACACGTTCAATGCGATCGAGGCCGCCGGCAAGCGAATCGTGCTCGCCTCGGACGCCCATCCGAAGATGATTGGTGATCTGTCGGAATCGCTGGTGAACCGACTGGTGTCGGGCATGGTGGTGCGGATTGAACGGCCGGACTTTGAGACGCGGTGCGAGATTCTGCGACGCAAAGCCGCGGCGACGAAGCACACGGTCCCTGAGAATGTGATCCAGTACATCGCCGGAAAAATCCAGGCGAACATCCGCGAGTTGGAGGGCTGTCTGGTCAAGTTGCTGGCGTACACGGCATTGGCGAAGACGCCCATCACGTTGGACCTTGCCCGGCAGGCGCTGGATGAACATCTTCGGCAGACCGGTCGAATCGTCACGGCCAGCGACATCGAGCACGGCGTGGGCACGTACTTCGGCGTAACGCCGGCAGACTTGCACACAAGCCGCAAGAGTCGAACGATTGCCCTCGCACGAAACATTGCAATGTTTCTCGCGCGGAAGCACACGGACCTGAGTCTTCCCGAGATTGCCCGCGTGATGGGCAACAAGAATCATACGACGGTTCTTCTCGCATGCCGACGGATTAACGGGTTGATCACCGCGGACGATGCGGTTCACTGGCCCGGTGCGGCCGGCCTGCAAACGCGGCAGATCCGTGAGATCATCAAGGCGCTCGAAGATCAATTCGGGCGAGTGTCGAACTAGCCGGTTGTGCAGGGCGCGACCCTGACGACCGAGAACGGATTGCCGGGTGAAGGCATTTTTGCCTTTCCCGGTCGGCGGGCATGGATGCCCGCTCCTTTGTTTCCGGGCCACCCCCATTGGTTAATTACATTCCAAACGTGATCTCCCGCCTCATTCTCAACAAAGGCAGTGGATTCGAGCGGAAATTGCCGCCCGATGTGTCTTTAATTGGAAAACGCCACCCGTTCGCGGCTCAAAGATGACCCGATGGGTCGCATTGCCCGATCAAGGGTAGGATTGCGCCGCGCCGAAAAGAAGGCCGCGGACGCTCGTTTAGGATTGGATTGGCTCGGAGGATGACATCATGCGGAATGGTCTGTGGACTCGCCGACTCAGCCTAGCGTTCGTGCCGGGCGTATTGGGTATCGCCATCGCGTTTCCCACCGCGCTTCGCGCCGGCGACACGCCGGATGAACCCGCGCTCAACGATCACGCACCACTTCTCAATGACGACGGCGTGGCGGATCTTGAGCGGCTGTCCAATGCCTACGCACGAATCTCCGAGGAAGTGAAGCCGTCGGTGGTTCACATCAAGGCACTGAGCATCAACAAGGCCATGAACCGCGAACTACGCCGCATGCTCGGCGACGACAACCTTCCACCGACGCCGACCACCGGCACCGGCAGCGGCATCATCATCGACGAGGACGGCCATATCGTGACGAATAATCACGTGGTGGCCGACGCGAAGAAGATCTACGTCACACTCGCCGACGGCCGGAAGTTCACCGGTCAGATCGTGGGCACCGATCCCATGACCGACCTTGCTGTGATCAAGATCAAGGGGGATCGCCTCACGCCGGCTCGGCTCGGCGACTCCGAGCGACTCCGTCCCGGTCAGATCGTGCTCGCCATCGGCAGCCCGTTCCGACTTGGCCACAGCGTCTCTCACGGAATCATCAGCGCAATGGGGCGCAGCGAGGAATCCATCGACGTCGACATTGCGTACAAGAACTGGATTCAGACCGATGCCCCGATCAACCCCGGCAACTCGGGCGGCCCGTTAATCAACACTCGCGGCGAGGTGATCGGTATTAACGTGGCCATCGCCACGGAATCCGGCGGCCACCAGGGTGTTGGCTTCGCCATCCCGTCCAACTCCGTCGCTCGCATCGCCAGTGCCCTTAGGAACGGTGAAAAGGTAGTCCGTGGCTTTCTGGGTGTTAACATAAGGTCTGTCGACGACCGTGTTGCAGAGGCTTACGGACTGGGAGATGTCTCCGGTGCGTTCATCACCGGCATCGTCAGTGACGACTCCCCCGCTGCCAAGGCGGGGCTTCAAGCAGAGGACATCGTCCTGCGCGTGGCAGGCAAAGAGATCCGCAGCCTCGCTGACTTGCAAGAACAGATTGCGACTTATAAACCTGGCGCTGAGGTGGAACTCGACGTGTGGCGCAAGGGACAGAAGAGCAGGATGACTGTGACCGTCGGACTTCAACCCGAAGGCTTCTCGACAAGGACGCCCATACAGCCCTCACGGATCGATCCCCATCAACGTAACGACTCCGACGACGAGGAGCAGGACGATGAAGAATCCAGCAACGGACGCTTCGGTGAATTCGGTTTCGAGGCCGAAACCCTGACCCCGGCCCTCGCCAAGAAATACAGGATTAACACTGATACCAACGGAGGCGTCCTGATCACCCGTGTCGATCTGACCAGTGAGGCTTACGAATGCGGCCTGAAGGCACGACAAGTGATTCTGAGCGCCAACGATGCGATCATCAGCAAGGTGGCTGATTTACAGGAAGTCCTAACCAAAGAGGCCGTCGCAAAGGGCGTTCGGCTCAAATACCGCGGGGACAATGGCTTTGATATTCTAGTGCTGCGCGTTCGTTGATCACTGAGGGAGTCAGGCCGCGCCACCCACTTGCCACGAATTGCCTTCTCGCAAAACAGGCCGATACAGACTGTCGCGCTCGACTGGTTGAAAACCCGCCTCGCGCATGAGTGAGCGCATCTGATCCACGGTCAATTCCTGGTGTGTATTGCCTGCGCCGCCTTCGCGCTTGGTGATGTCGTAATAGACCACCGTCCCATCAAGGTCGTCCACGCCCCAATTCAGCGAGACCTGCGCCAGCTTTGCGGATTGCATGATCCAGAACGCTTTGATGTGCGGGATGTTGTCGAGCATCAGTCGGCTGATGGCGAGCGTTTTCAGATCATCAAAGCCCGTCGGGCCGGGCAGGTCGGCCAGCGCGCTCCCGTCCGGGATGAACGAAAGCGGGATAAAGCAGTTGAACGCCGCAGCACTCTTGCGCAACGATGCGTCCTGCTGCTCCCGCAGTTTCACCATGTGGCGGATGCGTTCTTCCGGTCGTTCGACGTGGCCGTAGAGCATCGTCGCATTGGTCGGGATGCCGAGTTCGTGAGCCGTGCGATGGACGTCGAACCAGCCCTGCTCGCCGACTTTTGATTGATACACCTCATCATGAACGCGGTCGTCGAAGATCTCCGCCCCACCACCGGGAAGGGTGTCGAGGCCGGCATCGCGGAGCTGCTCCAACACCTGTTGTATTGAGAGGCGGGGTTTTGTAATCCGCGTGAAGTGAATGATCTCGATGGCGGTGAACGCCTTGATGCACATGCGCGGACAGGCAGCGCGGATGCGACGGCACATGTCGAGGTAGAAATCAAAGGGAAGCGTGGGGTGCAGGCCGCCGACGATGTGGACTTCGGTCGCGCCGGCGTCGTAGGCCTCGCGTGCGCGGGTGGTGATATCGTCGAGCGTTAGTTCGTAGCCATCATCGCGTGGAGCGCCGACTTGGGGCAGGCGAAGGTCCGCCGCCTTGGAGTTTTGGCCGGGCTTCGCATAGGGACGGTAGAACGAACAGAACTTGCAGCGCAGGACGCAGAAGTTCGAATAGTTGATGTGGCGATTGATGTTGTAGTAGGCGCGATCGCCATTCATGTGGCGGCGGACGATATTGGCGAGCCGGCCGATTTCGTGAATATCCCGCGACGCGTAGAGGCGCACACCATCATCGAAGGTGAGCCTCTCACCCGCCAAGACTTTCGCGGCGATGTCCGCGAGGGATGGAACGGTTTGGGTGGCGATCATCAGGCGAGATTGTAGTGAATGGGGAATCGGCGATCGCGCGGAAGTTTCAAAACCCGGGCGCGGCCGCGAAACACTGTTACGGGGCAAATACCGACCGCGAGTGGATTCGAACCACCGACCTCAGCCTTCGCAGGGCTGCGCTCTATCCAGCTGAGCTACGGGGTCTTGGGTCGTCCGGCCGCCCCCGAAAACAGGGTGGACACCCGAACGGCGAACTGCACTTCATAACAAGATCCATGGCGACTGTCGAGAGTTGCGGCAGTTAAGAGCCGTGCCCCG
>CAZSBF010000100.1:4453-15418 GCA_964605185.1 uncultured Planctomycetaceae bacterium
CTATCCAGCTGAGCTACGCGGTCATTCAACCTACCGGGCGTACCCCTTGAGGGATGTGTCGGGACCGATGGCCAGATATCAGGCCAATTGCCCCGCCAATCGCTTCCCCAAGGCGTCAAAAACCTCGGAAACCGCAGTCTAGGCGACGGGACGGGACTGTCAACCGTTGACGACCCCAAAAGCGGGTTTCTGGTGTTTGGAGCCTCCTGGAACCGCGAATGAACCCCAACCAGGCATTTTGCGTACAAAGAGAGTGGATGGCCTATCGGGGCTGTGAGTTTCCGATAATACCCCCCCTCCTTGGGCACCAGGGTCATGGGATACAGGGTTTGCAAGCAAATGTCGATAATATGGATGTCGCCGTAGGTGACGCGTATAATATTTCCGGAAGCGGTTGGAAACTAAATCTTAACGGAGGCTGATCGCTTCAAATGACCCTGAAATCAGGGTAATTCAAACAGGCTTCTTTCCCCTCCGGAAAGCACCGAGATTGCCCCTGCGGCGCTCGGTGCTTTCTTTTTTTGGGGGGGTGTCAAGCAGAAAATGGGAAGCTTGGCAACTTTTCTTACCTATGACGGTTGGGGGGTTTATTAGGGTGATCACCCTAGAGTTGGACTATTTCGGCAGTTCAGGCAGAGGCTGATCGCCGGAGAGAAGTCCGGCGAAGGACCGGATCGGGCTGTCGGTCGGGGCGTTTGCGGCGGCCTGTCGCAGGTTCTTCATTCCGTCTTCGGGCAGGCCGGAATACCACTCCAGATACCCCAACAGGAAGCGCAAGTCGTATTGATCTTTGACGGCCAGACGTTTCTCGAGGTCGGCGCGGCGGACGTCGAAGATGTCGCGATTGCCGACGAGGGTTACGAGATCCATCTTGAATGCAGCGATATGCGGGAAGCGTTTCAACCCCATCTCAAGGTTCGCGACGGCGGAGACGTAATCTCCGGCGGCGGCCAGGGCGTGGCCGCGATGCAGGTGAGGTAGCGGATTGAACGGATCGATCGTGCGGGCCACGTCGAACGAGCGGGCGGCACGGTAATAGTCACCGCGGTGCATATCCGACTCGCCATCGGCCATGTATTGATTGAGGCTGTTTGCGTACTTTCCGGCGAACGTCGTGACCGGATCATCGAGCACATCCTTGGCCCATTTCGCGGCGCTGGCGAGTTGATTAATGCCCTCCGACTGCTTGCGAACGAGCGTGTCAGGAATGCTCCAGTTTGTACGTTCACCCGGTGGCGCGGCCGTATTGGCAGGCGGGGCCTTGGGCTCGAAGCTCAGGTCTTTCACGCCGGCCTGATCGGCAGCGCGAATGGCGTTGAAGAAGTCGGCGAAGCGATCTTCGCCGAGATTGGCGGGGGCTTTGCCGTCCATTGGAAGGGGCGACAAGGCCGGCTTCGCAAGGACCGTTGAATCGAGGCGCCCGTCCGTAACCGGCGGGGTATTTAACGTGCTCGCTGTTTCAATGGTCTGGGAGACGGTGCCGCGGTCAGGCCGTGATTCAAGTGCCTTTCGCTCGGCTTCGGGCAGGTCCAAGTCCTTCCATGTCTCACCGACTTTCACCTGGTCGAGGCGGCTGTCCACGCTCAAACCGGAGGGAAGCGTTGGATCGATGTCCGGTGTGACGGTGCCAAAGATGGACGAAGAGGCCGCGGCACGGAACGCCGGGGCGACACTCCCGATTGGAACCGGGCGCAGCGGGGTCAAGGTTTGGCGTGTCGATATGCCGATCGCAGGTGTGTCAAATTGCGTACGAGTGTCGGCAGGGTCGCGGACGTTGGGCAATGGTCGGCGGTTTGGTGAAACCGGGTTGGCAATCGGAATATTCGTGGAGGACAGCCGCGACGTGCCGGGGGCGTTCAGACCCTGACGAATTTGGCCCACGTCGGCGATTGTGCGCGTTGGGTCGTAGAAGTACGACGGGGCGATCGTGCGGCTTGAGCCTACGTCCTGAACTCCTACACCTCGCGATTGGAAATCGGAAAGGCCGGTCGAAGGCAGATCGCCTCGGAACGCGTTGTTCTGGTAGAGCGGGGAATAGCCTTTGAAGCCGCCGATGCCAGTGACATTGTTGGTGATGATGGCGTTGGCGCGGGCGCCGTAGTCGAAGCCGGGGCGCGAGATGTTAAAGCCGCCGGAGCCGGCCTGAGGGCTTTTGTCGAGCTGATAGCCGCCGGTTTGGGTGTTTCCCTGATTGACGCGGTGATCGACTTGGGCGTCGAGGCTGATCGCAAGGGACGCGACCAGGGACGCGGAGAACAAAACCTGTTGGCCGAGATTGACACGCATGACGAGACCACCATCCGACCTGTCTTCATCGGCGGAGATCAGGGCGGTTAATGGAATTGTAGTCGCCGAGGCCTTTGCCGTGCCCGGAAACGACCAAGGCGTGCAAGAATTGCCCGAACCGCCTTCACGCGGGGGCTATTTCTTGGCGTCTTTGGCCTTGGCGGGTGGTGTGGCACCGGCCTTGGAACGCTGGTCGGCCGTCGGCAGGGACTCGAGGCGCTGCTTCAACTCTTCGAACATAGCATCCAACGGGCGGTTCAACACCTTTAGCTCGGCCTCCCGGGCTTTGGCTTCGGTCATGAGTTGGGCCTTGGCGATCGCATCGGAGCGGCTCATTCGGTATTGATTGGCCCGGCGCTTGAGGTCGCGGAGGATCGACTGGGCGTTGGTCATTTGGGCGTCGTCGAAGCTGTATTTGCCGGCGAGGGTCAGGACGTATTTGTCCCAATCGTCGAGCGGCGGCGCTACGGCCGGGACGACCTCGGCTGATTGATGAGGTTTTACTTCGGGCGTGCGCGGCGCTTCGGGCACTGGCTTTGCCGTCTGCGGGGATTCAGGCTTGGCGGGATTGGCGGCATCGGTTCCAGATTGACCGGCCGACTGGGCCTGCTTGGCGGCGGCCTGTTGCTTGGCGTTCTTGGGGGCGAGATCGGGGTTTGCGGCCGTCAGGTTTGGCGGGACAACGGCGGCGTGATCGGTGCGCTTCTTCACGGCGGTTGGGGCGACGCGTGCGCCTTTTTCGCCGCTGGGCAGCGGCTCGCCGGATTCAGGGACGGGGACAGACTCGAAAACGGTTCGGGCGTTTGAGAGGTCGCCTTTGAAGCTGGTGTCTTCTTGAAGCGTCTCCTCGGCGTCTACCTTTTTGGCGCCTTGTACGGAGCGAAGTTCTTCCCAACGGAGACGGCCTTCCTGGCTGTTGACGACGTTGAGGTTTTTTTCCACCCATCCGGCAACCTGGTCTTCGGAAAACGGCTGGTTCTCAACAATAAATTTGACCTTGGCTGCGGCGGCGAGCATCTCCGGAGTTGATTCATCTTCGCCCGATGCTTGTGCAGCATCTGCCAACGTTTTTAGCTCCGCCAGTTCTTTGCTTTCGAATGCCCACTGTTTCTGCAGCCTGACCTCCATTTCGAGCCGAAGCGCTGCATCTTGCTCGGGGGTCAGCGCATACGCGGCGACCAACAACTCTATCTGCCTATTGGCCTCAAATCGATTCGATTCCAACCAAGCGGGATCAATGTCACCGGAGTCAAGCGTATCCTGGGCCGAGGCCGGTGGCGGGCATGCTACCCACGCAAACGCACAAGCGGAAAGCAAAAGCCTCGACGCATAGTTCCCAGACATGGCACTACTCCACTTTGCTATCTGATTGCTTGATTGCATACCCGAACGCAGAATCCGCACGCCATTGATCGCGCTCGGTTCGACGCGTAACAGGATTGCACAGGCCGCTATGAGTCTGCGGCCCAAGACATTCTATTCTCTGGCAATCGACTATGCAAAAAAAACGGTCGCCCCCACAAGGAGGGCGACCGCTAATGTCTAACCATACTTCACCACGATCCAATGGATCGAGGAAAGTCATTCCGTAACCGCAATTAGCGGCGGCGGATCAGAGCGAGGACACCGAGGCCGAGGAGGGCCAGTGACGACGGCTCGGGGAAGTTGCGGATAACCATGGCCGCGCCAAGGACGTTACCAGCACCGCCGCCCTCAAGGACGCCGTTGATGTTCGGATATCCACCGTCCGCATTCGCCCACTCGAGGTTGCCCGCGACGTGACCGATGGTGTCGATGTTGATGTTGCCAGCGGTCTTCGTCTTGCGAAGAGTCCACGAGGCAAGCGTTCCACTCGACTGTCCAACGAAGGACGTGTCGCTACCATTGGCATTTGTCAGCAAGGCCGGGCCGTTGTTAATGGCCGGACCAGCAGCAGGCGTATGAACGCCGAACCCAGCGCCCGCATTGTAAGCGAACGAGCCGGGAACGATGTCGATCTTGCCAACAGCTTCCGGACCCATGACGAGGTCGCTCGCCCAACCAACGATTGGCGAATCGCCCTGATCGTTGGCAAACGCGATGCTGATCGTCCACGTGCAAACCGCTGGAAGTGAGGCGTCGCAGCTCAAGAGCAGCGTTTGACCAGGACCGCCCTGCTGATCGATCGCAGCACCACCGGCGGGCGCACTGGCCATGAACCACACGGCCGTGTCGGCCTTCGCAGCCGACGCCATCGCCAACATCGCGGCGACAGCCATAACTCGCATTGCAACTTTCATTTCACTCTCCTTCAAGAAATTTCCGGAAAGACTACTTAAGATCTTTCCCCTTACCTTACTATTCCGAACCCTCACTTCTCAAGAGCCATCGCACACGCGATGATCCAGTGAGAGGCATTTCACGTACAGATACTTACGGACACGGGCTCACACCAGAGTTACCCAAGGCCTGGCTAAAACCGGCCAAGTCGGCATTCGTGACAGTCCGGTTATTGTTGTAGTCACCAAGATAGGTCTGGGACACCTTTAGTGTTCCAGCAGTATTGGCGCCCAACGCATTGTTGAATCCGGCCAAGTCGCCGTTGGTTACGTTGCCGTCACCATTGAAGTCACCCCGGAGTCGGATTTGGATGGCAGCATCAGGAGCGGCCGACGTACCAACCACGCTGCCGCTGACGGAAGCGTCGAGGGTGCCGAACGTGCCATTTGCAACGTAGGGGTCATAACCCATCGAGATGTTCTCAACGGCATCGCCACCGCTCTGGAACACACGGGTGCAGAGCAGGTTGTTTACCGAGGCCTTGAGGGTATAGGTCGAGTTATCGACATGCAGGTTCGAATTGCGCTGGGTGCAGTTTCGGGCACCAGCGGTCACGCGAAGCTGGCCGATTCGATAGAGGCCGGCGTTCGGCTGAATGCCGAGTGACGCGGCATAGGCCGGGCCGGTGGTGACCGGAACGCGGACGGCCTTGGAACCGAGGACGCTTGGCGGGGTGCCCAGATTGCTGGCACCATCGACGACACCATTCCAAGGCACTGTCGGAGAACCACCCGCCTGAGCAGCAACCGTGGCATCATTAAACATTGTGAAGGCCACCGAAGCAATGCCGTTGCGGGCGGTAGCAACGAGCGGGCCGTTGGTGATGTTATGATCGAGACCGATCGAGCTGATGACGTCGCCGGTACCTGAGAGGTCATCGTTGGCATTCAGGTAGAGCCAGAAACGCCCGGTCGCATTATTCGTGTCAACGTCATAGTTCGGCCAGCCAGTGCCGGAACCAGCGGGGTTCGCCGTGGCGTGGGCGTTGTTGGCCTGAACCGGACCGATTCGCAGGACACCACCCGCTCCCCGGCCACCAGCGTTCACTGCAGCGGTGCCGAAACGGTCAGCAGAGTTACCTGAACCTGCAGCCGGGTTCTGGCCCAGCGTGTAGGGGTTTGCCGGTGTGCCGATCAACTGGCCGCCGATGCCGGTGCCAGCCGACGTGACGTTATCACGAACGTCGTAGAAAATGCTTGAATCCTGAGCCATTGAGCTCGCGGCCAAGCCGGCCACGATGCCACATGCCAAAATCATTGAGGTTCGCTTCATTTGAGCTGTACTCCCTGCTCTTTAACGAGCAACTTAATGCTAACGAGTCTTTCGACTCTCATTGGACCTTAGCATACCGGTGCATCAGGTCGCTCGTTCCCAATTCGCTTTTTTCTCTTCGCCGGCCGGGAACATCCCGACTCGCGAAGCCAAACTCAACGCCGGACTGCCATCCGTTGTCGAACCTGGTTGAGGGCTATTCAACCGGAATAAATCGCGAATCTGCCAACTCGCGCACCCCGATGTCGCCCTCCGAAACTTCTCTCCACACTGCCATGTTACCAAAACTCGCGAATCGGATCAACGTTTACGGGCTGAAACCGCAATCTTATTGCGGCCTTCATCTCGCATTGCAGCATCTATTCGCCTCTTGCAAAGGCAGACACTGCTGATTGACCCTGATCCCGCAGTAACCGGCATCAGTTTTTCTCTTGCGACCCCACCCAATCTGGGCGTAGGGAGCGCGGGGTCTGCGGTCAGATTACTGGCCACATACCTTACACACCATATTACCCGGATTGGCGGAGTCTTTTCAAGGCAGACCTTGCACAAATCCATTATTTTTTGCGGCTGTCCTAAGTTATGCCATGGCAACCAGTTACAGCCGGGCAGGCAGCCGGGGTCGCCCCGTTATTCCTGCCCTAATGAAGACGGACGAGCCGGGACAGACGGCTACTTCGCATAAACGGAACAGATTACGGCTAGGTAAATCACCCTATATGGCCGACCCGCGGGGCGCGTTTATGGGATTCTGAAGCCCAGCTTCCGCAGGACCGGCGCGGCTTGGTGTGCGGATTTTGGGTGAACGATGGGGGCGATGGCCGTGAACTCGCGTCGAGAGAGGGCATTTCGGCGGAGTTCATCGAAGCCGACGGCTTCGGCCGGACCGGAAAGCCAGGTGCGCAGGGCGGAATCCATCGCGACGATATTCAGTGACGCGGACACGGCATCGCGAAGGGATGCGGCGAGGGATTCATCCGACAACGGCATCCTCTGATGCGGCTTGCCTTCATCAATCAGCGATTCGGCAAGCTCGGGCGCGCCGATGAATCGGGCGAGGGCGTTGCGGATCATCCATGCACCGCGACGGGTGGCATCGAATGAGTAGCCGGCGATGTGCGGCGTGACGAGGGCGCAGGCATCGGCGAGTTCACGATTGATGCGCGGCTCGGCGTGCCAGACGTCGAGCGCGGCGTGCAATTGGTTTGAGGGAATCGCTGCTACCAAGGCGCTTTCGTTAACAACATCGCCGCGGGAGGTGTTGATGACAATCGTGCCGGGGCGCAGATCAGCGAGCCACGCGGCGTCGATCATTTGATGCGTTGCATCGACGCCATCGTCCGTGAGCGGGACGTGGATTGTGATGATGTCGGATTCGCGGCGAAGTGTTTCGGGCGTGACAAAACCGGCACCACCGTCGACGAGAGCGCGTGGTGGATCGCAGCGCAGGACTTTCATTCCGAGCAATTCGCTCCACCGGGCGACGATCGAACCGATGCGGCCGACACCCAGAACACCCAGTGTTTTCAATGGTAATTCGAACGAATCGCGGCGGGCGAGTTCGAGCATTGCGGCGAGGACATACTCCGCCACGGTGCGTGCGTTGAAGCCGGCGGCGGAGGCGAAGGCGATGTTGGCGACGGAGAGGCAGGCCGTGTCGATGTGATCGTCGCCGGTGCTGACGGTGCCGACGAAGCGGACGGGCGTATCGCGAAGCACGTCGGCGGTGACGGGCGTGACGGAGCGCACGATCAATGCGTCGGCGTCGGCGAGATCCTTTGCCGTGAGTGCGCGGCCGCGATAGGTGCGGACTGTGCCGAGCGGTTCGAAGAGATGGGGGATGCCCCAGACGGTATCGTCGATCAGGATTCGCATGGGCGGATGATATCTCTGGCTGGGCGGTTCGGCGCGAGGTTGTGGCGGGCAGGGACGCCCGCCCCACTGTCTAACGCGGGCGGGGACGCCCGCCCCACTTTGATAGGCCCGCCCCACTACTACTTCGGTCGGACGACGCACCGAATGTGTCTTGCAGTCTTGTGGTTGCGCGACATGCCACAAGGCTTGCGCCATGTGCTCTGAATGTGCGGTTCCGCGCGAGGCCAGTGCCGCAGTATGATGAAAAGATGGACGAATCATCGCTCGCAACAGCATTTACCGAGTACGCCGCGCGGAAGCTGGAGGATCATCACGCGCAGATTGCGCGATGTGCCGGGTTGCTTACGGATGAGCAGCTCTGGTTCCGGCCGAATGAACGGAGCAACAGCGTGGCGAATCTGTTGCTGCACCTTCGCGGGAACATCTGTCAGTGGGTGCTGACGGGGCTGGCGGGTCAATCGTTTCACCGGGAACGGCAGGCGGAGTTCGACGCGAGAGGCCCGATGCCGAGGGATCGGGTGGTCGGGCCGTTGGCGGAGGCGGTGACGGCCGTCTGTAATGTGATTCGGGAGTTAGGTGCGGAGGAACTGGCCCGGGTGCGGACGATTCAGGAGTATCGGGTGACGGGGATCGCGGCGGTGATGCACATCGTGGAGCACTTTGCCTTCCACACGGGGCAGATCGTGACGACGACGAAGTGGCTGCTGAACGTGGATCTGAGTCTCTATGACGAGAATGGGCACCGGCGGGATGGGCGGACGGATGATGTGCCGTGAGCGGGCCGGATTACGGCGGGAGGACGCCGGAGAAGAATGCCGTCCACACGACCTGGAAGCTGATCACGATGAGGTTCAGGACGAGTTGGAACAGGGAAACGATGATGTCGGCGGTCCCCTGTTGGAGGGTTTGGCCAAGGCTAACGGTGGTTTCGTCCACGATCCGCTCCATTGACGCCCCCGCTGAGGGTGGGGCGACCACGTCATTATACGTCGGCGGAAAAGGGCGATTGCGGTGAGGGGGGCTTGTTTTCAGGAATGGTGAAAACACCGGTCATCGGCCCCCGGGCCCCCCGCCGGCGTGCCATATCCTTATAATCCCGCCGCGATGGTGCCGACCGCTCCTGCCGACACAGCCCACACCTCGACCGCGACCTGGCGGTTGGGGGTGGTTTCCTTTCTTAACGCCCTGCCGCTGCGCCATGCGCTGCTCGACCGGGCGGACCTTGCGCTTTCGCCGGGGGTGCCGTCGGCGCTGATTCGGGACTTGGCCGACGGGCGAACGGACGTGGCACTCCTTCCCGTGGTTGATTATTGGCGGAATCGGGAGACGCTTGCGCCGATTTCGGATGCGTGCATTGCCAGCGATGGGGAGACGCTGACGGTTCGGGTGTTTTCGCGAGTGCCGGCGGAGCGGATGAGGCAGTTGCACGTTGATGCAGATTCGCACACGTCCATCGCACTGGCGAATGTGCTTTGGCGGGAGATGTATGGGCAGGCGCTGGAGCTCGTCCCATGGGAAGAGACCGGGGCGGAGTCGGACTGGCGGGATGTGGAGTCGGTGCTGCTGATTGGGGATAAGGTCGTTCGGCGGGCGCCGCGCGGGATCGGGCTTGGGTTTGAGGTCGACCTCGGGGCGGCGTGGAAACATCTGACGGGGTTGCCGTTTGTGTTTGCGGCGTGGTTTGGGAGGCGCGGGGCGAATCTTTCGTCGCTTGCGGTGGAATTGGAGAAGGCTCGCGACGCGGGGATGGCGCGGGCGCGGGAGTTGGCGATTGAGGCGGCGCCGCGGCATGGGTGGCCGGTGGAGACGGCGATTGATTATCTCACTCGGATCATGAAATATCGGATTACGCCGGAGATGCGTACGGGGATGGAGCGATTCTTCGAGTTGATTGAAAAGCATGGAGCGGCGTCATGACGATGGTGGCTGCACCGGCAGTGGCGAATACGCCGCGGCTTTGCGAGGCCGATCTGCGCGGGATGTACTTTGACTTGTCGATCCATGAGCTTGGGCGGCGAGCGTTTGACGTGACGCAGCGGCTGCACCCCGAGGACTATCGAACGTATGTCGTCGATCGCAATATCAACTATGCGAACTGGTGCACGGCGAAGTGCATCTTCTGCAACTTCAAGGCGGATGTGCCGGGCGTTAACACCGGGCGTCAGGATTTGCCGAGCGGTTACACGCTGACGTATGAGCAGATCGGCAAGAAGATTGAGGAACTCGTTGCCATCGGCGGGACGCAGATTCTGATGCAAGGCGGACTCGTGCCGGCGGACGGCGAGGCGGGGCTGCCGTTCGAGTGGTATCTCGGGTTGATGCGGTTTATCAAGACGAACTTTCCGGGGGTGCATGTACACGCGTTCAGTCCGCCGGAGATTTTTGCGTTTCACCGGATCTTTGGGATGACCATTCGCGATGTGCTGGCGCGGCTGCAGGAAGCGGGGCTGGACACGGTGCCGGGTGGCGGCGGGGAGATTCTCTCCGACCGCGTGCGAAACAAGATCGGCATCGGCAAGACGCTGACGCAGGAGTGGCTGGAGGTCATGCGGCAGTGCCACATACTTGGCATGAGCACAAGCTGCACGATGATGTTCGGGCATATTGAGACGCTGGAGGAGCGATTCGAACATTTGCGGCTGCTGCGAGACTTGCAGGATGAATCGCTGGCGCGCGGCAATGGCGGCGGGTTTGGGGCGTATATCTGCTGGACGTTTCAGCCGGAGAATACGCCGCTGGGGCGGATGAAGCGCCTGCCGGAGGAAACGTCGAAATCTCGACCACTCAACGATGGCAAGCACCTCCTGCTCGCGGATGCGCATGAGTATTTGACGATGCTGGCGCTTTCGCGGCTGTATCTCGACAACATTCCGCAAATTCAATCGAGCTGGGTGACGATGGGGCCGAAGATCGGGCAGCTCGCATTGTTCTATGGTGCGAACGACATGGGCAGCGTGATGATGGAGGAGA
Source organism: uncultured Planctomycetaceae bacterium (assembly GCA_964605185.1). Taxonomy (GTDB): domain Bacteria; phylum Planctomycetota; class Phycisphaerae; order UBA1845; family UTPLA1; genus JACRIM01. The sequence goes on from CAZSBF010000100.1 coordinate 15,176, forward strand.
ATGTCGTCAGCGCTGCCGGTACCACGTATCGGCTGGATGAGGGGGAGATTCGTCGGCTGATTACGGAAGCGGGCTGGCGTCCGCAGAAGCGGGATTATTACTACCGGCCGATTTGAGAGTCGCTTTGTCCGGCCCTTGCCGCCTTAATTAAGGCCCCCTAACCTCCTCTGAGGGCACGTGTCTAGCCCTTTCGTGAGCCTCGTGCGAGGCCGATACCGTGGGGTCGGCAGCCAACGGCAAACG
>CAZSBF010000101.1:0-15415 GCA_964605185.1 uncultured Planctomycetaceae bacterium
GAACAAAAAGGGAAGTCGATTAACTTAATGCCATTCGGGTCATTCTACTTTTCCATTGACGGACGGAAGCGAGCCGGATAGTCTGTGCCCCCATGCCTCGAACCGCTCGTGCTGCCATCGGCGGAATCTGTTACCACGTCATCAATCGCGGCAACGGCCGGGCGCGCGTCTTTCATGACGACGCCGGGGCGGAAAAGGGGTCGGGAGGGGCGGAAAAGGGGTCGGGAGTCGATAATCCAAACCGACGCATCCTGGGCAGCGACCAGGAAATCTTTATGGCCCCGGCCCGCCAACGACTTACACCTCCTTAACAATAATCCCGGATTCCCCTTGCCCAGGCGATTCCGCTTGCTATATTAGTTAGGAATCTGTTAGTATTCGTTCAACCTTCTGGAAGGAGGCCCGCGCATGCTCTGCGCCCACAAATGCCATAGCCGTCGTACAGCGACACCGCCTTCACACGGCCCCTTGGACCATCAGCCCCTTGGCCCCTCTGCATATGCCGCGACGGCAAACGCCAGCAAACGACACCTGTTTTCCAAAACGCTGCCTCATTTTGCCCTAATTGGTAGTCAGGCGGAAAAGTGGGACAGAAAGGCGTTCGGGGGGCGATCGCCGAGGCACGCCGCAATGGTCCCGGTGTCGGCCACCCCCCTTCCGATAAGCCCGCCCCCCGGTAAAACCCGCTTTTCAGCCCCGTCCGAACCGCCACCCCGAAAAACCGATTTTTTCAGGACCCGGACGATCCCTGCATATTCTATATTTGAACAACGCACGCTTAACCAGGAAGCGGTGCCGGCTGGGGGACCAAGAGATGGCGCGGTGGCATGAAATCCTTTCGCATCAATTCCTTGCATCGACGCTCCATCACCGCGCTCGCACTCCTCGCGCTGCTTGCGCTGTCGGCCTGTGAAACCCAGGTCCTCCCCGACCTCGGCAACCCCACGACGCCTCAGCAAGAACAAGACCCCAACGTCCGCGATCTCGATCCGCCGACCAGCGAACAACCACCCACTTCGCAGCCCGCCAATGAACCGCCTCCTCCTCCACCCCCACCACCGGTATACCCCGATGTCTTCGTGCTCAAGAATCGCCAGAAGGTCATCGGCCTGCCCGCGTGGATCGAAGGCGCCGAATACGACAGCCTCGCCTTCAGCGTCAACAGCCCGCCCGTGCATGGCACGCTCCTCGGCACGCCGCCGAACCTGACGTATTACCCCGCAGCCAACTACGAAGGCCTCGACGCCTTCACCTATTCCGCCACCGACGGCACGACAATCGTTCACCGCGCCATAACCATCTCCGTCGCCGCCAATTTCGTCCCCCCCGTCGGCATCTCCGCGCCGAGCTTCGGCATTACCCAATCACATTGGATGTACGCCGGCCAAGAATACGACTTCGGCGGTCGTCTCATGCCCTACCCCGACGCCGGCAACGGACCCTATACCCACTACATCGACTTCGACATTGGCGATGATCAAGGCAACGAATTCGGAACCCCCGATCGCCCGCGCCGACGCATCCCGAACGACCTCCCCGCCGGCAGCGTCGTGGAATTGCACGGAAACAACGTCGCCACGCTCTCACGCTACGTCATCACCGGCGAAGGAACGGCGGACCGCCCCATCTTCATCCGCGGCCCGAGCGTTTCGAACAAGACCCTGTTCCGCCGCCCCATGTCCATTGAAGGCAATTACATCATCTGCGAGAACCTGGAGTTCGACGCACAGGACTTCGTCACCGGCATGGTCGGCGCCAACTGGTTCGTCGTCGTCGCCAGCCAACAAGCACCCTACAAAGTCTTCCACCATGTGGCCTTGCGGCATTCAATTATTCGCGATCAGCCCACCAACGACACCGAGAACCCATTCGGCGTCATCGTCGGAGTCGGCACCTATGACCCTTCCCTCAACGACCCCTCTATGCTCACCGAAAACGTCGTCATCTACGACGTGGAGATTCGCAACTTTTCCCAGTGGAACAACCTGACCGGCGCCAACGATTACGGCGGTTGCCTCCTCGCCGGAAACACGCGAAACCTCTGGGTCATGGATTGTCACATTCATCACCTTCGTGGCGACGGCATCAGCGTCTGCCGGGCCAATGCGGCCTCCGACCAGACGCCCGCGCGGCAGGTTTATGTCGGTCGCAATTACCTGCACAACTTCAAAGAGAACTGCATCGATTACAAACACGGCGTCACCAGCATCGCTTCGCAGAACATCTGCCACACCGTTCGCCAGTCCAATTCCTCCCAGGGCTCAGCCATCACTATTCACGACGACGACCGCACCGCCGATTGGCCCGGCAGCGATGACATCTGGATCATCGGTAACGCCATCTACGACGCCGAGATCGGCATTCACCACGAGAATATCGGCTTGCTCCCTGCGGGCAAATCGGCCCGGTCGTACATGATCGGAAATCTCATCTACGACATCCGCGCCATCTTCGGCAACCCGGCCCTGCGCGGCTGGGCCATTCAGAAGGGACAGGAGGCACAGTCTCGAATCATCGGAAACACCATCCGCCGCTGCGATCAGGGAATCTCGCTTGGGTTCTTCGGTCTCGTCAATCCAGACCATTGCACCCAGGTCGTCCGGAACAACATCATCGCCGACCTGAACGAGCGGCTGTTCCAGACAACCGGCCAACACGCCCAGCACGTATATCTCGTGCCCGACACCATCGATTCATTCACGACGCTGGAAAATAATCTGCATTACGAGTCAACGGGCCTGGTCCGCTTCAACATCGTAAAACCCGGCGGAATCACCGCCGACTACAACACCGTCGGCGACTTGTTCGCCGACACCGGATTCGGCGCGGGCTCTCTCATTGGCGACCCAGCCTTCACCGCCGATTTCCACCTGCAACCCACTAGCATCGCCCTCGGCGCCGGCCTTGCCGATGCGGCCTACACCACCTTCCAACAGCGGTTCGGCCTCTCGATCAATTTCAATCTCGATGGTCGACCGAAACCCACTGGTCTCCCCGACATCGGCGCACTCGGCATCGCCCCATAGGCCTTCATCACTCCGACCAGATCAAATTCCCCAGACAGCGCGGGTTGTAGCTATGTCTCGGAACGCGCGCCCAGTCTGAATACTCCCCCCGCGTCGGTTCCAATCGCGTGATGTTCAGCCCCCACACCAAGTCCGATGCTGCCTTTTCAAACGACTGAAGCGGAATCGCCAACTCCGCGGACCATCCATACGCCGTCCGCTGCACCGCGTACGCAGGTTCACCCGTCGGCCACGGTTCGCGCCGACAGATCGGCGGCTTCACCCCCACGCCCTTCTCAAACACCGCCAGCCCGTTCGACTTGATTACTACGTGATACAGATCGTCCGGCCGCGAACCGCCGTTCGTCGGATCGAGAAGAATCTCTACCAAGTCCTCGCCGACCGGCATCAATCCGTCATACTCGATGTCACTCGTGATTCGCTTCGGCTGATCGTCCGCGCTTCGCGCCGCCGGCGACGCCGCATGAAGCCCGACATAAAGATGCGTCTTGTCATGGCAGAAGTACGCCACGGTCTGACTCTCCGCGCGTGGTCGCGCCGCCGCTGACAGCAGCCCCTTCGTGAAGTCATCAGGGCCGACCGCGCCCGACCCGCCGGTGATCAGTCGAAAATCCCCCGCCGTGTTGAACTCGCTCGGCACCCAGTCCGTCAGGCTTCCGTCAATCGTCGGCGCCACATCCGCAGGGTTGGCCCGCACCAGGCTCAGCACGCAATCGGCCTGCACCTCGCCTGCCTGATCCGTGTCATAGACGATACGCTGGACGTAATGCCCATCCAGATCGCATGGCAGAATGTTCTCGAACTCCCACGACAACGTGCGACGCACCGTCTGCCACTCATCCAGCGCGCCGACCGGCAGCACCGACTGCCGCGCCCGTCCGCCCGGCGGAAGCGCGCCCGTCTTCAACTCCCCCTGCACGGCAACGCGCATCTCATTTCGAATCGTCACATCATGCGTCACCACCAGGCTGCGCCCCGGGCGCGCCTGGCCGGTCAGCGAATCACTCACCGGCCGGCGAACAACGGTGATGCGCGTGGATTCCGGCGTAACCTCCACCCCGCGCGTCGCCGTCAGAAACTTCGCCCACGCCGCGCGATTCGTGGCCCGGTCGATCGACTGTTTCGGACGCTCGCTCACCGCGAACGACACCTCGTCGAGCAGCAACTCCCTCGCCAGATGCCACACCGCTGGATCGTCCGCCCGCCGACGATAGACGCCGTCGAGAAAATTATCCCCGTACGCCTCCGTCCCCCACGACTTGATCAGCGACTGCCCCAAGAGCCGCGCCGTCTCCGAATAGCCGAGCACATCCAGCAATCGAAGAAGCTGCACGTCTTGCAACCCCTGTTGAAGCTGCTTGAGCCGAAGCGACGGCAGCGGCTGCTTCAACCCCGCAAAGTCTCCGGGATAAATCAACCATGCATCACTCGGCGCCCGCCGGTCAACAATCGGTTCCTCAAGCGCCTTCGTGGGCCAGTCCGTCGCCCGATCGATCATGATCGCATCCGCGCCTTCAAGAAACGCCTGCAACGGCAGGCTTCGTGCGTGAGTCGACGGCGCCTCGACCGCCAGGCTCCCGACAAACGGCGGCTGACTCGGAACCAGCCACAGCTTCTTTCCAGCCGCGCGGGCCTGCTCCAGCGTCGCCCGATGGTGATACCGCGCCGGCGTCGCCCACACATCGACGATCGACGAGACATCGTCATGGCGATATTCCAGCCACCCGAACGACCGCATCGACTGTGGAATCAACGTCGAAACAAATGCGTTGCGAGGAGCCGCACCCGCTGGATTGAGGATCGCCGCGATGCGCCGGAAGTCGCTCATCTCCGCCGCGCCTGGCTCCGGCCCCCGCGCAAGGTCAAACCACACCCAGCTTTTCGACAGCCACCCCTTCACCGAAAAGTGCGACGAACATTCGCGAACATAGTCTCGCAAGACCAACGCATACGCCGCCGATTGCACGCCGTCATATTGCACCGGATCGGCCAACTGCAAATCAACCGGCATCGGCCAACCGCCGGCAGCACGGCCATCCGCATACGCCGCGCCGCTGATCAGCGATTCACAAAACGCGTCGTACTCCGTCCAATCCACCGACACCTTCCCGCTCACATCCTGGGCGAGTCGAGGCCTCACCTCGGTTGTGAACGGTGACAATCCGTGATCGTGCAGAACCTTGAACGCCGCAACAATCGCGTCGCGCGTCCCCTCATCCTCCAGCGCCGCCCGCACATTCGCCGTGTCCCCGCCGGAGTGCGACGTGATGATCGGCCCAAGCTGCACACCCGCCAGCACCGGCACCAGCGTCTCCACCGGCACATACACATCGCGCACGATCAGATCCACAGGCACGCGCAACTCCGCCGCGCCCACGGAATGAATCGTGATCGCCGACACATAATCCCCTGGCCGAAGGTCGCGCGGGATTGTCACCTCGACCCAGATCGACACATTCCGCCGCGGTGGAAGATCAATGGGCTGTCCGTTCCGCGGAGCATCGAGCGGCACCAATGCATCCGGAATCTCCCGTCGCCGAGATCCACCCACACTGCGAAGGTACCAATTCGGATATCGCTCCACCGCGACCGGCCATTGCCGATACATCCGCACCGCATCCCGCGTGATCGTCTTCGCTGTCGAAGTCTCGTCGGGCTGCGACGACGCGGCACGCGATTGCGGGTTCTCGTTGAAATCCTCCGCCACCAGCTCGATCCCCGCCGCCGGCGAATCCAGCGTCGAGATCATCAACTGAAACGCCACCACCGAGTTCACCGCCCCCGAAATCCGCACGTGCCCCGTTGTCGCATCGAAAAAAAGGGCATCCGCCACCCGCACGTCCGCCATCAGCCGCTGCGACGGCCCCACCGCCGACACCGACGGCGGAATGCCAACGACCTTCGGCCGCCCACAACCGACAAACGTGATCAGAACCATGCCCACCGCAACATGGACGCGCAACCACTCTCGTCGCAGGACCAAGTGCAATAATCTGGCGCGGGTAGTATTCATGTATGAGGCGGGGCTATCATAATGATTGGCGCGAATCACGCGCACGTCTCCGGGTGCCGAGAATACCGCACCGGCGGACGCTCCCGTTCGCCTTGAGCCGCTGAATGAAGAACACCGCATCACCGCCGAACGCCAGACGCGATTGCACGCCAAAGTCCCGCGGCGTCTCACTCCCAGTGGTGTCGCCCGGCCCCGACGGAAAGGTCATTCGACCATCCAAGTCCGGCAAGTGGCGGGCGGCATCGCTGCTCGCCGTCCACGTCCTCATCCTTGCCCACGTTGCACATTGGCTCATCAAGGGTAAAACCCTCACCCCCGTCGAGCCGTCCGAATCCATGGAGACCATCCGCACCGGCGCCATCAACGCCGGATTCGTTTTCTTCGCCGTCGCCATCGCCCTCACTCTCATCTTCGGTCGATTCGTCTGCGGCTGGGCCTGCCACCTCGTCGCCTATCAAGACCTGACGCTCTGGGTGCTCAAGAAACTTCATCTCCGCCCGAAGCCGTTTCGATCGCGCCTGCTGATTTTCGTACCGGCCTTCGCCGCGTTCTACATGTTCTTCTGGCCCGCTGTGTATCGCATGGTCGTCGGAATCCCTCACCCCGAGCTGACCTGGCACCTCGCCCGCACCGGCTTCTGGGACACCTTCCCCGATTACGGCATCGCCATCCTCACCGTCCTGCTCTGCGGCATGGCCATCATCTACTTCCTCGGAGCCAAGGGTTTCTGCACCTATGCCTGCCCCTATGGTGCCCTCTTCGGCATTGCCGACAAGGCCGCCGTCGCCCGTATTCGCGTCACCGACGCCTGCCACCAATGCGGCCATTGCACCGCCGTCTGCACGTCCAACGTCGACGTCGCCCGCGAAGTGAACCTCTACAAGATGGTCGTCGACCCCGGCTGCATGAAGTGCCTCGACTGCGTCAGCGTCTGTCCCAACGACGCCCTTTACGTCGGCTTCGGCGTGCCGTCCCTCTTCGCCAAAGCCTCAGCGCCCACCAAGTCCGCCAAGTACGATCTCACGATCGTCGAAGAACTCTTCGCCGCCGTCATGTTCGTCGGCGCGTTCTTCGCCTTTCGCGGCCTGTACGGAAACGTGCCGTTCCTCCTCTCACTCGGCGTCGCCGGAATGTTCGCGTTCGTCCTGCACAAGGCCGCCCAGATGATCTACCTCCCCGACGTCATGCTTCAGCGCATCCGGCTGAAGCTCGACGGCCGCGCCCAATCCGCCGGCCGCGCCTACATGGTCGGAGTCGTGCTGCTTGTCGCCTTCACCGCACACGCCGGCTTCTGGCGCTATCACGACTACCGCGGCCAGAGCATCATCGTCGACCTGCCCGGCAGCAACTTCGGCTGGCAACGCGACCCGAATTACTTCGCAACCCTTTCCCCCGCCGACCGATCGCGCGCCACCGACGCCCTCGTGCACTTGCGCACCGCCGACCGCTGGGGCCTGATGCACCCTGTCGACAACGACATCCAAATCGCCTGGCTCGAACTCATGACCGGCACCGGCGAAGACGCAGCCGCCCGCGCCCGCCGTGTTGCCGAAGCCCATCCCGACGACGCCGGCTTCTGGGTGAAGTGGGCCAACACCGAAACATTCCTTCGCCGCTTCGACATCGCTCGCTCGGCCTACACACGCGCCCTCGAAATCGAAAAATCCCGGCGCGAATCCCTGCGAAAGAAACTCCCCGACGAACCGCTTCCTGAATCGGCCCACGTCTGGACCGAGTGGGGCCTGTTTCTCGCCGACCGTGGCGATGCCGTCGGCGCGCGGGCCGCACTCTCCGCGGCCGTGCAGCACGATCCAACGTCAACCCTTGCGTGGCTGGCCTGGGGTTCATTCCAAATCAGCGCGAAGGAACTCGACGCCGCCAGAACATCGCTCATCAACGCCGTGCGCTTTAATCGTGACAATCGCCCCGCAATCGAACTGCTTGAACGAGTCGTCCGTGAAGACCAGAATTTCACCGCCGCCGTGAAAGACTACGAGCAAGCCGCCGCCGCCCAACCCGACCGTCTGATCTTTCGCCACAACCTCGCCCACAGCCTCGCCCGCGTCGGCCGCTATCCCGAAGCGATTGCACACTATCGCGCCCTGCTCACCGAACGGCCCACCGCCGCCGGCCTTCGCGCCGAACTCGGCGCAACGCTGATGGCCACCGGCGATCTGACCGGTGCGGTCGCGGAATATGAATTGCTCGTGAAACAAATGCCAGACGACGGCGAGGCCAATCTCCGCCTCGCTGTCCTGTATCAGCAGTCGGGCCGCACAGCCGACGCCATCGCACTCTTGGAAAAAGCGTCAAAGCTAGGCGGACATGAAGCCGACACCGCCCGAGAACTTCTGAAGGAACTTCGCAAACCCTAGAGGCTATTCCAAAACCGTCACCCCCGCGGAGGCGGGGGTCCAGAATCTTGGCAAATCCCCTGGATTCCCGCCTGCGCGGGAATGACGCAATACTGACATTTGAGAAATGGGATAGGTTCTAGCGCCGCTCGTCAAAACAAACTACTTCGTCCCCTCCGGCGTCGCCAAAGCGTGCTCTGCCAGCGTGTGCACCGCCATCGAGATAAACGGCGGATACAACTTCTTCACCGCGACTCGATACGAATCGCTGTCAATAGTCTTGATGATGCCGGCGACCGGAATGAACTCTTCCTTCTTCACCACCGTCTCATCGGAAAGCAGCGATCGCTCGGCAAAGTGAAACCCGACCGACGAATCCTTCGTCACCCGGACAATCGACCACTTCTCCATCGACGCCACCTGCCGATAGACGCTCACCCGAAATCGCACACGCACCGCCGCATCGGCCCCCAGTTCCTTCAGCAGCTCCTGCTCCACCTGCTCGACAGTCCGGCCGTCCTTCGTGCCGAGAATCAGATCAAATCCCTTGGCTGGCTCAATCACCAGCAGGCGCGGCACGCCCACATCCGTCCCCGCCACGTTAAAGGCATGGCCCAGATCGACGTGCCCCGGCTTGCCGAGATTCAGACTCTTGTACGCCTTCGTCGCCTTGATCGACTCGGGAGGAACAAACCGAATCCCCTCCGCCGCCGCCCGCTCCGCGAAGTACTTATACATCTCATCGGGGAACTCCTTGCGAAGCCCTTCCTCGATCTGAACGCGAATCCGCCCCGCGCCGGCCATCGATGTGGCAAACCCGATCGGGATGAACTCGTGAATCACCACACCCGGCTGATTGTCGGAGAGCGACTCAAGCTTCTCCGTCACATACTCAACCGCGAACTCCATCAAGGCGACATTGCGAAAATTCTTCGCGGCGACATGGTTCGGATCATGTTCCCAATACGACGGAGCGGCCTCCTTCACCTTCGCCGCATCATCCAGATTTGCCTTGCTCAACGACGACGCCGGCTGATGACAACCGACCACACCGAAAAGCCCCAACACCATGCAGGCCGAGTGCCGCAACATCCGTACAACCATAAGAATCTCCTGTGAATTCGCGCCCCGAGGTTACGCGATGAGTCGGAAAGGATAGCGCGAGATCGAAGTGAATTCCACTTAGCGGGCACGCCGTCGCTGCGCTGCACCCCATCCAATGCTAATAACGGCAAAAAACGCGCTCAGCATGAGCGTGCTCGGACCGCTTGCCCCGCAACACGCCGTCGTGGTGGGCGGTATCTGCGTCCCGGGTCCGTCGCTCACCGTCGGCGCGGCGTCACACAAATCTCCAATTCCATCGCCATCGGTATCCAGCTGATCGGCGTTGGAAACGGCGGAGCAATTGTCACACGCATCTCCGATGCCGTCCCCGTCTCCATCCGCCTGATTCGCATTGGCTGTTCCCACGCAGTTGTCGCATGCGTTGCCCTTGCCATCCCCATCGCTGTCGACCTGCCCCGAGTTCGATGCGCTGGGGCAATTATCGAATCGACTCGGAATACCGTCGTTGTCCTGTGAATCCAGAAAGAACATCACCGCGAGCTGATCGGTGATCGATACTGGAGTGTTGCAACGATAAGTCAGCCCGTCCAGCTTGTTCTCATTCTGAATGCCCGTCGTGGAGCTTGAGCCGAACTCATCCCCCGCGTCCAGAATCTGCACAAGAATGTCGCCATTGTCGAACAGGATGACCTCGAACGTCCGGTCGTCGCCAGTTGGCGTGTCGAAGTAGTAGTAGTTTCGCCACAACGCAACAAAACAGGCCCCCGGATACCCGCCATACGGACACTGGCCTGACGGAAAGCTCTGCGTATAGGCCGTCGCATTCGGAAAACCCGATAGGGTTTCCGTCAACCCGTCCCACGCCGCCGCAACCATATTGTCCGGGCCGTTCAGCGAGGGCAGCGAACACTCATTGAAGCCCATGCTGTTCGTGGACGATGCATCCACGATCGACAAGTATCCGTTCCGTTCCATGAACAGATTGGAATGCGGCAGGCCATAGTAGCTAAATGGGAATCCAATCGCGATCGGTCCGACCGTACCGCCCATCGTGTTCTGAGCGGTGCCCGTCACGCTAATGTCGATCCACTGGAACGGCGGCCCGCCCAATGTCTTGGAGTCAATCACGCGATAGCCGAACGCATCATGCCCCGTAATCCCCGGCTTCGTGTCACAGGCATCGCCGATGCCGTCGAGGTCCGCATCCTGCTGCCCTGCATTGGCCGCGAGCGGACAGTTGTCACACATGTCGCCGACGCCGTCGACATCAACATCGGTGTACGCAAAGGTGTACATCTGAAGCGACCAGCTATTAAGCGTCCCGCCCTCCATGTCCGTGTCATCAGCAATCCGGAGAATCCACGTCCCGTTGGGGTTCTCCCCTTGCACGGCAAAAAGCGACTCCTCCGGCGACACAGAGAGGACCGACATCATGTTCACATACAACGCATCCGTCACCATATCGTCGTTGTTCGTATACGGAACCAGCCCCTCGATCCCCGCAAACGGCGTAAACGTCATGTTCGAAAAACCATTGGTAATTCCCGTGCCATTGTCGGTCGTCAGCGTCACGATCGTGCCGGCCGGCGAGGTCAGCGAGATCTCCAGGTTACCGCAATCCACGTGATCCAGGTCCATCTCGACGCCGACCAACAGAATCTGCCCGGTCACGCCCGCAACAACCATCGTTGAAGAAACAACCGGCGTACCGGAAGCATTGATGGTCACGGGATCGCTGTTTGTAAAGGTCGGTGGAGTAACGCCAAGTGGGAACTGGGGTCGCTCCGACAGAGTCGTGATCGTCACCGACCAACCGTCGAGCGATCCGCCGTCACCCGTGAAATCATCGGAAATCGTCAATGTCCATACGCCGTTCGCGTTGCCGCCAAAAATGGTTGACACAATCGGAATGATGTTCAATCCCTCCTCGGGCGCAAGGTTCGCGGCCACCACGTTGTTGACATAGGGATGATCCGTCACCAGACCGGTGTTGGAGGCGTATGGAACATCTCCACCGGGGTTCGCCTGATCATCCCAAATCGTCCCATTGAATACGTTGTCCGCAAATCCGCCGTTGTCCGTGGTCAGCGTACAGGTAACGCCGTCGGGCGAAGTCAACGCGATATCCAGATTCGCGGCCTGCGTGTGCGTGATGAACGTCTGCACATCGACATCCCACATACTCCCCGTCACTCCCGACACAACAATCTGCGATGTGTACACCCCCGCTGCGCCGCTGCTGATCGGTACTACGGTGGTGCTTGTGAATGTCTGTGTTTGTGACGGACACCCCGGCGGAGTCGGTGCTGGGATCGCCAGGGCGCGACCGCTCAGACCGGCAGCCAGTGCGCACACAATGACCGGGGCAATGCCGTGCCGACGTAATCGCATCACAGGGAAGCTCCAGACGTTATTGCGAGAATAGGCCCTCGACCCGAACCGACTCGACGGCCACTGAGCCGTTATCATACTCGATATCGCGCTGGTTGCGCCAACGCATTTCGCCTTGGCGCATCGCGAAACACTGCCAACGACGAGGCACAACCGTGGAGTGGATGCTCGGCATAATTCTGGGACTCATCATCGGCGCAGCCGCGGGTTACGCCTTTGGAGTGCTCCGTTCCCGCCGTGGCGGCGACGACTCCGCCATCGCCGATCTCGCCGGCGCGCAGGCCGCCCTCGACGAAGTCCGCAAGCAAATCACCGGCAAGGACGCCGAACTCGCCGCCCTTCGTCAGGCCCTCGAAAATGAAAAAGTCTCCGGCGCCGACGCCCGCGCCCGCCTCGAATCAGCCCGCGACCACTTCGCCGAGCAGCGCCGCCAAATCGCCGAGATGGAGACCAAGGTCAAGGAAACCTTCGGCGCACTCTCCGCGGAGGCCCTCAAGGGCAACAACGAACAATTCATCACTCTCGCCGACGCCAAGCTCAAGCCCCTCCGCGAACAACTCGAACGCTACGAAAAGAATATCGTCGAACTCGAAAAGACCCGCGCCGAGGCCTACGGCGGTCTCAACAAACAACTCGAATCCCTCTCACAAGCCGAACTCCGCATCACCCACGAGACCGGCCAACTCGTCGCCGCCCTTCGCCAAAGCGGCACCAAAGGCAAATGGGGCGAAGTCACCCTCCAACGCATCGTCGAACTCTCCGGCATGACGCCCTACTGCGACTTCGACACCCAGGCCTCGCAGGAAAGCGGCCAGCGCCCCGACCTCGTCGTCCGCCTCCCCGGCAACCGCACCCTCGCAATTGACGCAAAGGTCAACACATCCGCCTATCTCGACGCCGCGGGCGCCGCGAACGAGGACGACCGCAAACGGCACCTCGACCGCTACATCGCCGCCGTCCGCACGACGATCAAAGCCCTCTCCGGCAAGGAGTATTGGAAACAATTCTCCCCCGCTCCCGAATTCGTCGTCATGTTCATGCCCGGCGAGGCCTTCTTCTCCACCGCCGTCTCGCTCGACCCTGATCTGCTCTACAACTCCGCCGACAGCCGCGTCATCCTCGCATCACCCACCACGCTCATGGCTCTGCTCATGGCCATCCGCCACGGCTGGCAGCAGCAACAAGTCGCCGAAAATGCCGAGCACATCGCCGAAGCCGGCCGCGAACTCTACGACCGCCTCCGCACCTTCGCCGACCACCTCGACGACGTGCGCGGCGGCATCGCCAAAGCCGCCGAGGCCTACAACAAGGCCGTCGGCAACTGGGCCAGCCGCACACTCCCCAGCGCAAAGAAGCTCAAAGACCTCGGCGCCGCCGACACCGGCGCGGAAGTGTCAGAATTGGAAATGCTCGAAACCCCACTTCGCGCCGTCCCAACCGAATTTCGCCTGGCGAATGGTGAGTAAGCGACAGGTTACAACGCAAATCAATTGCAGACTCATCGAATGCAGCATCAATTCGAGCCGTGACCGTAAGGGAGCGCCGAGTGACGCGATTCGTCGAACAAATTCGGCATGGTGCAATACAGCGTCGACACCATCAACGCGCGGATCATGGAAACATGTTACGAATGCAACCAGCCCCGAATGGGGCGGCGGACCGTAGCCTCGGGCGCGAGCCCGTGGTCAGAACGCGTGAAGACAAAAGCCCCGGCAGGGGCGACGGAGCCTCGCCCACCTTGGCAAACTTGTAGGAAGGCATCCCTCTAAACAAGAAACGTTGTTTAGGTTACACAGAGAAACTACATGCCGTGAATGAGTTCGCTACGACGTGACTCGCTAATGAACCTTCCGCTCCCGATTCGACGGAATCCCCAACTGCGCCCGATACTTCGCTACCGTCCTCCGCGCCACCGGCGTCCCGCTCGCCTCCGACAGCTTCTGCATGATCTCATCATCCGTCAGCGGACGACTCTTGTCCTCCGCCTCGATGATCTCCTTCACCTTGTGCTTGATGCTGTTCCAACTCTGCCCATCCCCGCCATCGGTCTCCCGCGGGCCGCTGGTGAAGAACATGCGCAGCGGATAAATCCCGCGCGGCGTCTGCAGATACTTCCCGTCCACCGTCCGGCTGATCGTCGATGGATCGCAACTGAACTCATCCGCCAGATCGCGCATCCGCAGGGCATTCATGAACTGCGGGCCGAAGTCGAAAAACTCCCGCTGCCGCTCCAGAATCACCTTGGCAATCTCCAGCAGCCGCTGCCGGCGATAGGCAATCGCGTCAATGATCACGCCCGCCGACTCGATCCGCTTCTTGATGTACTCGCGCGTCTCCTTGTCGGCGTCCTTGTCGCTGAGCATCTCGCGATATTGCGCCGAAATCCGCAGCCGCGGCGAATTGCCCCGCGCCAGCTTCACCGTGTACCCGTCGCCCTGGTCGGCATACTCCACAATAATGTCCGGCGAAACCTTGGGCACGTCGTTCGACCGGCACAACAAACCGGGATGATGATTGAGCTTCCCGATCACCTTGAGCGCCGCCCGGATGTCCTCGATGGACCGCCCCGTCGCCTTCGCCACCGCGGGGAAATTGTTCTTCGCCAGCGTCACCAGATGATGCCGAACGAGTTCCTCGCAGAGCGTGTCCTCCACGTCGATCGCCTGAAGCTGGATCAACAGGCACTCCGTCAGATCCCGCGCCCCGACGCCCGCCGGCTCCAGCGTCTGCAAAAGCTCCAGCGCGTCTTCAAGCACCGCCGCATCGATCGGTGGGTGCTGCGACCACGCGATCTCTTCCATCAAATGGGCCATCTGCTCCGGCGTGCGCGTCATGATCAGCGGCGTCGCCTCGTCCGACTCGCCGTTGTCATTCGACGGACGATGCTCCGACTCCATCCGCAGATAGCCGTCGTCATCCATCCAGTCGATCAAGACCATGCCCGCCGCGCGCGTCGCGTCGTCCGTCTCAATCAATCCCCATTGCCGCATCAGCGAATCACGCAGGCTCTCGCCGCGCGATTCTGTATTGGCCATCGCGTCGATCTTGACGTCGCGCTCGCCCTCTCCGCGCGCCGCACGACCATAGGGCAGATCGCCGGAGTCAAAGTCCATCTCCCGCGACATCCGCTCCAGCCGCTCGAAACTCTCGGCCTCGGCGCGATTCGCCTCGGTGTTCAGCGGCTCGTCCTTCTGCTCCTGCGGCTCACGATCGACCTCGACCTCGGCCTCTTCAAGCACCGGGTTCTGCTCCAGCTCCTCCCGAACGCGAGCCTCCAGCGCCAAAAGGGGGAGCTGCAGAATCTCCATGGATTGAATGAGCTGTGGGGTCAGCCGCTGCTCAAGTCGCATCTGCTGCGACGGGATCATGGAGAGTGAATGTGCCATGGACTGACCTGCTAACTGGTTGGCTCTGCGGCATTTAGAAATACGCCGCCGAAGAATCTTCGGAGACGTTGCCACGCGCCTCCAGCACAATTATATGATCGGCCCGGAAAAATGCCTGCACAATCGGTCTCTGGGCACGGAAGTTGCTAGGAAAGGTCCGATGCGGCCAGTACCGTCGCC
>CAZSBF010000102.1:0-15244 GCA_964605185.1 uncultured Planctomycetaceae bacterium
ACTGTTGAGCCGGCTCCGGTTGATTACGCAGCACTCGGTATCAGTTGGTCCGAAGATGCTCGCGAGGCAATCGCCGGCTTCCCTGCCTTTGCCCGCGAGCCGAACGCACGATTGCTTTCCGCGCTCGCCCGACAACGCGGCCTCTCCAACGTCACACGGCCCTTCATCGAAAAGTGGCTTACGGAGGAAGTTCAATACACCCCCCAACCACTCAGCGCGATCACATTCCTGAGCAGTCAGGGGCCACTGGCCTTCGCGCTTGCCAACAACGCCAACGCCGACGGCGGCTTCTCGACGCGACTGCTCGACACGGTGATGGGCGCACCGGCGACCGATGGTGCGGTGTCGGTCAACGATTTCTCGTTCGCCAATCCGCGCCACCTGCGTCTCTACCAGAACGGCTATTTCGCAGGACTTAAGTACATCTACCTAAACCCCGTCGCGGCCATGTCGCTCACCGGGCGCAAGCTCGCCAACTTCATGTCGGGCATCGCATCGGGATTGACGTTGTGGAATCTCCCGACGGGTGTCACCGGCGTGCGCCGTCCGGTCGATCAACTCGCGTTCGACCTCAGCAATGTGAAACTCTGGAGTCTGCTGCTGCTCGCGCTGGCCATGGTCGGCGTGTTCACGGCGCTGAACCGCCGCGTCGGCGGCACCTTGCTTGTCGTCATCGCGGGCAAGTTACTCATCACCTGCGCTTTCTTCGGCTACGCCCGACAGGGTGTGGCGACGCTGCCATTGGTCTATGCGTTCGTCGCCATGGGGTTCGAGCGGCTGTTCATCTCGCCGTTCGTTCAACCCGGCGCGGCGTTGGAACACTTGGGTCGCCGAATCTTTCTCGGCACCTGCGCGATGGTTATCGCTAGCAGTCTCTGGCTTGGCGGTCGCGGATGGTCCTATGACATCTCCGGCCAAGCCAACCCCGCGCCGCAATGGGGGGCCTCCGCGTTTGAATCACACCAGCCGCTGCGTATCGACGTGATACGCTGACTTGCCGACGGACACCGGGCCGATCTACGATCCGCCCGTGGACACAACACCGCTAACGCTCTCCGCTCTCACTCCGCGCCCGATACACGAGATCGCCGCGGCGGCGCGGGCCGTGCAGGCCAATGTGTTCTCCCTCAAGACCGCCTGGTGCAAACGGCTGGGTCATGACGCTTCGACGCACGACATTCGCACGCCCTCCCCGGGTGCTGTTCATGCAGCGAGGGACATGCTGATCGACTGGCGCATACTCAAAGATTATTCCGTCGAGGAAATCGCCCTGCGCCTGCGACAGGTGTGGGGCGAGTTCTCTGCATTGTGCTGGATGTTCCCGTTCGTCGATCCGCAACGCCCGATCGACTTCGATCAACTGCCCGAGAACCAATCGCTTCGCTGCTGCGCCGACATTCAGACAAAACTGCACGAGATACAGACCGGCCTGTGGCGGATGAAGCACGAGCAACGACTTCGCTTCGACCCGGCCGCGCGGACAGACCCGACTTTTCAGCGTGACCACGAGATTGCGCTCGCCACGCGCCTGAGTGTATTCGGGCAGTCGATTTCACAGTGCAGCGATGAAGACCTGCTCTGCTGCGCCTGCGAATATGCGGGAATGCTCGCATCGCTTCGGTGGGCCTCGGACAACCGGTGGAAGTGGGAAGCGCCGGGGATCATGGAACTCGGCTGACGTCACTACCAGTCCGCTTGCGACCTACCCGCGAAATTGACAACAGCGACGCGCGGGCCGCGGAAGTTTGCGTGGCACTCGTTGCATGTCGAGATGATCCGATCGAGCTGTGTTCGGATTTGCATCGCGTCGGAGCGGCGTGCCATCGACTCCAGTTCCCGGCATTGCTCGTGCAATTGACGGGCCTGTTGATCGAACACGCGACGGCTCTCGGCCGACATGTCCATATCTCGATACGTAATCGGAATCATCCGCGCATCGGCCGCCAGCGCCGATGCCGTTGCCGCGACTCGCTGAATACGGCTTTGATCCGCGCTGCCTGCGGCAAACTCGTCCGATGTACGCTCGAAGTTCAGCGCCCGCAGTTCGTCCATCAGAACGCGCAGCCGCACATTATTCACCATGTGCAGGCCGTGACCATCGTCCGCATTGGCAAGGTGTTCGTGTTTGGCCGGCTGTTGACAGGATGTCCCCGCAGCGAGAACGATCACCAGCGCGCTGGGAAAAACGACAACGAGATGAAACGCAATTCGACGAGACATGATCCGCATTCCTTTGATCGCAGGCTTGCGGCGTCCACAGGAGCATAGTCACCTCGTGACGCCTTGCCAATGCGAGGCCCGCAAACCGACTTATCATTCCCGAATGTCCCGGCCGGCCGAAATACCATACCTGCGCATCCTTCGCCGAGGCCTTGCGCGGCGATGCCCGCAGTGCGGCGTGGGGCGCATCTTTGGCCGATGGATGCACGTCCTTGATCGGTGCGAGCACTGCGGCCTTGTCTTCGAGCCGCTTGAGGGCAATTCGTGGTGGTTCATGTATTACACCACGGGACTTCTGACCGGATTGTTCATCATCGCGATGCTGCTCATTCGTCCGACGAGCATGCTGCTCGGGCGAATTGTCGTGTTCGTGGCGGCAATCTTCGCCATCGTGTTAACGCTGCCAATACGAAAGGGCATGGGACTGGCGATTGATTACCTGTCGGAACTAAAGGCGGGCCATCGGGATGATATCCGGCCACAGTAATCAAGTTTCATCCTTCGCCTTACGCCGCGTTCCCTGATACATCTCATACTTCAGCAACCGGCATTCGATCTTCGCATTCCAAAATGGAATCCGCCGGCTCGCGGTCAGGCGGATTTTCTTGGCGAGGTCTTTGTTGCCGGTGAAGACGTAGCCCGTCCAGCCTGCGCATTGCTTCTTGAAGAAATCGCCGATGCGGTCGTAGGTCTTCTCCAGCGTGGCGATTTCGCCGAGGCGCTCGCCATACTCCGGGTTCAACAGCACGATGCCGGGAGTCTCGGGAATCTTTGTCTCGGTGAAATCGCACACGGCGAATTGAATCAGGTTATCCACGCCGGCCGTCTTGGCATTCTGCCTGGCGGCGCTGATCGCTCTCGGGTCGATGTCGGTTGCGACGATCGGAGGTATCCGCCCCGAAGGAGTTGCGGACCGCCTGGAAACCTCGCGACGGACCGATTGCCATGTCTCCTCGTTGTGCAGGGTGGTGTGTGAAAGCCCGAAGTCCGTCCGCAAAAGCCCCGGCGCGCGGCCGCTCGCCATTAGCGCTGCCTCGATCGCCAGCGTGCCGCTACCGCACATCGGGTTCACCAGCGGCTGCACGCCGGAGTATTCCGCCGCCATTAGCACGGCGGCCGCCAGCGTCTCCTGCATCGGCGCAAGGTGCGGCATGCGCCGGTACCCGCGGTCGGCGAGCTTGTTGCCCGAGGCATTCAAATAAAGTCTGCAGACCGTCCCCACCCAGAACACCTGCACCACAACGCCGCTTCGATCGGGCCCGCTATCCGGTCGACGCCCGGCCTTTTCGGCGATGCGATCGACGATCGCATCCTTCACGCGCAGGTTCGCGATGTTCCAATTGGTGACCGAGGGATTATTCACGCGCGACGCGACCGTCAGGTAGCCATCGGCCGGGACGAACTCCTCCCAGGGGATGCCGTTGGTGCGCTCGAAAAGCTGGTCGAGATCGTTGCATCGAAATTCGGCGAGGAGAAAGAGAACGGCATAGGCGGTGCGCAGTTGCAGGTTCAGCCGCATGGCGTCAATTAGCGTGCCTTCGACATCGACCCACGTGTCGCGCTCGGTCGGAGTCGGCGCTTTGAACCCCAGCGCGGCAAGTTCGCCCACAAGGTAGGGTGCAACGGCCGGCGCGCAGGTGATTCGAAGATAGCCGGGCAGGTCAAGGGTCAGGGACATTGTGCGTGGCGCTCCTCATCGAGCGGGAAGGATAGTCCGAATATAGGATCCCTGCAGCGAACGAAACGTGGCGGCGAATCGCTAAAACTACGACTGCATTTGTGGATTGAAATGTCCGTTTGTAAAGAGACGTTGCGGGCAGGGTCTAGTCAAGGGATGTGTGCCCACACCCGAAGAATTACATACGCTGTACTCGGCGACGGGCGCTCGAGGGCACCGCGAATTGACAAGCCATGGTCCGCGTCATTCCACAACTAGTCCAACGTATTGGCCCAGCGGCCATTCAGCGCGCCGCAGTTCCTGCGTTTACGCTCGTCGAGTTGCTCATCGTCGTCATAATTCTGGGAATCCTCGCGGCCGTCGTGATCCCGCAGTTCAACAAGGCCACCGACGAAGCCAAGCTCAGCGGCATGGTGACCAACCTCGAGCACATTCGAAAGCAGCTCGACCTCTATGAAGTACAGCACAACGGGGCGCTTCCGAGCCTGGCCCAATTCACTGCGCAGATGACCACGAAGACCAATCCAGACGGCACGACCGGCGGCACGCCGAAACTCGGGCCTTATCTGAACATCATTCCGACGAACCCATTCACTGATTTGAACGACGTCACCAACGGTGGCGTCGGTACCAGTTCCTGGTACTACGATGACACCACCGGCGACTTCCGGGCGAACTGCCACGCATCGCATTCGACGTATTAGCCGCCAGCTGATTCCTGTGACATATTTGAGTGCAGAAGTCGGTGGAATAGATGCTCCCCCGCCTCGCGGCGCACCGACAGCCGCCCCACGTCATACGCTCTTGATTGCAAACCCCGCTGCACCGATTCGCAGATGTCCACATCCTCCTGTTGCACACTGGTGCCGACTTCGACGCTTTTCCGATTTCGCTCCTCCGCTGACGGGCTGATGTCGTCGAAGTAGAAATCGAAGACGACCAGGCACTTATCTACGGCCAGGGGTATCACGTGGTTGGTGTCCATCACGCCTTCGTACCAATTGAGCATGAAGTTGGGGTGCAGCCAGTAGTAGTACGCCGTGTCGCCGCGGCGGACTGAGGCGAAGGATTCATTTTTTCCCTGCCGCATCGGGCTCCATTGCAGACAATACCTGTCCTTGGTCTCGATCATGTAATCGCTGTATTCGAGCACCGTGTTCAGCCCCTTGTGCAGATGGGGGATGTGGTAGCCGCCGTCGAGGTAGTTATCCACGTACACCTTCCAATTGCAGTTGATGGGCCATGAACGGCGCTCGAAGAACTTGAGGCTGGACAGATTGAGCGACTTCGTGCGAGCCGGGATGTCGCCGAGGTAATCAGCCAACTTCGAACGATCCTCGCCGAGATGCACGAATACTAGGTTCTCCCATGTGTCCACGCGCACAGGCACGAGGCTGTTCTGCTTCTTGTCGAAACCCTCGACGCCCTCAAACTCCGGCGCGCCTTTGAGCGAGCCATCGAAGTCGTAGGTCCAACCGTGATAGGGACATCGTAGAACGCCGCAGGATCCCTCGGCCTCTGTCGCGATGATGGCCGCATGGTGGCGACAAACGTTGAAGCAGGCGTGGAGGTTTCCATCGTTCCCACGGCTGACCACGATGGGTTCGCCGCCGACGTCGGCCGTGATGAAGCGACCTGGTTCGCGAAGCTGATCGAGGCGGCCGACGAACTGCCACGTGTTGCCGAAGACGCTGCGCCGTTCGAGTTCGGCGATGCGTGGGTCGGTGTACCACGAGGCCGGAATCGTGGCCGCGCGGGCCAGTGGTGCGGCGGGGTCGTAGGCGTTGATGATCTGCGCAAGGGGCGTGGACATAAGCTGCTCCAGTGCGTGGTAGCGTATCACGGGAAGTGAGAGTGACCCAAGTGCTGATACAGCGCCTCGAGACGATCCACCATCATGTGATGATCAAATTCGGTGAGGCAGCGACGCCGGCCTTCCACACCATAATGGCGGCGCTTGGCGGGATCGTTGGCGAGGCGGACGAGAGCGGTTGCGAATGCATCGGTGTCGCCGAGCGGGGCGAGTTCACCGGTCACGCCGGGGATCACCACTTCGGGCGCACCATCGACGGCGAAACTCACGGCGGGCTTCTCCATGAGCAGGGCTTGCACGACCGCGCGGGGCAGGCCCTCCCATTGGGAGGTGTGGGCGAGGAGGTCGATGCCGGCGAGGACCAACGGAATCTCCGCAGGCGGAACAAGTCCTGTGAAGGTAACGCGATGTCGAAGGCCGCGAAGAGTCAATTCGGTTTCGAAGTGATCGCGCAGCTCGCCGCCACCGATCCAGACGAAGTGAAGGTTTGGTGCGCGCGGGACAGCCCGTTCGATCACATCGATCAGTTGCTCATATCCTTTGCCTGCAAACAATCGGGCAACCGTGCCGACAATACAAGTAGCGTTCGAACGCTCACGTATTTCCGGAGGCAGCAGTACCCGGCGACAGGAAGTCGTGTCATGTCGCGCCGGGTCAAACGTCGCAACGACCATACCGCTGCGGATCGTGGCGTATTGCTCTGCGCGACCGATGGAGGCATCGAGCGATTGCTGCGTCATGGCATCGGCGACACTCACGATAGCGTGGCAGTAATCGGCGCAAAGTCGCTCGGCCGTTGCGTAAAGAAGTTGAACCGGGCGCGACTGCGTGCGGTTGAAGCTCATGCCGTGAATGGTATGGACGACGATGGGCACGCCGGCCAGATGAGCGGCGATTCGGCCGAGGATGCCCGCCTTGCTGGAGTGCGTGTGAACCACGTTGGGCCGGAGCTGTTCGAATCGCGTGCGAAGTTCGTGCAGGGCGCGAAGATCGCAGTGCGGCGAAACCTGACGGACGAGCGGCGCGATCTCTTCGAAGCGATAGCGTCCGCCGCGAGCGCGTTCGACCAGTGTGCCTTCCGGACCTGTCGTCGGCCCCGAGAGTAACGTCACATCGTGCCCCCGCGCCGCGAGTCCTTCGCAGGTCAGCAGCGTGTTTTCCTGCGCACCGCCGACGATGAGCCGGGTAATGACATGGACGATCTTCACGCTTCAGGCTCCTCGCTCGAAGGATCGACGATGAGCGCGTCCATGCCGGTCGGCGGCTTTGCGTTGTGCGCCTGTTCGAGTAGTTCGGCGCTTGGTTCCGGCAGTCCGGGGAGATCGTATCGCACCCACTGAAGACACAACCCGCGAGCCGGTGCCGTGGGCCCGCCGACCTTTTGCCGATCGCAGGCGGCAAGATCATCCCGGACGCGCTCCGGCTGCCACAACCCGCGACCGACCTCAATGAGCGAGCCGACCATGTTGCGGACCTGCTTGTAGAGGAAGCCGTCGCCTTCGACGTCGAAGCGCACCTCTTCGCCGTGGCGGTATATATCAAAGCGGTGGACGGTGCGCACATTGGTCTCGCGGTCGTTGCCGGGCGAGGCGAAGGACGTGAAATCGTGCGTGCCAATGAGAAACTCGGCGGCGGCGCGCATGGCATCGAGGGCAAGCGGCTGCCACAAATGATACGTGTAGCGATGCGACAGCGTCTCGACGGGGCGGCCGCGCGTGTTATGCACGCGATAGCGATAAAGCTTCGAGAGTGCCGATCGCGTGGAGTGGAACGTAAGCGGGACTTCCTCGGCGCGGATCAGCGACATGTCTTTGGGCAGGCGCGATCCGACGCCGCGCTGAATGCCGGTCGCGGGGATCGGGGTCGCCGTGAAAAAATTCGCAACGTAGCCGAGCGCATGCACACCGGCGTCGGTGCGGCTGCAGCCAATGACCGTAACCTGGTGGCGGACGAGGCGGCGCACGGCCTGTTCGAGGCAGGATTGCACAGTGCGCAGCTCGGGCTGGAGCTGCCAACCGTGAAAATCTCCGCCGTCGTAGGCGAGTGTCAGCATGAAGTTACGGAGCATTCGTCGCCCATCGTAGGGCAACGGAGGAAGGGCTGTCACGCCGGGGTGGAGGGTGCAACGGCGTAGCGTGCCACGTCGAGGCTACGGCTGGGTGGGTGAGATGGTAGGGAGTTCGGTGGATTCGGTTCCGGGGGCGGAGAGGAAGGAACGTTGCGTGCGGCGGCGCTGCCGGATGCGGGCGTGCCGCTTCTGCGGCGCAACGACCGGAAGGGAGTTGGGATCAAGCGACCAGTAGCTAACGACGCGGCCGCGGGGGACTTCCTTGGCGACAAAAAGCGAGATGTCGGACTTCAGCATGAAGGTGTCGGCGTTGAATGTCTCATCCTGACCGTCATATTGTGCAACGCCAAAACCGGCGTAGAAGTGTTTCGGCTGGCTCCGTGCGTCGAACGCGATGGAGGCAAAGGTCTGCCGTAGTCGCTCTGCCAGTGCGACGGCCCGCTCGGGCGTACTGTCGGAAAGCACAAGTGCGAATTCCTCGCCGCCGATGCGCCCGGCTCGGCAGGTCGGCGATTGCACGCGCTTGATGAGTCGGGCAAAGGTGAGCACCACTTCGTCGCCGAATTCATGCCCGTACTTTTCGTTGACCAGCGCAAGGTTGTCGATGTCCGCGAGTACGAGAAAGCAGCTCGTCTTGTCGCGTTTTGACGCCATGACCGCTTCGGTCAGATACAGAAAGAATTGCCGTCGATTCGCCAGGCCGGTGAGCTGGTCGAGCACTGCCAGTCGTCGATAGGCGTCGCGGAGGGATTGTTCTTGTAGCGCAACGCGAATGCGCCCGAGCAGTTCCACGCGACTGACCGGCTTGATCAGCACATCGTGCCCGCCCGCATCGAAACAGTGTTGGACCAGATCATCACTTCGCGGTGAATTCGAAACAAACAGGACCGGCGTGTCCGCCGACATCATCCGACCCTTGATTTCCTTGCACACCGCCAGCCCGCTCATGTCGGCAAGGTTCATATCCAACACGACCGCATTGGGCCTGAACTTTTCAACCATAAGCAGACCGGCCGCGCCGTCATCAGCCCAGGCGGCGCGATAGCCGGCATTCTGCAATTGCTGAACGACCGCCTCGGCGCTTGCCTCATCGTGATCGATGACAAGCACTAATGAGTGATCGTCTCGGCTTGTGTCGTTGAATTCGACTTCCATGGCGCTCTCACGGGACCGCATCGTTTTGTGCGGCATCCACGTCGGTACTATCGGGTAGGTAAAAGACGAACCCCAGTTACTTCAGCCCATGACGAACCCCGCAGGCCCCACCACCCGGTAACAGCCAAGAGCATTCTGGGACATTAGTCCGTCGTCGATTCGGATTCGTTATCGGGAGTTGCTTCACGTAGCTCGATGACCCGCCGGGCCGGAGGAAACGCCGCCCGCGAGTCATACGTGTGAAGGTCGCTCTCGAACCGCGCCGGCAGCTTTTCCCCATCCGCGAATGCAACCCCGAAGCCGAACAGCTCTTCGGCGACGCGATACAACAGTTTCGCGGCCGCATTCCCGGGGTCGCCCGCCGTTTTCATTTGAACATCCGGCAGTCCAAAGGCGAACATCCCGGCTGTATCGCAGACGACGCTCCCGTCCGCCTCCGGAAACGATCGAAAACTGATGCACGCACCTGTCATATCCGAACCCGGTCGTGTCAGCCGCTGCAATTCTGCGGGCGCAATCAAACGCCCCGCGTCGGGCCACAACACGGCGGAGATCGGCGCAAACTCGGCCAGTGCGACATGCGCACGAAGGTGTTGCCGCACGACCTCGGCTCGCGCCACGTCATCGGTCGCCTGACTTGCGACCACGATGTGCGCTACATGACCTTTGACATGCGTCGCCGCCTCAGGCCAGTCGAAGGCCTGTGAGAGCGCGTAATCAAGTTGGGCCGACGGAACGGGCTGACCCGCCATCCGCAACTCAATCGCTACCGGCCCGATTTCCACGCGAATGGGTTCGCCCTTGCTCGCCAGCCTCGCCTCGCGCTGCCCGCTCCGGCGCAGGGATGCGAGGAAGACTTCCCCTGTCGCCTGCCATCGAGTCCGAAGCAGCGCAATGCTACTGACCGTGCGAAGCGGCTTCGGCGGAGGGGTCGGCGTCGGCATTTCCGCGGGCGTCGGTTGACTCGGCACCGTCGCGCGCGGATCCCGCGTAACGGCCCTGAACCACGCCGCAACTTCCACCAACCCGGCAACGAGGACCGCCGTCCAACCGGTCGAGACCTGATGGCCCATCATCCACGCGGCGCCGGCGAGGAATAACGCGACGAAATGCAATCCAGACTGGATGCTCCGCGCCCGAAGCGTGATCAGAAATCCAAACAGTGCCGCGGTGAAGACGCACAGTCCAAGGATGACAAAAAGCCACAGCACGATTCAGGATTCTCCGCGGTCAGATGGGACCGGACTTGTCTTACGACGGGTTGGGGGCGTGGGCCATTGCTTCGTCAAAGATTTCATCGGGGATCGGGATCAACTTGCCGGCCCGATCGATGCACGCCAGCGTCGACTTCGCCTCGCACAAAAGCGACCCATCCCGGCGAAGCTCGTAGGAATGATCGATTCGGGCGCGGGTCATTCGGTCGATTCGCGTGAGCAGCGTCAGGTTGTCGTCGTAATGGGCCGGGGCGCGAAAGCGGCATTCCAACTTGGCCACTGCAAACAACACGCCCGCCTTTTCAAGGTCGCGATAGCGAAAACCCGCAAGCCGCAGCAGCTCGGTGCGACCCATCTCGAAGTACTCAAAGTACTTGGAGTGATGCATGTAGCCCATCGGGTCACTCTCGGCATACCGCACGCGAATCTGGATCTCGCAGGATCGTGGCTTGGGGGTGGACATGCCCGCTATTGTCGGCGACGTACGCGACTCCGCAACCCTTGCCGCTTCGTCACTTTCATCGCATCCCGCACGCGTCCTCCCGACGCAGCGAGGACCTTTTCCGCGTCGGCGCGGCCCACACTGTGATGATGCATGATCAGGGCGGTCTTCACCTTGCCCCGTGCTGCGTGCAACAGCGTCGTGGCCGCCTCGCGATCGAGCAGCGTAAGGCTCTGCACCACGCGCGTCGCCCGATCGACCAGTTTGCGGCACGCGTAGCTGTTCAGATCAACCATCAGGTTTCCATAGGTCTTGCCAAGCTGCACCATGCCCAGCGTCGTGATGGTGTTCAGCACGAGCTTGGTCGCCGTACCCGCCTTGAGACGCGTCGAACCGGACACCAACTCCGGCCCGGTGAGCACGCGAATGTCCACATCGCATCGGATCGAAGCCTGCGATTTCGGGACACACGCAAGAAAAATGGTCGTTGCTCCGCGCCGACGGGCCTCAGCAATGGCCGCATGAACATAAGGCGTCGTTCCACCGGTCGCGATTCCCATGACCACGTCGTGACGCGCAACGCCCATGGCGCGAATCGCCCGGCGTCCGTCGGTCTCCACATCTTCCGCACCCTCCACGCTTCGCCACAGCGCCTTTTTTCCGCCGGCGATAATTCCGCGCACCATGGAGGGATCGCTGCGAAACGTCGGCGGGCATTCCGACGCATCGAGCACACCGAGTCGCCCGCTCGTCCCCGCGCCGATGTAGATCAAACGACCGCCGCGCTTCCACGCCGCGACAACCCGCCGCACGGCCGCAACGATGGTCGGCTTGGCCCGCGCGACGGCCCGCGCGACGGACTGATCCTCGCGGTTCATCACGTCAAACGCAGCCGCAATGGGAAGTCGATCGAGGTTCATCGTCGCGGGATTACGTTGCTCCGTCAGCAGGTGCCCGCGCGGGCTGCTCGCGGCCGGTTGTTTCTTCTTTCGCTTCACTGCCCGTCTCCCGCGACACACACCGATCCCAGCACCACCGCGCGCCGCGCACCCGTGACTTGCGGCAGATTTGCCGACACGCCGTCCATTCGCGCCGCGGCGAGCATTGCAAATGACACGCCCTCTTTGGCGCCAGGGGCGATGCCGTAGTCATCCATTCGAGAGATCATTCCTTCCGACTTCAACGCAAGACCGGCGGCCGTCTCAATCTCCGCCATGAGCGTCAGATTATTCGCTCCGCCACCGCACACGACGATCTCGCTGATCGGCCGTGCAGGCGGACGATGCCTTTTCCTTCGAACAGAATCCATTTCTTCCGCCATAACACAGGATGAAACAATACTGAATGCCGTGAGGCACGTCGCCGTTCGTAATAGATCTTCTCTCGACAGCAGACGGCACGCTTTGGACTTTCGCCATGTCTGCACCCAGGCCTCGCCAAACTCTTCACGTCCGCAGCTTCGCGGAGGCGGCTCTCTGAAAAAACGATGGTTCATCGCGACGCGCAGTGCCGCCTCATCGCATTGCCCCTCGATGGCCCACTGGCCGTCCTCGTCATAGTGCTTTCGGCCTTTGGTGAAATGTCGAACCAGCGAGTCGATCACCATGTTGCCCGGGCCCGTGTCGAACGCAATGATCGATTCCGGGCCGCCACCCGCAGGCAAGAGCGTCAGATTCGCGATGCCGCCGATGTTCTGGATCACCCGGGTGCGTTTCGGATCGCGAAAAAGAACATAATCCGTCCACGGAACCAGCGGCGCGCCTTGCCCGCCGACCGCCATGTCGGCCTGACGAAAATGATGCACCACGGGACAGCCGACGCGCGCCGCGATGCGCGATGCGTCGCCGATCTGAAGTGTGCCCGTCGCTCCACGCGTTCCCGTGCGAGGCGGAAGGTGGCAGATGGTTTGGCCATGGGAGCCGATGAGATCCACACGCCGAAGCCCCAGCGACTTCACCGCATGCGCCGCCGCATCGGCGAACGAATCACCAATCTCCGACTCCAGCCGGCATAGCTCCTCGGTCGTGGTCGTTGCCGGTGCCATGACCGCGAGCACGCGCTTTCGGAGTGATGGGGAATAGTCACGATGCACGTGCCCGATGACACTCACGCGCATCGCCACGCCGCGACCGGCAATCTCGCAGGCCACCGCATCCACGCCGTCGGCGCTGGTGCCGCTGTTGAGTCCGATTACCACTCGCGCTTTTCGGGCCAAAGGTCGCATCCGTGCCTCTTCCTTTAATGCCCATTGTGTCAAACGGCGGCGACAACACAACTCCGATTAATCCGGGACCTCCGCGCGACTTTCGCCCGACACTTCTTAAGCGCTTCCCACGTCCCTCCGATGACAAGCCACTGGCTCGCCGAACGGATGCTCAGCGCAACGTTTTCGGGCCTTATGGATGGGGGAACACCGATGCGCGAGCCCAAGACCATGCGCCCGCCGCAGCAAACGCTGCGAGCAGGCGCTGACGCCCGACGCGCCACCTCGGCGCTCAATCGCAACACGCTCGCGTCATCGCTCGTCTCCGAGCTGCGCGTCGCCGCGGGACGCCTCCATCACGGCCGAAACCAACTCCAACAGGCCCATCACGACACCATCCTCGGCTTTCTCGCCGCCCTCGAAGCGCGGGACGCCTACACCCACCGTCACTCGATTCACGTGTCCGTCTTTGCCGACGCGCTCGCCAACCGATGCAGACTCATGCCGGCGCAGATTCGCACGATCCACAGCGCCGCACTGCTTCACGACATCGGCAAGATCGGAATCCCCGATGCCATCCTGCTGAAGCCCGGACGTCTGACCTCGGAAGAATTCGAATACATGAAGAAGCACTCCGAGATCGGCGCTGCAATGCTCCGGCCGATCCCGTCGCTCTCGAAAGAGTCGCTGCTCGTGTTGCATCATCACGAGTGGTTCAACGGCACCGGCTATCCGCATCGCCTCGCCGGAGACGCGATTCCCATCGGCTCGCGCATTCTTCAGGTCGCCGACAGCATCGACGCCATGCTCAGTCCGCGCAATTACAAACCAGGCTACGACATCGCGCACATTGTCGACGAGCTTCGAAAAGGCGCCGGTCAACAATTCGATCCGATCATTGCAAAAATCGCCATTGGGTGGCTCGAAACCCATCCCGGCGAACTCGCGTTGCCAATCTGATTCCCGCTGACTTCACTTTGCCGCATTCGAGCCCATACGCTATAATCCGTTTGTCTCGTGCCGACCGGATGAACGCTTCTTGGACTCGATCAAACTGCTTATTCTCGATGTCGACGGCGTGCTGACCGATGGCGGTCTGCCCTATTCCGCCGACGGCAGCGCGTCGAAGCAATTCTTCGTGCAGGACGGCGGCGCGATGCGCCTTTGGCAGCGAATGGGCGGCACAATTGCGATTCTGAGCGGCCGACAGTCGCCCGCCGTTGAAGCCCGTGCAAAGGACCTCGGGATTTCGTTGGTCATGCAGGGCATCGCGGATAAACTGGCTGCTTGCGATGAGCTGTGTCGAAAGGCCGGCGTCACGGATGCGCAGACCTGCGTCATGGGCGACGACTTAATCGACATGCCGCCGATGAAACGATGCGGCTTTGCCATCGCACCGGCCAATGCGCTTCCCGTCGTGAAGCGAGTGGCCCACTATGTCACGCGACGCGCCGGCGGAGAGGGCGCAGTCGCCGAGGCAATCGAGCGACTCCTTCGTCGCAATGGTTCGTGGTCCGCCGCCTTGCGACAATCAGGCGTTCACGGATGATCGGCCCGGCCCCAGGGATGTCTCATGCATAAAAAACTGATGCTTGTCGCCTGCACGGCTGCCATTGGCATCGTGTCCTATCTAGTCTTTTCGGCCGGCGACCGCACCGCCCGAAAGGCTGAACGCACCGCCGCCCCGGTTGGCGTGCGCCAATTCGTCAGCAGCACCACGCAGCCCACGCCGCTCTACGACGATTCCAATCTCGTCTTCAGCCCCGGCGACCAGACCAAGGTCCGCGTCTATGACGAAGTCTCCGGCCGGTTGAAGTACACCTTCGAGGCCAAAGAGTGGACGCCGGTCAAGAACGTGCCGGAGTTTCAACTCAGCGAAGTCCTCGTTCAGATCTTCACGCCGCGCGGCGAGATCACCTACATCTCCGCCGACGAAGCCCGCATCGCCATCATGCGCAAGGGCAAGAACCGCGTCGAACCCAAGAGCGGCTGGATGAAGAAAAACGTGAAGGTCGTCATTGATCGCACCACCTCCGCTTGGCGCGAGGAAAATCCGACCCTCGCTGAGCGCGACGCCCATCCCGATGACCTCGTTCACATCGACCTCGACGAAGCGCGCTTCGACCTCGAACTCGCCGAACTCGTCTCCAGCGGACCGATTCGCCTCGACAGCGCCGATGCCAAGATGGAAAACGTCCGCGGTCTCACCGTGCAGTGGAATCAGGTCGACGGCCGGATCGACACGCTTCGATTCCAACAGGGCGGTCTGCTCGTCCTGCGCCGCGGCGGGCGCATGATCGACTTTGCCGGTGTCGTGCAGATCGACCAGCCGCGCATCGGCCAGCGAGCGCTTGCTGAGGTTCAGTGAACCGGACTGGTGCCCGAGATAGTCGCGGGCGGCAGCATCGACCATGAGCTCCGCCTTCAACGGCGCCAGCAGCGCTGGCTTGA
>CAZSBF010000103.1:0-14927 GCA_964605185.1 uncultured Planctomycetaceae bacterium
AAAGCGGTACGCGAGCTGGGTTCAGACCGGCGTGAGCCAGGTCGGTCCCTATCTGCCGTGGGCGCACCACACTTGACGGGAGACAACCTTAGTACGAGAGGATTGGGTTGTAGCAACCTCTAGTGCACCTGTTGTCCTGCTAAGGGCAGCGCAGGGTAGCTATGTTGCGAAAGGATAAACGCTGAATGCATCTAAGCGTGAAGCCCCCCCGAAGATAAGGTGTGGCTGTCTCTTCGGAGACGAAAGGCCCCTCGTAGACCACGAGGTTGATAGGCCGGAAGTGTAAGGCCCGAGAAGGCTTAAGCTGACCGGTACTAATGGCCGAGCGCTTGATCACATTGATGAATGGCTGTCATAAACAGCCACCCATCACTCCATCACCAATGTCTCGTCGGCGAGGATCTGACTGATTTTGGCGATTCATTATCCACTCTATTCTTAATATTTTGGTAGCCCCGTCGTTCCTAGCTGATTGTGAGAGATCATTATTATCGACGACGACGCGGGCTGCTCTAGGAATGCGTCGCGAGCGGCCGACAGGTCGCTCGTGGCCTTGCTGGTGCCCATACCCAGGGGGAAACACCCGATCCCATACCGAACTCGGCCGTGAAGTCCCTGGGGCCGATGGTAGTCTTAGTAGGCGAGAGTAGGTTTGTGCCAGCTTTTTGAAGGCCGGTCATCGAAAGATGCCCGGCCTTCTCCTTTTTTACTACGTCACCATCGAGGCAGATTCCAATCGTGCCGCGCCAATGGTCTATTGACGATACACTGCGTGATCGCACGACACCCTCGCCGGGAGCCTTACATGCGTTGGTCCAGCCGTTTTCCGTCGTTTCGTTCTAATGTTCCCAGCATTCCTGCCTGGTTGCTCGCCTCGCTCGTGGCGGTTGCGGCAATCGGTAATCACCCCACGCAGGCCGACTCCGTCAATTCGCCGAACATCACCCTGAACGTCGACGCCAACCGCGCGACGGCAACAGGGGCTGGAGCCGGCAACACATCCCTTGTGATTAACACAATTACAATCGCCGAGACGATGCTTCCAGAATACAGCTCAGGCGCGGGCAAGGCGATCTCGATAAAGGCGCGCCCGGGATTCCAATTCGACCCCGCTTCAAACGTCACCGCACAAAGCGCCACCATTGGGATCAACGGCGGCGGACTCAACGCCGTCGCCTCGGTCACGCCGGCGGGAACAGCCGATGAGGTCATCACATTCAACTTCACAAGTGGTACGAATACAGCCGTGCAGGACATCGTCCGAATTAACGGAATCCGTGTCCGAATCATCAGCGCGGCGGGAGCTGCGGGTCCGGCCCAGACGACCTTGACTGTCACGACCAGTACGGCCGGCGGGGCGTTCACCGACCAGGGAATCGTCGCCGCCAACATACAAAAGGGAAATCCGGATCATTTGGCCTTCGTCACGCAGCCGGGAACCAATCAGGCCGGCGTCGACCTGCTTCCCGTTGTGAAGATTGTCGACTTCGGCGGCAACCTGCTCACCGACTTCGTTCGGCCCATCAGTCTCGCGATCCAGACCAATCCGGGCGCTGCCACGCTGAACGGAACGACCACTCGCAATTCGTTCGCCGGCCTCGCCACCTGGGTGGATGCCGACAATTTGAACATAACAGTCGCCGCCACGGGTTACACGCTGCGAGCCACGAACACCGGCGATGCGTTCCTGACAAGCAACACAATAGACAGCGAACCCTTCGACATCCTCGCCGGCGCTGCCAATCATCTTCTTATCACTCAACAACCGGTCAACACCGCGGCCGGTGAGGACATTCTCATCGCCGTCTCGGTCTTCGATTCGATGG
The DNA here is from genome assembly GCA_964605185.1 of uncultured Planctomycetaceae bacterium. Classification (GTDB taxonomy): domain Bacteria; phylum Planctomycetota; class Phycisphaerae; order UBA1845; family UTPLA1; genus JACRIM01. The sequence continues at coordinate 1,827 of CAZSBF010000103.1, forward strand.
ACAATCTCGTCACCATGACGCCCACGAATGTGACGATCGACGCCGCGGTCAATCCCGGAGGTTGGCCGCTGCTCTCCGCCAACGGACTAACCAAGGCAACGGTAAACGGCGTCGCAACATGGGCCGCCGCGGACGATCTCCGAATCACCAAGGCAGTCGCCGATTATCGTCTTGCCGCCTCCGGCGCGGGCAGCCCGGTATTCAGCGACCTGTTCGACATTACCCCCGGGACAGCAACGACGCTGCAATTCATCCAACAGCCGACAAACACGGCTCAGAACGCCTTCATCGATCCGCCGGTGACGGTTGAAGTGACCGACATCTTCAGCAACCGAACCGACACGGCCGTGGACGTCCAATTAACCCTTGCGACGGCTCCGTGCGGCGGCACGCTTGCCGGCGGGGCGGCCACATCCGCCGCCGGCCTGGCGACTTTTGGCACGCTCACCATCGACACGGCCTGCGATGGAAATGGTCTCGATGCATCATCGACCGGGCTGGTCGGTGCATCGTCCAACCTGTTCAATGTGACGGCGGTTGCAGCGCCGGGCGGAGCCGACGCCTGCGGCGCGGCCTGCGGTGCTGGCGCGGGTGGGGCAATGGTCCCGATCTTGCTCATCGGCCTGAGACTCGGTCGTCGAAAAAGGTAAGAGATCGCGAGCGTTCAGCTGCGTCGCTTGATTAGGACGAGCGTTGCCCGTCTACTAATCGGCACATCATGACCGGCCGATCGCGCAATACATCGAGATCGAAGGTTCTTGCTACCGAAGCCGCTCGGTCGACGTCCGGGGCCGACTGGCTCTATGTCGTCGCCATCCTCGCGGCCGGCGCCCTTGCCTACGCCAACAGCTTTCGAGGAGTTTTTCTTCTCGACGACTTCGGCCACATCGTCACCAGCGAGTCGATCAAATCCATTGGCCCGCTCTCGGTTCACCTGGCAGACTTTCGTCCCCTCGTCCATTTCACCTTGGCGATCAACTATGCCATCAGCGAGAAAAACGTTTGGAGCTACCACGCGTTCAACTTGGCGGTTCATCTCGCATCGGCCCTGACGCTGTTTGCAATCCTACGCGTCACGCCACATCGGACGGCGCGTGATGAACAAACCCGATCTCCGACGCCAATACTCTCAAGCCGGATGGCATTCGCAATCGCGCTGCTATGGACGATCCACCCGATCCAGACACAGGCCGTCACGTACATCATTCAGCGCGGCGAATCGCTGATGGGTTTTTGGTATCTCCTGGTCCTCCTAGGTGTGAATCGCCTCCACCTATCGGGCAAGAAGTGGTGGGGGGGCCTTGCCGTTTTGTCTTGCGCTGCCGGCATGTTTACGAAGGAAACAATGGTCACAGCGCCCTTCGTCGCACTCATGTACGACGCCGTATTCCTCGCCGGCACCTGGCGCGGCGCAATTCGTCGTCGCTGGCCGTTGTACGTCGCCATGTGCCTCACCTGGGGCATCCTCGCCTACCTCGGCCTCTTCCACGACATTCTCTATGGCTCCAAAAAGCACGGCGTGGACCTCGGTTTCAAAGTCGAAACGATGACACCGTGGACCTATTTGCTCACTCAGCCCGAGGTGATCCTCCATTACCTGCGACTCTGCCTCTGGCCGTATCCGCAATGCTTTGACTACGGCTGGCAGCCGGTGACAAAATGGCCCGACGCAATCGTTCCCGGGACCATTCTTCTCGTGCTTCTTGGCGCGACGCTCTGGGCCATGGTCCGGCGGCCGGTCATCGGTTTCCTTGGTGCTTGGGTCTTCGTCATTCTCTCGCCGACGTCGAGCTTCATCCCGATCAAGGATTTTGCCTTTGAGCATCGCATGTACCTGCCGCTGGCGACCATTCTGATTGCGGTTGCCTTGGCCGCACAGTGGACATCGCGGCGGTTTGGCGGTTCAACCACTCCTCGGACAGGAACCATCGTGCTTGTCATTGCGGCCGTGATGCTCGGCGGACGAACAGTTCGCAGAAATGCGGACTATGCGTCAGCCTCCGTCATGTGGGCCGATGTGGTCGCGCAGCGGCCGACGCACGTCCGCGCCTGGAACTACTACGGCGTCGCACTCGCGGTGGAAGGTCGGCACGACGAGGCGATTCGCGCCTACGAAAAGGCCCTCGCGATCAAGCCCGATTCGGACGACGTGCACATCAACATGGGTAAGTCGCTCGCCAAAGCCGGCCGATACGCCGACGCGGTCACCCATTACCGTTTGGCGATGGCAGCATCTGGCGACGATGCCATGCTACACCACAGCCTGGCAATCGCTCTCGAAAAGACCGGCCAACTCGATGCCGCCCTCGCCGAATACGCCGAAACGCTTCGACTTGATCCGAGCCACCCCTTCGCGCGATTCAACCGCGGGCTCGCCCTGAAATCCGCGGGCCGATGGATGGAAGCCGAGGCGGCCTTCACCGACGCAGTCCGCGTCAGTGCATTTGATACAGAAGCTCGCTTTCAGCGGGCGACGTGCCTTGTGCAATTGAAAAAGCTGGAAGAGGCAGCCCGGGAACTGGAAGAAACCCTTCGAATTCGCCCCGACCATCTCGCAGCCAGAGATTTGTACTCGCGGCTTCGCCCGCAGTGATAGTCAGGTCTTGATTCCGTCCAGCAGGAGCACCGCCAGCGGCGCGAAGACAATGATTGGCAGCCACGCAGGAAGGGCGGGGTCAACGCCAAGCACGCTCAGGTCCACGCTCTGTGCCAGAAACGTAAACACATAGCAGGTGGCACAGACGCCCAGGCACCGGGCGCCGACGATCAGGACCGATGGCCGTTCGCGATTAAGGAAAAACGGGATTCCGAGACAGAGCAGGACCATGTTCATGATGATCGTCGTAAGCCGCCGGTGCTTGACCTTGATGAACTCGCCCGTGCCCGACTCGGAGAACCGCTGATTCAGCTTCTCAAGCTCAGGCAGGCTGAGGAAGTTAGTCCATTGGGTGGCCTGCTGCAGTTGCAGTTCTTTCGGTGTCAACTCCGACGTGTACTCCGTAAGAGGAATCCGCCCGACATCCTCTGCCACGCCGGCGCCCGACGTCGCCCCAAACGGCGTCGCAAATCCGCCCTCCAGCTTCCAATTCTGGCGTTCTTCGTCCCATCGAGCCCGATCCGCGCGAACCACCTCGGTCATTCTGGCGCTGGCATCGCGCTTCATCACCAGCAGGCTGCGCATCTCTTTCGCCCGCGGGTGAAACATTCCCGCGGAAACCAAGGCCCCATCGCGGTCGGGCTGGAACCACACGGCATAGGAATTGCGCCCTTCAATATCGGAGTGCTTGCGGGCCAGCTTGTCGGCGAATCTCGGTATCAACACTTCCTGATCGACGAACCATAGGACATTCATCGCCAAGGCCGCGAGGATAACCGGCGCCGCCACGCGAAAGAGACTCGTCCCCGAGGCCAGCATCGCCGTTACTTCATTGGTTCGCAGAAACCGGCCAAACGTGAAACAGCCCGCGATCAGCAGAATAACGCCGGAAAGCTGGGCAAAATAAAGAAGCAGATTGTAGCCGTAATAGTCAACGATCTTGAATATGGTCTGCAGTTTGGTGTCCGACTTGACGGAAGTGAACTCATCGAGATTCACGAACAGATCGAGAATGACATACAGCCCGATCATGACCGCCATGGCGATTAGATAGTTCGTAAAGAAGGCTCGCAGGATGTAACGATCCAGTGTCTTAATCATTTCAATACGCCGACAGTGGCGACGTTATCTCCGCAAGATCTTCCAACCCACGAATCCCTGCGCCACGTACATAAACAGCGCCGCGCCCCACATGACGGCCACACTCAGCATGGCAAACTTCGGCCGATCCGCGAGGTTTCGCCCGATGATGCACGCAACCACGACGATCAGCACCGGAACGCAGCTGATGCCGAAGGCCGTGAGAACCTGCCCGCCGCGAACGATGATCCCCAGGGTCGCCCCGAGCAGCACCATGGCCACCACGCTGACGGCATACGACGCCCGGAAGTGAATTTCGCTGCGAACTTCGCCTTCGAATTGCTCGATCCGTTCCGAAAGTTTGGCGATCTGCTTCGTCTGGTCCGGTGGCAGGCTCATGGCATAGTCGCCGGTCAGAAGCCCCGGAACATCGATGGAATCAAACTTCGCCTTGAGCGTCGGCTGGCTCAGGAATTCGGTTGATTGAAGCTCAAGCGAATCCTTTTTGACCAGTCGCTCACCCTCCACGTGCGGCACGCGGCGTGCGCCTACATTGCCCTTGAGAATCGGGAATATGACAAACGTATCCGGCTTCAAGCCAGATCGAAGTTCGAAGGTCGCCGTGTCGGCGTTGTAGATTCGGCGCGCCCCATCCGGCAGCGATGTTTCTTCCACACGAACGCCGCCCAGCGTGGGCCGCCCATCTTCCGGGTCCAGTTTGAATGCGTCCGCCGCGATTTCGTAACGCACCGTGTCCGACTGAATAACATATTTGCCCGCGCCATGGCGCTCCGCGTCCAAATGCGCCGCGATTTCGTCGTACATGACGAACGCCATAACTAGCCGGCGCATGTTCCCCATGCGACTTTCCACGTCAGGGATCTTCTCCGGATGTTTCTGATAAGTAAGCAACGCCGGAAGATTCTCGAACTTTATCTTTCGGCGGACAGGCACCGGTATCGGATACGGCCCGAGGGTCTGATGCTTGATCTCGTAGTATTGCTTCCGGGCCGAGTCATAGGCCCGCACGCCTTCGAGATTCGCCCGGACCTTTGGCGTCAAACTTTCCTTGTCGAAGTCCATGGTCGTCGCGTCGGCCGTTCCGAACCGAACGACCTCCTGTTCGTCAAGTTCAATGAAACTGACCCCGGTCAGCAAGAGAAAGGTATGGTTCGGTGGGGCGTCCGGCGGAAGTCGATCGGCCTCCACCGTCTCGCACCGATTGGCCATGATCCGGTACTTCCCGAACGAAAGCGGCTTGGCCTTCTGAAATTGGCCCAGCACAATCGTGTGTAGCTCGCGCCGTGTCGTGTCTTCGATCTGTTGCAACAGGCGCGGAATAATGAAATTCCACGAGGCATAGGTAAACAACGTGACGGCCAACCCCAGCGTTCCGGCCGACAGGAGCAGACGGTGAATGTTGATCCCCGCCGCCCGACAAGCCGTAATCTCATTATCCGCCGCGGCCCGGCCATAGCAGATCGTCGCCGAAAACAAGGCAGCCACCGGCAGGATGAGCGTGATCGCCACGGGTGTTAAGAACGCAAAAACCTTGGCGACTTCCTCGGCCCCGATCCCCTCTCCCTTGAAGATATTGGCGACTCCGCCGCCCATGACCACGAGCAGCGTCAGCGCTACCGACGTCATGAGAAATGTCTTAAGCAGTTCGCGGGCGAAGTAAAGGTGAAGGGTTCTCATGCCGAGACAAAGACCTGATAGGCGGCGGCTCCGGCCGTTGGACCTAGTCTATGGTAGGGGAGGAGGGCGTCAAGCCGGTCATTTTCGAGACGCCGGCGTCCCGCTCGGGAAAAAAAAGTCAGAGCAAATCGGCTCCTTTTTCTTGACTCGGAGCCTTCACAATGCTCTCATACTGGGTTGCTTCGTAACGTAGCAGTAGCTGTGATTTCCCCGCACGACTCACCAGCGCGGGGTAAAGGGTCTTCGATGGCAAACGTGACAAAATCGGCTCCCAGTCGGACGGACGTTCTTCACCGCTGGGGCGTGTCGGATGCGTTGGATCTCTACAACGTGCCGCAGTGGGGCGCGGGCTTTTTCAACATCAACGAGCGAGGGAACGTAACCGTCTCAGCACGCGGCCCGGATGGTCCATCACTGGACATGAAGGACCTCGTGGACGAATTGCTCCAGCGCGGCATCGAATCGCCGATGCTCATCCGCTTTTCCGACATCCTTCGCACGCGCATCCAGCAGTTGAACGAAGCCTTTCAGAAGGCCTTTACCGAACACGAATACACCGGTTCCTATCGTGGCGTCTATCCAATCAAAGTCAACCAGCAGCGCCACGTCGTTGAGGAAGTGGTGCAATACGGCGCCCCCTGGCACTTTGGCCTCGAAGCCGGCAGTAAGCCCGAACTGATGGCCGTCCTCTCCATGCTCGAATCACCCGAGCCCCTGATCATCTGCAACGGCTACAAAGACATCGAATACATCGACACGGCCCTCTGGGGTATCAAGCTCGGCAAGAAGGTCATCATCGTCGTCGAAGAATTTGGTGAGTTGCAGCGCGTCCTGGACCGGGCATCGATCATGAAGGTCAAACCCTTGGTCGGCTTCCGAATGAAGCTGGCCGCCCGCGGATCGGGTCGCTGGCAGGAATCCGGCGGTTCCCGTTCAAAATTCGGCCTGACCATCACCGAAATGCTCCGCGGCGTCGAACTGCTAAAGAGTGAGGGGATGCTCGATTCCCTCGTCCTCACGCATTTCCACATCGGCAGCCAGATCACCAACATCCGTTCGATCAAGGAAGCCCTTGCCGAAGGCACCCGTATCTACCTCGAATTGGCCAAGCTTGGGGCGAAGCTGCAATACTTCGACGTCGGCGGCGGCATGGCCGTCGATTACGACGGCAGCTCCAGCAACTTCCCATCCAGCGCCAACTACACCATGCTCGAATACGTCTCCGACGTAGTCGCCGCCATGACAGAGGCCTGCAATTCCGCCGAGTTACCCCACCCGACCATCGTCACAGAGTGCGGCCGCGCCATTACCGCTCACCACTCCGTCTTGATCTTCAACGTACTCGGAGTAACGGAACTTAGCGAAGGTTCCGTGCCCGCCTCCTTGCCCGAGGAAGCCCACCAGGTTCTGCACAATCTATTGGACATGCACAAATCGATCAGCTCGAAGAACTTCCAGGAGGCCTATCATGACGCCCTCCACCTTCGCGACGAAGCACTCAGCCTGTTCAAACTCGGCTACATCAACCTCGCTGATTGCAGCACCATGGAAACCATCTTCTGGGATGCCTGCCGAAAGATCCTGAAGATCATGCGAGAAAAGGAATACGTCCCCGACGAATTGCAGGGTCTGGAAGCTCAACTCGCGGACACCTATGTCTGCAACTTCTCGGCCTTCCAGTCCGTGCCCGACTGTTGGGCCGTGGGGCAGCTCTTTCCGATCATGCCGATCCACCGACTGCAGGAAGAGCCAACGCGACGCGGGATTCTGGCGGACATCACCTGCGACAGCGACGGCAAGATCGACAAATTCATCGACCTCCGCGATATCAAGAGCACGATCGAACTCCACCCCTTCACCGGCGAGGATTACTACGTCGGCATCTTCATGACCGGTGCATATCAGGAAATCCTCGGCGACATGCACAACCTCTTTGGCGACACCAATGCCGTCCACGTCACGCTCGGCGACAGCGGGCAGTATTTCGTGGAGCACGTCGTCGATGGCGACACAGTGCAGGAAGTGCTGGAATACGTGCAATACAACGCCGACGGGTTGGTAGCCAAGCTCCGCCGAACAGTTGAAGAGGCCGTCCGCTCCAAGCAGATCACCTTCCAGGAGTCTGCCGATCTGCTCCGTCGTTTTGAGTCAGGGTTGAAGGGCTACACCTACCTCGGCGGGTAACCCAGGGAACGAGCCGCGCTGCGCCAGCAAGCGGTCACGCGACCCCGGGGCAAGATCCTAAGGTGTGCGTTGGCTTTGTGGGGTAGACCAATCTGATGGGGTTATCGAGCCGTTTTCTGAAGATGAACGATGGCGTCAATGGCGGGGCCGAGGAGCGCGCTCTGTTCCTTCTTTTCCACGGCAGCCTTAAGCAATCCATACGCTTTCTCACGGGCCGCCATCGCGTCTTCCGGCTTCTCCGCGTTTAGCGAGGCCTGCATCAAATTGGCCGCCGCCTGAGCAACCTGAACCTGCCAGACATAGTTCTTTCCGGAAATTGTCGTATCGCCGGATTTGACGCTTGTTTTACTGATCAATGGCGTTGCCTTGTCATACGACTTGATGGCCTCGGCCACTTGCGCCAGTGCATCCGTGCGCAATTTCTCTACCTCGTCATCGGCCAAGGCAGCCTTCTCCGTGCCGAGTGCCGCGGCCAGTACGTTTTTCGTCGCAACCTCGGCCTGCAGGGCATCGATGCGGGCACTGTTCACGATGGCAATCTGCACGGCGATTTCGGCGGCGAGACAGTGAAGCGACGCTTCCATGTCGCCGTCGTTGCTCACACGCTGCAGCCGGTCGTCCTGACCCGGCGGATTCGAGATGCCGGCCTTGGCGTCCTTCGTGCGGTTTCCGGCATCACTGATTGCGGATTTCGCCGCTTTAGCGGCGGCGGCATAGGTCTTGGAAGATTCGTCCCATGCCTTCTTGGCCGCGTCGGCATGAGTCTGAGCCTCGGTGAGCAGCCCGTTGATTGCCGACGTCAGCGATTCGATGCCCTTGTCGACCTCGGCCTTCTGGGCGTCGTACTGTTCGTTGGCCTTGGCAAATGACTCCTGCTCTGCGAGTAGGCTCTTCTTCTGCTCAGCAAGCAGGTTCGCCTGATCGACAACAGTTGCCAGATCGGCCTTCAGATCCCGAATTCCACGTGAGGGCTTGCCGCCTTCGTAGGTCGGAACCGTCGGGTCAACGCTGTCGCTCGGCTTCATCGTTGCGCCGTCGAGCGTGCCGTTTTGCAAAGCCGTCCACTCAGCCTCCGCCTTCCGGGCTTGCTGAGAAAGTGCCTGGACTTCGCCTTCATAGGAAGCCGGTGATTTCGATGATGCGAGCATCTCCGCGATCTTCGCCCGCGCGTCGGCGGCCGAGGATTCCAGTTGACTCGCCTGCGCTTCCTTCTTGGTGATTTCGGAAGTCAGCTTCTTTGACGCCGCATCCGCCGTTGCGATCGCCGCCTCATTCTCTTCAATTCGCTTGGCAACGGCGTCGAGGGCCGCCGTCGGCTTTTGCGTTTCGATGGCGACGCCGAGCCGCTTCATTTCGAGCAGAATCGGGGCCTGAGCCTCGGCCGCGGTTCGCACCAGCGATGCCCGCCACGATTCAAACTCGCCGCGGTTTCGATGAATCTGAGCCTTCGAGTATTGCAAAATCGCATTGGCCCGATTGGCCCACAGGTGGTTGCCGCCGCGTTTTCCACCTCGCTCGATCGACGAGAGCTTGGTCGCGGTCGCCTCGGCCTCCGACAGAATCTTGTCGTGCGCGGACGCCAGCTTCATCACTTCAGCGTATGCCGCCTTCGGGGATGGCACGGTTTTTGGAAGCTTATCTGCAATGCTCTTTTGTCCGCGCAGCTTCACATCGTCTTGATCAACTTTGCGTAGCATGCCGTCTGTAGCCGAGAGAATTGGCAAATAGGGTTTAAGCAGGTCTTTCTTGTTGAATACGTCATCGCTCGGCACATCGGCCGGATCGCGCGCCTGTCGCAGCGCGGCAAGATGCTCATCAAGATTCAAGACAGCCCGGTGAACCGCGTCCACGTCGCTCTGAATTGCCGTGTCCAACTGCCGGTCAGGCGTTGAGACCATTCCGAGATAAAACGGCGTCGCCGCCAATCCGCCCGCGATGGGCAAGAAGAAAAGCAGAAACAGGGCAATGCCCTTTCCGGCGCTGGATTTCGGTTGCTCAGCCAATGGATCGCCCCTTATTCGGTTTTGGAACTACTGGTAGGGCTGCGGCGTTGGACGGCGGACACTACCCCAAGGAATGAAACAACGCCTTGTAGCCACTCTATTTAACAGCATTTTCGCACGAAGTCAACGAATAGCAGTGGGGGGGAGGCAAAGCTCGGTCCCTATGCAGCGGTATGGGACCGGCCGCGGAAAACCAGCCTTTGCAGCGCGGCCTATTTCCGGGCCTTGTCGATCTGCGTGAGAGCGTCCCGAAGCGCCTCAGGGGACCAACTGATCACGATGAACCGGTCCGTGACCTTGAGGGCCGGACCGAGGATGCCCGCCTGAAAATACCAGATACCGTCGTCGGCCCGTTTTACTTTCAGTCGAACCAGCGTCACTTTCAATCGCTCCGCACGCTCGTCTAGGTAGCGTCCCCAGGACTCCAGCAGGGCGTTGATCGCAGCCGAGACGGCATCGGCGTCATGAATCTCAATAGCGACCGTGAGCGCAAACGGCACCTTCAACGGGTGGGGGGGATAATCAAAAAGCAAGACGCGATCGCCAAGCTGCGAAATCAGGCTGCCATCAATGTCCACCGCGGCATCGCGTTCAACCTGCTCCCAGACGCGCCTCCAGAAATCGACCTTGTCTTCCGACTGCGCCGCCAACCACGCCCGCGGAACATCATCCACGAGCCACTTTGTCGGCACCGTGATGATGGCCATGTTCTCGGCCTTCGAGGGGATAATCGCCCGAAGGTCAGCCGGATACTTGGAGGGATCGCTGAATGTCTGAACGATGTCTTCGCCGCCGCGCCGGTAGCAACGGTTGAGCGAAAGTGCCCGTCCCTCGCGGCCGATCGCCCACATGTCGCTGGAAATATCCTCGGCCCCGAGGCTCTTCGTCACGCGGTCCACGCGGTGCTGCGTGGCAATTCCAAGTCGCTCACGAATGCGCGAAAACGCGATGTACCATTGGGCCAGCGACGAATCCCCGCGAACCTGCTTCGACGCCCGCTTAAACCAATCACCGTCACCGAGGCTGTGTCCTTTGCTTGCCTGCGCCTCGACGACCTTTGCATACGCGCCCTCGCCAAAACACACCACATAGCAATCATCGATGAGACCGAATTCCCACACCGCCCATCCGGGCATGCGCCGATCGACCAATCGCTGGTACTCACGGTTGCCGATCTTGAGGTTCGTCAGCTTGGCCACTTCATTGTTGGTGTAGCGGCCGATGATTCGATTCAGCACTTCGAGAACCACACGCTGCCGCCCGGAAGTCCGCAAGATGATCGCCGCCTGCAGCTGATCAAGCCGCAGACTTACTTCCTCGCTCGGGTCGCCCGTTTCCACCACGCGGCTCGTCGCATCGAGCAGAACCAAACCATGCTCGAATTGCCCCAGCAGCGGCAGGGCGGCGGCGACATCGGCAAAAACTTGGCCCTCATCGGGGATCAGACCGCTGGCATTGAGAAAGCTGATGATGGTGGTGATGGACGAGATGGCGTTGCTTTCGGCCGCGCGTGCCGTGGTCGGCTGGCTCGCAGGGGGGGCCAGCAGTGCATAAGGCTTGGCCGTATAGACCACGAGGCTGTCCGCCGGGACCAGTGAGGTCAGAGGCCGATCTTGAGCGCCGGACGTACCGGGACAGATCGAAAGGGCGAGCACAAGAATGGGAAAGCCGAAATGGCGCATGGTCCCTCGGTGGCGTTGTGGATCGCTATCCGGCCTCATAGTAGGAGTTATACACCGCTGAGGCAAAGTGGTTGCGAACCGGGATCGGCCGGATTCGCCAGGGGCAAACCGTGCTGGCAAGGAGGCGGTGCTCCCGAGGGCACCATCCTTAGTGCGTGCCGGGGCCGGCATCCCAAGGCGAATTCTGGTTGACAAACCGGCATACGTATATTATACTATTATGTAATAGTGTACTATACACAGACTGTGACATTCAGGTGAGGCATGACAACGAAGCGAAAAACCTATAAGAAGCGCGGTAGAGCGGCCGAGCGTGCGTCAGCAGGGCGGAACGTCAGCGCCCGGCGTAAGTCTGCGTCGACCCGCCGACGATCGAAAACCCGCGCTTCATCATCTGTCCAAAAAAACACCCCAGCGGGGGGGTTGCGTGTGCTATTTCCCAAGCTCACAAAAGCGACAAACCGGTTCGGCCTTGGAATCGCCATTGTCCGTGCTGTGCGCGACGGAGGGCCGCCGAAACACAAGGTCACAACGCTCGAGGAGGCATATCAGAAACCCGCCATGAGACCCCGGGCCGCACTAACAGCCAGGATCGAGGCAGCCAAAATCGCCGGGCACCTTGGCGGGTTAGCCCATCCCGATCGGATCCGGCTGGCCATTGCGATAATGACCGGCGCCGACACGCACATGAAACTTAGAACCGAAACCCAGCTCGCCGCCGGGCCGCTTTATCACCATCTAAGGGCCATGCAGCTCGCTGGCCTCGTTCACCAACCATCGCGAAACTTCTACACACTAACCGAGCCGGGCGAGACATTGCTCCTGATCGCGGCCTGCATCAGCTAGACGGTTCCAAACACCGTCCATTGGTGATCAAATCACGCGAATAGGCCCGGAAGCTCACCCCATGCGAACCCCCTATTCATGGTCTCATAATGTATGTTATGTTGCATTCGACCCCGAATGGAGCCAAACAGGGCGGCCATATGCCAAATGGATTGAATTAAGGAGCTGGCGTTGCCTGGGCAAACACGCGACGCAGATCTACCGTGTCCCACAGCATGAATTGGCGAACCGTTTGTTCGTAGCTGTACACATTCATCCGCTGTGCGGCGGCATCGGTCACATAGACCAGCTCATTGCTGTCGCTGAACTGCCCCGTGACGACGATGTAATCGCCGCCTCGATCCAGCACGCCCATGGCCGCCGCCTGCTCTTGGCGGCTGACCGACAGCATTACGCCCACAAACAGCACGACGGCCGTGATGGACAGCGTTCCGATGGCGATGTTTGACCTGTCTTGCATGGAATTCACCCTGATCGGCAGAGCCTATCGGCCGCCGCGGAAGTCCTTCTGAAGATCGCGAAACCCGATGTACAGCGACCGCCGATTGGCCTGGTCGCGGTTCGGCAGGAACAGGTGCAACCGCCGCGTGGCCAGATCGAGGACGTAAAGCCCATCGACGCCGCGACGAACCTGTCCGGTCACCATGGCAAAGTTCTGCCCCAACGGAGCCGCTTGCCCATACACGGGAGTCGTCCCCGTGTTCAGGATGACTAGGCTGGCCAGCAGAAGCAGATTGATCCCTACGAGCAGGACCACCAATCCACGTCGTTTCATAATCACGCGTCCTTCACGCGCCTGCTGGGCATAAGCCCGATGGCAAGCGCTGCTACCAAAATCGCCCCCGCCAGGGTGTATTCCACAATCGGCCGCGCCAAAGGCAATAGCTCAACATTATCCGTGCTTACACTATTGGCGTCCTGTGCAAGCACCATTGCCGGCAACAGCAGCAACAGACTCAAAACCAGGGTAATTCGTCGTAACAACATTCTTGCCAACTCCGCGTCACCGCAT
>CAZSBF010000104.1:0-14918 GCA_964605185.1 uncultured Planctomycetaceae bacterium
GACCTCCGCTACGACCTGCCGCCCGATCTCATCGCCGCGCATCCCTGCGACCCGAGCGACGCGGCCCGGCTGCTCGTGCTCCATCGCGACACCGGCCACATCGAGCATCGCATCTTTCGCGATCTGCCCGAATACCTTAGGCCCAATGATTGCCTCGTCCTCAATTCAACAAAAGTCCTCCCCGCACGCTTCGAGGTTCGTCGACAAACCGGCGGCCGGATCGAAGGCCTGTTCCTTCGCGAAATCGCAACGGGCGTTTGGAATGTCCTCCTCGCCGGCGTTGGTCGCCTGAACGACGGCGAGACGCTTACATTCCCCGATTCCCCGTGGTCGCTCACGCTGCTCCGCCGCCTCGACCGTGGCGAGTGCGAGGTGCGAGTCAGCCCCGTCCAGCCTGCCGCGACCATCCTCGACCGTGTCGGCATCATGCCCGTGCCGCCGTACATCCGCCGCACGCACGATCATCCGCACGTTGACGAGGATCGCGCGGATTACCAAACCGTCTACGCCCGCGAGCCGGGTGCCGTGGCCGCGCCGACGGCCGGCCTGCACTTCACGCAAGACCTGTTGAATACGCTTGGTGCAAACAGCGTGCGCGGCGCGGAGCTGACCCTCCACGTCGGCCTCGGCACGTTCCAATCGCTGGAGGTGGAAGACCTCGCCGATCACGTCATGCACCAGGAGTGGTACGACCTGCCCGCCAAGACCGCGAACACCATCGCCGCCGCCCGCGCGTCCGGCGGCCGCGTCGTTGCCGTCGGCACGACATCGGTGCGAGTCCTGGAAACCTGCGCGGCAAACGGCCCACTCGCCGCCGCGTCGGGCTGGACGGATATCTTCATCTATCCGCCCTACCGCTTTCGCGAGGTCGATGCGCTGATCACCAATTTTCACCTGCCGGAAAGCACGCTGCTCGCGTTGGTGTTCGCGTTTGCGGGGAGGGATATGACGCTGCAAGCCTACGAAACCGCCATCGCCGAGCGTTACCGCTTCTTCAGCTATGGCGATGCGATGTTGATTCTGTGAATTACGGCTTGGCCTTTTCCGGCGGCGGGAGCACCACGGGCGTCCGGTCGAACCGCCCCTGATCCTCGGCATAGCGGCTGCCGATCTCGGACATCTTCCGATCCGACTCCGCCACGCGCGTCCCCATCTCGCGCTCCAGCGCCTCACGATCGGCCGGGCGCATCGTCAAACGGCCGGCCTTAACGAACACCGTCCGCCCCTGGGCGTCGACATAAATGCTCGACGGCTCCGACGCCAAACCCTCTTGCTCATCAATGCGAAAGACCTTGCCCTTAGCCGCCGAGCCTTCGGGTGCGGGGCATTCGCCCTTGAATTCGACGATCCGAATAACCAAGTCCCCGCGAAGATGATCAAACATTGTGAACGCCATGCGTCGCGGCGTGGAGAGATTGTCGACAAGGCGGGGAAGGAGCCGCACCAACGCGCGGGATAGATACGACTTCGGAAGCTTAAGCGCCGTGTTCTGCGACGCAGGCATGCCGCAGGCATAGGACTGGCCCGATGAAAGGCGATCCACGATTCGCAGCCCTTCTTCAAGGCTGCACTCCAATCGATTCGCAGCTTGCCCGGCGGATTCGATCAACGTGAAGTGATTAGAAATCCACCGCTCGTTCTGCCGGTCCCACGAAAGAAACATCGAATTGTCGATGCTGCGCGCCTGTGCGTCGGCGTCGAAGGTCCAGCCGCGTTCGAGAATGCGAATGCCCGGTCGTTTGTCCAGCACGTACTCCGACGGCTCGAACGATACAAACCCCGACGCCTTGCCGGCCAGCTCCAGCCGCAGGAAATAGGGCTGCGATACGGCCTTCTTGAGCAGATCCTCCGAGAGATCGGCCATCCACGCCTGCCCCGCCTCCAGCGCCGCCCGCAAATCCGCATCCTTGATGGTTCGCGACAAGAGCCGCAACGACGACGCCACCAGTTGAAACAGCGTCTCGCGCTGGCTGTCGGTCGTGAGAGGGCCGTTGTAAACGAGCAGCAGATAGGATCGCGGGTTCACCTCGACAAACGCCAGCATGCGCCGCCACACCATTCCCTCGTGGCCATACGCCGCACTGAGAAACCCGCCTTGCTTCTCGCCGATCTGCTGCACCTGCTGCGACGCGATGCGCACGTCGCTGAACTCCAACCCCAGCGCATCCGCCAGTTCCTTCAGCATCTTGTCCGGCGTCCGACGCTCTGGAATCTCCACCCGTCGTACGGCGATCTCCTCGGCCGGTCCACCGGTGAACGGGCCGATCATCCGCAGAACCGTGACGCCGCGGGCGTCGGGCAGCCGTTGCCGATTCAGTTGCCAACCGGCCGGCGGTGAAACAGAAAACTCCTCGCTGCCGTCCACATAGGGATCGGCGAGCGTGGGCGCGGTGGATTGTGTCGTGGGAGTTTGCCCGAGTGCGAGCAGGAGAACAGCAATGAAGGAGTGCGACATCATGAGCGGGATAATCGTCGGTTCTGCGCGCCGCCGCAACCGACCCTAAGGCGGCGGCATGGTCCATTCCTTGAACTCAACTGATTCGCAAACGCCTTCCAGCACGCGCCGGGTTCGCGGCGAATCCTCCTCCGCGAGCAGGCTGATCATGATCGCCAGCCCCTCTTCCGTGCGGGCGACCGCGCGGAGCAGGGCCGCACCGTTCTCCGTTTTCTGGCTGGTGCAGATTCCCTGCAACGATCCGACTTCGATTTCTTCATGATCGTCGAGCGGTCGTTCGGTCATCCGGCGATAGACCCGATCCAATGAAAGCCCCTCGGGCACGACCTGATAATCAACATCAAGTCGCATCTCCGGATACCCCGTGCTTCCCTTGAGGTAAGCAACACCGCCCTCGGAACCGTCGTTGCGTTGCAGCACATTCCAATCCGACGTCGAACCGACCAGACGAAATCCCTTGGGGACGGCAAACGAGATCGGCCAACGCGGCGGCGCGGCGCGATCCACGGCGACGGGAATGCGGCCGCGCTGCGTGGTGAAGTATTGCGCCAATCCGGTCGTGCCAGCCAGCGCAATGACCGCGGCAACAATGCCCAATCCTCGCCGCGCCGGCGTTTCGCGGGTGTATTCCTTCCACATATGTAGAAGAATAGCCGTCGTACGCCGCCCCGACAACGCGGCCGCCGATCAGCCGCGCCAGCGCATCCACGTCATGAGAATCACGACATTCAGCGCCAGCGCCCCGATCATCACCCACGCGTTCAGCCACGATCGCGCCGGTTCGTCGAGCGTCGCCAGATACTCCCGCGCCGTCGTGGCGCAGGCTTCGTCGATGTTCTTGTCGAACCCGAATTCGGCGGCACGGATGAGCAATTGCGCCTCATAGCCGTCCAGTCCCATCCGTTCGGCAAAGCGCACCATTGCCTTTCGACGCCGCCAACTCAGGCGGCCTTCGGCGACGTCCTGACGGACCATCTCGGCGAGCACGGTTCGGGCCGACATCCGCGCGGCCCGCGCGTCGGCGGCCTTCTGTTGGTCACGAAACGCCTGAAATACATCTGGTGGAATGTTCCCCCCCATCGTTTGTCCCTCCACCAGACGATAGGCTTTACAAATGGCGGGCCTCCAGCGATGGCAGGGGGTGTCGGCCATGCGTCCGCTATTGCCGGGCCGCACGATTGTCACAAGGGCCAAGTCCGAGTACGATTCTTGCACAAATACGAATTGAAACGCCGCACGTTGACTCATGCATAAATCGCACAACCTTCCCCAACCATTCGCCGACCTCGGCATTGAACTTCCCCTCCTTCGCGCCCTTGAGCAGATGGAGTTCAAGGACCCGTCGCCGATCCAGATGGAATTGATTCCGCCGGTCCTCGCCGGACGCGATGTTCTCGGTCAGGCACGAACCGGCACCGGCAAGACTGCTGCATTCGCCCTGCCGACACTGCAGATGATCGACCCGGCCGGAAGGCTCCAGGCCATCATCCTGACGCCGACGCGCGAACTGGCGGTGCAGGTGCTTGGCGAGTTCAAGCGACTGGCCCAATTCACGGATATCCACTGCGTCCCGGTCTACGGCGGCACGGGCATCAAGCAGCAGGCCCACCAGCTCGGCAAGAAACCGCATGTCGTCGTCGGAACGCCCGGCCGCGTCATGGACATGATGCAGCGCCGGCTGCTCGACCTATCAAACATCCGGTTTGCCATTCTCGACGAAGTGGATCGGATGCTCGACATCGGCTTTCGCGACGACATCCGCAAGATCCTCGGGTCGATCAACAATCCTCATCAGACTGTTTTCGTCTCCGCCACGCTGGAAGACGAGATCAAGACCCTTGCCCGTCAGTACATGAAGAATCCGATCGAGGTGAATGTCTCGCGCGACGAAATGACGGTCGATGAGGTCGCACAGTATTTCTGCGTCGTCGATCAGTGGGACAAGTTCCGCTTGCTCCGCGCCTTTCTCGATCACTACAAGCCCAAGCTGGCGATCGTTTTCACGAACACACGCCACGGGGCCAGGAAGGTGGCAGGGCGATTATTCGACGCGGGCATCGAGGCCAAGGAAATCCACGGCGACCTCGTGCAGCAAAAGCGCGAACGCATCATGGAGCGGTTCCGTAAACACCAGATCCCAGTTCTTGTCGCCACCGATCTCGCCGCCCGCGGCATCGACGTCCATAGCATCACGCATATCGTGAACTACGACCTTCCGCAGGACATCGCCGTGTATGTCCACCGCATCGGCCGCACGGCCCGCATGGGCGCCAGTGGCATGGCCACGACCTTCGTCACCCGCGAAGAAGGCGCCGACCTGACCGAAATCGAAATGCTTATCAACAAACAGTTGGAAGAATTGAAGGTCCCCGGCTTTTCACCATCGCCGCCGCCCCGCGGCCGCGAAGGCGATGCCCCGCGCGGCGCCTCGGCCCCTCTTGCGTCGCAGGCATCAGACACCCCGGTCTCCGCCCCCCCCGCCCCGCCAACCTCACTCGGCTGAAAGTTCCCCCTGCGCCGCCGACGGCGCTAACGTTTTTTCCTCGTGGCTGGAGTTTCAAGTCCTAGAGCCTCGAGCAGGTTTCGGAATACTCGAAAGTTCGTCATCCGAAGGCGCGCCACAGCCTCCTTGAGATTCACATGCCCCTTCTGCTCCGCGGTCTTGAGCACACCCAATGTACCAATGACTCGAAGGCCAACGTGCTGTGCCCAGTTTCGCGCCGCCTTGTCATCACAGAGGAGCCAGTCAGCTTTTAGTTCGCGAGCCAATTCAATGGCCTGTCCCTCACCCGTGCCAACCTGCGTGAGTAGTCGTTCTGATATCGCCGGAATTCGGACCTCGAGCCAGTGCGGGAGGTTACTCATAACCTGCCGAACGCGGGCCGGCGTAGATTCTCGTGTCAACTCATCCATCACTGCTGGTGGAATAACGACATGCGAAAAGAGCTGAGGGAGAATCTCGATATGGCCAATGAGGATCAGGTAATTGAGCGGCCCGGTGTCGGATACCACGATCATGACGGTAGAGATCCAGACTGATCCCTCTGAGTATCGTTCTTGAAATCAATGAAGTCGTAATTGAGTGCGACGCCGCGTTCCGCGAGCCAGCTGTCCGCCTCCAATACCCCGATACCCAGCGACTTTGCCAAGCGGCCGACGCTTAGCTTTCCCCGGCGATAGGCCTCGATTAGCAGTGCCTCACGTGCCGCCTGCGCCAAATCACCCATGTCGCGGCGAAGCTGGTCTTCAAGTTCAGATTCCAGTTGAAACGAAACACTCATTGATGAACGACTCCAACATTAGTCTATAGCTGCCCGGCCGGTGATTCCAGCTTTTTCTCGCGTAGTTTTCACCATCAGCGGCGCCGTGTTGAGTATGCGTCCTATCCATTGCAGCGCTGGGTATTTTCAGTCCTCAGGCGTCGGACTCGTCTGCGCCCATCGCGTATTCAGCGAGTGCGGCACGCCGACCAGGTCGCACAGCTTCCCCACCACGAAATCCACCAGATCCTCGACGCGCTTCGGAAGCATGTAATAACCCGGGGATGCCGGGCAAAGGATTCCGCCTGCCTGGGAGATGCGAAGCATGTTCGATATCTCGATCTGCGACACCGGCATTTCGCGCGGCACGATCACCAGGCGCCGCGCTTCCTTCAGATGCACCGCCGCCGCCCGCGAGATCAGATTCGCACCGGTCCCCGCGGCAATATCCCCCAGCGTGTTGCTGCTGCACGGGCACACAATCATGCCATCGGTCAGGAACGACCCCGACGCCAGCGGCGCACCGACATTCCGATAGTTGTGAGCGGTGATAGCCCTTGCCAGTTCGGTTCCGACCAGCGTCTCGGGCGTCGGTTGCTCGATGCCAAGTTCATCCAGAAAAAGCTGGCGACCATACGGTGAAATAACAAGATGAGTCTCGGTGCCCGCGAGCGCAAGCACCTCAAGAAGCCGTCGTGCATAGAGCGCACCGCTCGCACCGGTCACCGCAACGACAATACGTTTGGACATGTCATTCACCCCTTTAGCTCGATGGTCGCTCGGCCAGCGTCAGCGACGCCAATCGTTGTTTCGCCTGTCCGGCCCAGTAGCTGTCCGGATAGCCCTTGATCAACTCGCCATAGACGGCCTGCGCTTCGTCCAGAACCGAGTCCTCCTGCAAAACGTCTGCCAAAAGATAAGCTGCCTCCGCGCCCGCCGGCTTGCCCGAGAGCGCCTCGGCCGCCGCGCGAAGCTTCGAAATACGTCGGCTGATGGCCGGCTCCGTTGCCACGAGTCGAATCGCCGCATAGCCGGCCGACTGAGACGCCGGGAAGTCCGTCACGATTCGACGCAGGTTCACTTCGTACAACGGATGCGTTTCATCCATGCACAACATCAAACTAAGCGGGTGAACCTGCCCGTTGGCTCCCGCATCCACCGGCACGCCGGGCGTATCATTCCGACAGGATCGAATCTGTTCCGCAAGTCGACGACCACTGCCGAGCACCCAGTCCAACAGCATGCCGAGCTTGTCTGTCGGTCGCGATCGTCGAAAGAGGGATGCCCGATCCGCCTGGTTCGGCTGCGTCGTGGTGATGGTCGGATCGAACCGTTGCGCAAGTTGATCGAGCATGTGAAGCCCGTCGTCGAATCGGCCCTGGCGTGCATGATGAATCGCCAGCTTGTACATCGCCATCGCGGTGAGTTCGTGGTTGGGGAATTGCTCCAGCAGCGTCTGCCATGTGCCAAGCGATGCCACGTTTGGATTGTCCGTCCGATGCTCGGCGCGATACTGCGTGAGAAGCTTCGTCCGGTTCAGCCGTTCATCACGCGCCTGCCCCTTGAGAAACAGCACGTACGGCACATTGGACGATTTCGGAAATCGTTCGATGAACGAATCACAAATAGCCGAGGCCCGCTCGCGATCGTTTTCGGCATCCTCCATGACCTCGGCAATGCGGCGGGAAAGAATCGTCCGCTTCAACTCGTCGTACGACGCCTGCGGCGTGAACCCCCACGCCTGCGATGCCTCGCGCTCGGCCGCCGCGCCGATATCACCCGTCAAGAAGAAACGCCGGCTGCCGGGTCCGATCTGTCGTTCGATGATGCGATATTCAAGCTCGTCGCGTCCGACGCGTGTGTGAAAAAGAACCACAGGAATCGCAAAAAGAATAGCCAAGACCGGCGATATCCCGCCGGGCCGGTAGTTGATCAGCTTGGCGACAAATAGAGCCACCGCACAGATCACGCAGGAGCACAAGAGTGCAAGCACCCATGGCGCGTAGAGCAGCGCCAAATTCTCCACTGACCTCGACCGCGCTCCAGCTGGCTCCCACGACGCCATCACGAAATAGCCCGCGACCGGAATCAGCCCCATCAGCGCTGATGCATAGCGAAACGAATAACGAAACCGCGGCAGCGTCGACAACCAACAGCCGCCTAGAACAGTGATCCCCAGCCACGGCATCGCAGCAAGAAACATCACCATCGCCGCAAATACGATCGACGCCGGGAATCGATAGAGAATCGACACCAGAATCGGAATCGAACTCAGCGACGCGAATAGGAGCCCCATGATCACGCCGTGAATCGGCACCTCTTTGACCGAGATCGGCGCCGAAAGAAAATCGACCAGCGTGACCTGATCCGTCCCGCTCGGCCGGAACGAACGCTCCATCACCTCCGCGAATTCCTCGCTCCCCCACGGCCAAATCACCCCGGTGCGCAGCCAAAAGGTGAAGCAGCAAAGACCACCGAAGAGCAGTGCGAGAACCAACAGCATCAGGACCGCCCGGCGGCGATACTTCGGCGCGGTGCGCGACCACACGTCGATAATCGGCGGCGATTGATGCGGCGGGGTATCGGCGACGGCAACCTCCATCATCCACGCCTCCGGGCCAAATACACCGTCACAATGCCAATGGTCAGCCTCCGATGCTGAATATCCTCAAAGCCGGCCGACTCCAGTGTGCGTGTCATCCCAACGGTATCGACGAACGACGTCACCGATTGCGGAAGATACGAATAGGCCCCGGTGCGGTCCCCACTGATCCACGCCGCCAGCCTCGGAAGCACGCGATGAAAGTAAAAGAGATACAGCGAACCGAGGAGCCGCGACCGTGGCACCGAAAACTCGAGGATCACGATCCTTCCGCCCGGTTTCAGCACACGAGCCGCCTCTCCGATCCCGGTCGCAAGCGACGAAAAATTCCGCACCCCGAACGCACAACTCACGACGCTGAATGATCGATCCGGAAACGGCAATGCCAGGGCATCCGCCCGCGCCCATCGCAACCGATCGCCCCCTCGCTGCGCCGCAAGGCCAAGCATCCCCTCCGCGAAATCGCATCCCACGACACCGCGCGGCCTCGCCGCCGCAAATGCCCTTGCGAAATCCCCCGTGCCGCACGCCAGATCCAGAACTTCGTCCTCTGGTCGTATCGCAGCCCACTCAACCGCCCGCCGTCGCCAATAGGCGTCGCGCCCCATGGAAAGTACACGATTCACCAACTCATAGGTCGGCGCGATCGCGTCAAACATGGCCTGAACGCGCTTGGCCTTGTCCGGCTGCCCATGCGGGTCCGCGAGTCGAACCTCATCCCAGATTGCCCTGTCGGCCTCAGCGTGCATCAGACGGTATCTTAGCGAGGGCCATTCGGCCGGTTGGCCTAATCAGGCTTTCAATGTTTTTGACGAATCTCTCCTACAATCGTGACCGGTAACGCACCTGCTAAAAAGGATGGCGAAGGAATGTCGGATGAACTGGTGTCTTCGAGCCCCGCACACATGACCGTCATGCCCAACGAGGTCGTCAAGCACCTCGGCGAGCTATCCGGCCAGGTAGTTGACTGCACCTTGGGCCTCGGAGGGCACAGCGAGGCCCTTTTGAGGGCATCCCAGAAGCTCAGTATTATCGGACTAGACGTCGATCCCGCCAACATCGAAACGGCCCGAACGAGGCTCGCCGCATACCCCGATCGCTTCCAGCTAGTTCAGGCAAATTTTGCCGACCTTCCCCAAACCGTCGCCGACTTGAAGCTCGGCCCGCTCGCCGGAATAGTCGCAGACCTCGGTGTCAGCAGCAATCAGATCGCCGACCCCGTCCGAGGCCTTTCCTTCGACCTCGATGGCCCGCTCGACATGCGCCTGGACCCGCGTCAGAAGACCACAGCCGCCGATCTGGTCAACACCATGGGAGAAGGCGAACTATCTGATTTACTTTACTTTCAGAGTCAGGAGCGACACAGCCGAAAAATTGCAAAGCGGATTTGCGCTGCTCGCCGGCAAGGACGAATAAACAGCACGGTCATGCTCGCCCGACTCGTCGCCGCGGCCATCGGGGAGAACCCCGACGCTTACCCCGGACGCATACACCCCGCGACGCGCACCTTCATGGCCCTGCGCATCGCGGTAAACCACGAGGTGCAGTCCCTGACGAGTCTGTTGACCGCCGCGCCGGCGCTGCTCATGCCCGGCGGACGCATCGCGGTCATCAGCTTCCACAGCGGCGAAGATCGGCTGGTTAAGACCGACTTCAAGACGCGAGAAAGCGACGGCGAGTATCGCATCCTTACCAAGAAGCCGCTCGTGCCGAGTGACGACGAGATGGCGGCGAATCCGAGAAGCCGGTCGGCAAAGCTTCGCATCGCGGAGAAATGCTGAATTCGGCTTGAATTTCTGGAAACCGCGGGTATCGTGCCCGACTGCGAAGACGAACCCGATAGCACACGGAGGTGCTTGAGTGACGAAGGAAACGAAGATCGGCCTATTGGTGGGTCTCGCGTTCATTATTCTCTTTGCGATCATCCTGTCAGAAAAGGGGCCGGGCCAACGCGGCGCTGGGGCGACGCAATTCACCGTCGTCGACAGCAGCGCCCGCAACTCACCGCCTTCAACGGCCGGCCAACCTTTGCAAAACGCCGGCAGGCTCCCGGTCGACTCGCAACTCCCGCCAATCGTAAAGGCCGGATCGAAGTCGCTCCCCGCCGCACCGCTCCGCGAAGAGCAGGTCGCTCAGGCGCCGATGGAGGATGAACCTCTCCAGCCCCTGCCCGATTCGCTGGCAAGCCTGATCAAGTCGCGCACCGAAACCCCCGCGCAAAACTCCGAACCTGTCGGACCAACGATTACCAAGCCTGATCCGTCGTCAACGCCCGGCCCGATCCTTGCTCGCATCCCGGAGCCGAAATCGTCGACCGACGAACCCGCCATGTCCGCCGCCCCCGAGTCGAAAGAAGAGCCAACGACCACAGCGCTACAAACTCCGGTCGACGACGGCCCCAAGATCATCTGGACCGTCCTCGCCGAGCACACCGTTCAGCCCGGCGAAAGCCTCGGCAAGATCGCCGCGAAGTACTACGGCCGATCCACACCGGCCCGCGTCGACGCCTTGTTCAAAATGAACAAGGACACCATGCCGAGCGTGTCGAGCGTCAAGGCCGGCCACAAACTTCGTATCCCGAACCTCGGCGAGCATTCCGACAAGTTCGAACCCGCCTCACCGTTCTCCGGCAGCTTCGCCAGCAACGTCAAGCCGGCCGGTTCGACTGATTCTCCCGTGCGCATCCCCGAGCCGATCGTCGAATCGACACCCAAGTCCATCGCGAAGGACAAAACTCCCACGATCATTACGGCGTCCAAGAAAGAACCGCCCGCGGAGATCAAGTTCGAGCTGTATGAAATTCGCAAAGGCGATACGCTCAGCAAGATCGCCCGCCGCGAACTTGGCAGCGAGAAATATGCCAAGGACCTGCAACGCTTGAACAAGATCGGCGAGAAGCAAAACCTGAAACCCGGCACGAAGATTCGCCTGCCCGCCCGACAAACCGCACAGGGCGAATCGTCGACGCTTTCCGCCCGCGCCCCCGAGTCGGCCGAGCCGTAAGGAGTCTCGTTCGTGACAGTTGCCCGCGCCTTGTTGGTCCTGTTCCTGCTCGTGACGATTGGAATCGCCACGGTGGGCCTGCAGGCCGAATCCGCCAAGGCAGCCAATCGAATCCAGCGCCTCCACTACAAGAAAATCGTGCTCGAGCAGACGCTCTGGGCACAGGAAATGGAACTCGCCCGGCTGCGCGGCCCCGATGAAATTCGCCGCCGCGCCACCGAGCTGGGCCTGAACGTCGTTCCGCCGCAGAAAGACCCGGGGGTCAAAGATGCCGCGGCGAAGGCCTCGGATTAGTCCTCCCTCGTTTGCTCGCCCCGGAAAGGAATGGATGCCTTGCGGTCGCGAAATCCCAATTCGATTGTGCGTCTGCTCTGCGGCACGCTTATCCTCGCGTTTGTCGCGTTGATCGGCCGTTTGATCTACATCAACGAGCGCCAAGGGTCGACGCTCCTCGCCCGCGCCGATCGCCAACAGCGTTCCTATCATCCACTTCGCCACCGCCGCGGCCTGATTGTCGATGCGCGCGGCCGCATGATCGCCGGCACGCTCCTGCGAAAAAGCATCTTCGCCGACCCGAAGGTCATCCCCGACAAGGAAGAAGCCTCGCAGCGTCTTGCGGAGATCCTCAGCGTTGACTCCGGCGAGATCACTCCCGACCTCATCGCCGCCGACGATCAGCGATTCTTCGTCATCAAGCGCGGCGTCACCGACGAACAGGCCGAACTCGTGCGCGGCACCGGCATTCACGGCCTCGGCGTCTTCGATGAGCCGTATCGCATCTACCCGATGAACTCGCTCGCTGGCGCATTGCTCGGCTTCGTCGCCGCCGATGGTCACGGCGTCAGCGGCATTGAGTATCAGTGCGAATCCTGGCTTCGCGGGGAGAACGGCCTCAAAACCATCATCCGCGACGCCGGGCGCAAGGCCTTCTGGCTGGCCGATGGCGGCTATCGCCCGCCGCGCGACGGCATGCACGTCGTCCTCACCATCGACACGGAGATTCAGGCCGTTGTCGAAAAGGAGCTGGAGGAGTGCATCACCAAGTATCAGGCCCAGAGCGCGGTCGCCATCGTCATGCACCCCGGCACCGGCGCGATCCTCGCCATGGCCAATGTCCCCAGCTTCGATCCGAATCGCTACCAAGATGCTCAACCGGCCCGCTATCGCAACCGCACCATCACCGATCCGTATGAGCCAGGTTCCACCTTCAAGCCCTTTATCGCTGCCGGCGGCCTTGCCGAAAACAGCGTCCACCTCGGCGAGTCGTTTAATTGCGAGAACGGCACCTATGTCGAAGGTGCCCGCGTCCTCCACGACCACCATCCCTACGGCGTCCTTTCGTTTGAAGACGTGCTGATCAAATCCAGCAACATCGGCATGGCCAAGATCGGCCGCAAGATGGGCAACGAGCGCCTCCACAAATACGTGAAGGCCTTCGGCTTCGGCGAGAAGACCGGCATCGACATCTCCGGCGAAGACCCCGGCATCGTCCAGCCCTTCAACCGCTGGACTTCGTTCACCACCAGCAGCATCCCCATGGGCCAGGAAATCGCCGTCACGCCGCTGCAACTCGCCCGCGCGTTTTGTGTCTTCGCGAATGGCGGATACCTCGTGCAACCCTTCGTCATCCGCGCCGTGCTCGCACCCGATGGTCGGCTCGTCAGTGATTTCTCCAACCCACCAAACAAAGGCCGCGTCTTGCCGGAGAAGATCGTCAAGCAGATGAAGGAAAAAGTGCTGGAGCCGATCGTCGAAGTGGGCACCGGCAAGGCCTCACGTCTCGCCCATTACGGCGTCTTTGGAAAAACGGGAACTGCCCAAATCGCCCGCAAGGGCGGCGGTGGATACGAAAAGGATGCCTACGTCAGTTCCTTCGTCGCGGCGGCACCGGCGGACAATCCCCAGCTCGTGGTCATCGTCGCGGTGACGCGCCCCAAGAAATCGATCGGCTACTACGGCGGTACGGTGGCGGCCCCGGTCGTGAAAAACATCCTCGCCCACTCGCTCGCCTATTTGCAGATCGATCCCGACAAGAGCGGCACGCCTGAGGCTCCGACCGTCGCCGCCGGCCCGGCCGCCGACTAGATCACCATCCGGTTCCTCGCGCCTCGGTGCGCCCTGCGTGTATCATCCTCACGAATTAACCCCCGGTGTCGGGTACCGCGCGCCATGATCTTCGGGACTTTCTCAGAACAATCCCTTCCGCTCGACCCCGCGGCGATCGTTCGGGCCGATTTGCCTGCGCCGTCCTCCACGCGGCAGTGGCTCACCAACGCCCATGAAAAGCTGAAGCACCTTCTGCCCGAGAGTGACCGTCCCGCGCTTCTCACGGAGCATTTGTTCGACGCCGCCCGTGGCCCGACCGATGTCTTCGGACATTTCGGCCTCTCAGAAAATCGCCTCGGCTCGCTACGAACGAATTGGAACGGCCTCACCCACACTGCCCAAGCCGCCGGTGCAGGTCGCGAAGGCGACGGCGAGCCCGAACCCTGGCCGGGCTTCGACGATGCCTGGGTGCCGGGATACGACGAGCTGCCACTTGCCGGCCGCCTTGGCTGGGCGATGAAGGGTTCAACACGAAGTGAGGCCGATGCCATCGTCCTGTTGCCGGGCTTGTTGGGCGACAACCGCGTGCGGCGAACACGCGATCTGGCCGTCGGGCTAAAGGCCTGCGGATTCCATGTCTTCGCACTTGAGCTTCGCGGCCACGGCATGACCGATCGCCGCACACCGCACGCGGCCTATTCGTTCAGCTCATTGGAGACCGCCGACTTGCTCGCGATGTCTCGGTGGCTCAGTGCGCAACCCGGCGTCCGCCGTACGGGGCTTGTCGGTTTTTGCTGGGGCGCGAATCACGCTCTGAATGTCGCGTGGTACGACGGAAGCCGCGGCACGAACTCCGGCATCACACCGGCCATTGCCGAGAAGCTCGGCCCATTTATCGATGCCCGCCATTTCGACGCCGGCATCCTTGCCTTTTCACCGGTGCTTCGGTTTGAAGAGTTGCTCGACAAACTCGACGTGAAGCGATCGAAGATTCGCGAACCGGTCATGGCGGGTCTGCAGTCAACCGTGCGCGAACGCATGAAACGCAAGGGCTACCCCGACCCCGACGGCAGCCTTCGTCGGCTGATTGACATGGAGATTTCCCGCACCGTACTCGCAGGCCCCAACGCCGCGCACGATGCCTATCAATTTGTTCGCATGTTGCCCTACCGGGAAATTATCCACGACCCCAAGTTGCAGGTGACGCGAACACCCACGGTCATCGTCCACGCCGCCAATGATCCGATGGCCCCGGCCCAGGACATCGCCGATCTTTTTTCGAGAATCGACAACCCCCTCGTCGCCGGCATCGTCCTCCCCGGCGGCGGCCACGTCGGCTTCGCGCCCTACGCAAAGGACTATTACTACAGCCTCATCGTGAATTTCTTCGCCAATGGCCCGTCATCACACACCGTGCTTTGATTGTGACGAACCCAGTAGTGGGCATGATTTATGATGCCACGCCGGAGTGGGAGTGAACCGTATCCCCTCCCCTTGAGAACAACGTTTCGCATCAAGCGACGTTAGTCCGTGTCTGTGCAAGGGATAGGTT
>CAZSBF010000105.1:0-14682 GCA_964605185.1 uncultured Planctomycetaceae bacterium
GGCTGCGGCGTGGCGGAAACGGATACCGATGGCGATGGCACGGCGGACTGCAACGATGCATGTCCGACTGATGCAACAAAAATCAATCTTGGGCAATGCGGGTGCGGCGTTGCCGATACAGACACCGACGGCGATGGAACGGCGAATTGCAACGATGGGTGTTCGGCTGATCCGATCAAAATTGCACCGGGCGCGTGTGGCTGTGGCGTGGCGGATACCGACTCCGACGGCGATGGCACTGCCGATTGCAACGACGCCTGTCCCGCTGATCCGCTCAAGGTGACCGTGGGTGTCTGCGGCTGCGGTGTCGCAGACACGGACAGTGACGGTGACGGAACTCAGAATTGCAATGATGCGTGTCCGGCCGATGTACTGAAGATCGCGCCCGGCCTCTGCGGTTGCGGCGTCGTTGAAAGCGCCATCGATTCCGATGGCGACGGCACACTCGATTGCCTTGACGGCTGTCCAAATGATGCAGCCAAGCTAGCGCCCGGCCAATGCGGCTGCGGTGCGCCCGACACCGATATTGACGGTGATGGAACCGCTGACTGCAACGACGGATGCCCAAACGATGCGAGCAAGATTGCGCCTGGCCAATGCGGTTGCGGGAATCCAGACACCGACGCTGATGGCGACGGCCGCGCCAATTGCGTGGACAACTGTCCTTCGGTCGCAAACCCAACTCAGGCCGATGCGGATGGTGATGGAGTAGGCGACGCCTGCGACGCTCCCGGTGCACCCCCGCCCGCGCCCATCATCAACCCCGTCAACAACTGTGGAGCAGCCGGCGGCGGCGCATGCGGCGCGGGGATGGTGACGATGCTTCCGCTGATCGGACTGGCAACTCGACGCCGGCAATATGGTCGTTGAGGCACAGTTACAATCGAGTTCTTTCAATTGGATTCGGGCGAAACCGAGAATTCCCGACGGCCCGGCCGCGTTTTTGTTCGAGGCTCAACATGGCCGGCGGTCGCTCGAATAGTCTAACCAATTTGAATACAGCAAAGGCTGTGATCGCAACCCCCACTGCAAGCGATCCGATCGGTCCGAGCAAGGTAAGTATGGGACGGATTAATTCGTAGAAGAACTTGGCCTTGTGCGATCCAAATTGAAATTCATGACCCTCCTTGAGGTCATTCGCCAATTTCCACACCATGAAAGTAAATCCGGCACAGGCTAGTGGAATCCATCCACGGCGCCGAAGAACGTCTAGTTGTCCCCAGGACTCCCTGTTATATTGAAAGCTGTCTCCCACGATTTCTCTCAATCGCTCGAAAAACGCGCGGCATTCCTCGACAGTTTCAAACCGGAACCGCAACTGATCGTGTGGATTCTTGGTCAAGTTCGCCAGGACTTGATTTCGTTGTGTCCCGACATCAAGTTCGTACCGTTTCTCGTCGGCTTTGACATACGCCAATTCCATAAGCGGAATCGTTACCTCCGCACACTCCATTAATCCCCAGAAATCGTTCTCTTCAGCGTCACGCGAAAGCGCCGATTCAAACTCTTCGTTGGGAATTCGCATCAGGCACAATTCCGGCCCGCCAATGACAATGGTGTCGAAGAGGCCGCCTTTGGTGTTGCGCCAGACTTGGTACATTCCATGAGTTTTGTGCATGGAAAAGGCCCTGTTATTTGCGTCAAGTTATCAAGAGCGGAATCCTAAATCGGCGGCATCGGCCCCGGTTTCTCAACACGCTTGCCGCAATTTCCGCAGATGCGTCGGGCGTCGTCCTTCCAGAATGCCTCCATCGTGTCGCGGAAGTGATCGACGATGTCCTTGCAGTCAAAGAGGATATCTCGCACCAGATGCCCGCAGCCCTCGCAGTAGAAAAGGATGTGCTCCTGCTCTCCAGCGTGGCGGGTCTTTTCCACCACGACGCCCAGGGTGTTCGGCGGGCGCATCGGGCAGTGGGGCACGTTCGGCGGGATGAAAAAGGTCTCGCCCTCGCGCACGCGATGATCGACGATCTCATCTCCGACGCGCGTGCGAACAATGATGTCGCCCTTGAGCTGGTAAAAGTACTCCTCGGAGTTGACCAGGTGGAAATCGTTTCGAGCGTTCGGCCCGGCGATCACCATCACGAAGAAATCGCGGCCGCTGTACAGGTACTTGTTGCTCACCGGTGGCTTGAACGAATCCTTGTTCACCGTGATCCACTGCATCAGATTGATCGGCGCCTCACACCCCGCGTCGGATGCATCTGGGGGCGACTGCGGCTTATCAAGGGATGATGGTTTCACGGCCATGTGGCACCTCCGGTATGAAGATTTGATCAAATCGTATCGAATTGTGTTGCCGCGTGTCAATGAAGCGGCCAAACGATCCTCCATGGCTGGCCTGACCCGATTTGTCCCGTTACGCTTTGCTTTTCAAACCTGGGAAGAAGCACATGCCTCAAGTTTCACGCATGACTTGGCGAATAATCGTTTTGCTGGGCCTTGGCGCCGTTAACCATTTGCTCGCGTCGCTCGCCGCCGCCGCAGACCCCTACGCGAGTGGCGTATGGCTCGCCGGCGATCATCACATCCACACCAAGTACAGCCCCGATGGTCAGTATGACATCATGAAACAGGTGGCCGAAGCGCAGGCCCACGGACTTTCGTGGTGTGTCATCACCGATCACGGCGGGCCGATGCACGACAAGTTCGCCGCTGAAAACGCCTACCCTGAACTTCTCGCGGCGCGGGCGAAGTTCCCTGACATGGTCATCTTTCAAGGACTGGAATGGAATGTCCCCGAGGCCGAGCACGGCAGCGTCATCGTTCCGCAGACGCCTGACGAAGTGAAGATCATCGCCGAGTTCGAGCGACGATACGATCAGTTGAACATCTCCATGAAAGACACGCCCGCCAACAAAGAAGCCGACGCCGTGGAAGGCGTGAAGTACCTGCAATCGCTGACACCGCGACCGCTCTTCATTGCCAATCATCCGGCGCGCCGTGGCCGCAACAGCCCAATTGAGATTCGCAACTGGTCCGACGCGGGGCCGGATGTGGCCAGGGGGTTTGAAGGCGCCGCGGGCCATCAGGCCGCGACGCTCATTGGCCAACCGCGCGGGCACTATGAAAAGAGCCAGGCGAAGGATTCGTGGCCCGGCTATCCGAAGGAGTCGTACAAGACTTGGAACGGCTACGACTGGTGCGTCGCCAAGGTCGGCGGCTTGTGGGACAGCCTGCTCGGCGAAGGGCGCTCGTGGTATATCACTACTAACTCCGACAGCCACCGCCACTACACCGATCTCACCAAGGTGAACGCACTGACCTACGCCACGAACGGCAGCGTGACGCCGACTTCGCAGAAGGCAGATAAGTCCGACAACATCGACTTCTGGCCCGGCGAGTACAACAAGACGTGGGTCTATGCGAAGTCGGCCGATCCCGATGACATAATGGCCGCACTGCGCAGCGGGAGCATGTTCGCTGTGCACGGGGATTTACTTGACCGGCTGGAGCTGACCGCGACGAGTGGAGATGCCGTCGCGATCATGGGTTCGACGCTTACGCTGGAGAAGGCCGGGGTGGATGTGACCATTGGCATCCGCGCTCGCGTGCCGTCAATGCCGAATTTCGGCGGCAAAAAGGTGTCATTGCACCACATGGACCTGATCGCCGGCGACATCACCGGCGCTGCGGCCGACCGCACACAGATCACGAACCCGACGACCAAGGTGGTCCGGCGATTCAAGACCGATGAGGCGAAGCGCGATGGTGAATGGTTCACGTTCGCGCACACCTTTAAGAACGTGAAGCAGAGTTTCTACGTCCGCCTCCGCGCCACGAACCGCGACCTCCCTGAGCCGACGATGGATGCCTCCACGTCGATCAATCCGTGGGGTGATTTGTGGTGTTACTCGAATCCGGTGATGGTCAGAGTGAAGAAGTGATTCAGCGAGTCTTAACGCCGCGGTTACTCCCACAAATCCGTCGGCTGAACTTCCAGCCGGGGGAGCAAGCGTGGGCGGAATACGTCGGCGCCCGGTGTGACGTGTGCAACCGCGTAGGCCCGGTCGACTAACTCCAGCTCCGTAAGCGTTCTACCTTCGGAATCCACCATCCAATAGTTCTTGACGCCGCAACGGGCATAGAGGTTTCGTTTGTCGCGAGTGTCACGTTCGATGCTTGACGGGGACAGCACTTCGATCAGTAGATCGGGTGCCCCCTGGATGTTTTGAGGTGTGATGATCCCCTTGTTGGCAATTGTGACGAATAACACGTCAGGCTCGACAACGTTGTGCTCATCCAGGATCACATCGAACGGCGCGATATAAACACGGCCCAATTTGTGCCTGCGGACATGTTCGCGCAGCACTGCGTGTAGATTCCCGACGATCGTCTGATGGCTTTCGCCCGGCGACGGACTCTTGAACAGATCTCCGTCCAGTATTTCATACCGCCATCCGTCCTCCGGCAACGCGCAGAAGTCCGCGTAGGTCAGCCGGATCGGCTCGGGTCGCATGGTGGTATGCATGAGAATCGCTCCGTCAATCACCTCTCACATTATACCATTCTCGATCTCCTTCCGCTTATACTTTCCCTATTCGCGTTTGCGAGGAGCCTGACATGACCCCCGACCTGTCCATCAACTTCTGCGGCGTCAAAGCACCCAACCCCTTCTGGCTCGCCTCAGCGCCGCCCACCAACTCCGCCTATCAAATTCGCCGCGCGTTTGAGGCCGGTTGGGGTGGGGCGGTGTGGAAGACGTTGAACCATGAACCGATTGTCAACGTTTCCTCCCGCTATGGGGCGATTGACTATGACGGGCGAAAGGTCGTTGGGCTGATCAACATCGAACTCATCACCGACCGCACGCTAGACGTGAACCTTGCCGAGATTCGCCAAATCAAACGCGAGTTTCCGAATCACGCACTCTTCGTTTCCCTCATGGTCGAGTCCAAACGCGAAATCTGGCACGACATCGTCAAGCAGGTCCAGGACACTGGCGCCGATGGCGTCGAACTGAATTTCGGCTGCCCCCACGGCATGAGCGAGCGCGGCATGGGGTCTGCCGTTGGGCAAGTCCCCGAGTATGCCGAGATGATCACGGCATGGTGCAAGGAAGTCGCGAAGATTCCGGTGATGGTCAAACTCACGCCAAACATCTCCGACGTCCGCGCCGTGGCCCGCGCTGCGCAGAAAGGCGGCGCCGATGCCGTCAGCCTTATCAACACCATCAACAGCATCATGGGCGTCGACCTCAACACCTTCGCCCCGAAGCCCGCCGTCAACGGCCTTGGCTCGCACGGCGGCTACTGCGGGCCTGCGGTGAAGCCGATTGCGCTCAACATGGTCAGCAGCATTGCGGCCGACGCGGGGTGGAAGATTCCCATCAGCGGCATCGGCGGGATTCAGGCGTGGCAGGATGCCGTGGAGTTTCTCCTGCTTGGGGCGAGCAGTGTGCAGGTTTGCACGGCCGTGATGCACTACGGTTTCCGCATCGTGGAGCATCTTGAGAGCGGCCTGAAGAACTGGATGCGCGAGAAAGGCTTTAAGAAGATTGCCGACTTTCAGGGCAAGGGCGTCGCCAACATCAAGGACTGGGGCGACCTCGACCTCTCCTACAAAGTCGTCGCCGAAATCGACCAGGCCAAGTGCATCCACTGCGGCCTCTGCTACATCGCCTGCGAAGACGGCTGCCACCAGTCGATCAAATGGGAGAAGGTGCCCACCGACGAGTTCACGAAACGCTACGGCGCACTTCCCTCTCCTGCGGGAGAGGGCCGGGGTGGGGTGAATGGCGACGGCCACCCCCTCGTGAACCCCCACATGCACTTCACCAAGAGCGGCGACATCACCACGCTCCCCGGCGAAGGCGACGGCTACCTCGGCGTCTTCACCATCAAGCAGGACACCTGCGTCGGCTGCAACATGTGCTCCCTCGTCTGCCCGGTCGATGGCTGCATCAGCATGAAGCAAATGCCCAGCACGCTGCCGAAGATGAGTTGGAAGGAATACCAAAAGAAACTCGCCGCCGGCGAAATTGCCAAGATTCAGCCACCGGAGCATGTGTGATGATCGGAGCACCTCAATCGAGTCGTAATCGACTTGCGCTTGTCACGGTTGCTGTAGTATGCTTGTTAGTAGTAGGAGCGTTTTGCGTTAGAGCAAACCGGACAAACCTAACCATCACATCGATTCCCACTAGCCAGCCAGTTGGCTTCTTCGATGAAGATCGACAGATTATTGAGACTGTCTTGCTTTCGCTGATCAATGCACCGGAATTCAAGCCGATCGCTGTCGGCAATCAACCGTTCACCGCCATTGCATGTGACGAGACGCCGCTACCGTCGCACCGCGTTGAAGATGCTTGTTCCAATCCAGGGCATTCACTCGTCGGAGAGTCGGCGCTCGAGTACCGGAGCCACTTGGTGCGCCGATGCGAGGGAGTTTCATATACAGGCCAAACTTGGGATTCGCGAATTCTTATGATCAAGTGGGATCAGCTTCCCAAAGATACACTTGGACAATTCGATGGCGTCGCCTTCGCAAAGTCGAATTCGGGAGTTCGCGGCTGGGTTCAAGTCGGTTTGCCCTGTTACTTCAACAATGGGGCCAACGCCTATCTGCGCATCCTGTACCCGACGGGCATGCACGGAGCGGGCGGCGATTTCTTTCTAGTCAAGGAGTCCGGTCGTTGGGTGATTCTATGGCACGAGATTCACCATTACTCATAGATCGACTCTCACATCAATACCCGATGTCAAGCACAGGACATAGCCATGGACTGCTGTGACCCATTGGATTATCCAATCAGCCGGTGAGCCTGGATCCACTCAAGACCAGAGAAACACTAAATCTAGGCTTGTTCGCCCGATAGCCTGATCGTTTCACAGTGAATTATTGTTGGACCCGATATCCCCATGAGATATAATGACTACATGACACAAGTGGTCAATGCCATTTATGAAGACGGCGCACTCCGGCCGTTGGACCCCGTGCATCTCGAAGAGCACCAGCACGTCCGCGTGACCGTCGAAACCCTCGACGGCGATGCCTCGGATGACCGATGCACAGAACTCCAACGTCTCTTACGCCGACTGGAAAAGAGTACATTCTCCTACGGCGGTTCACTGCCCAAGCGCGATGAGCTTCACGAACGATGATCGCGTTTGACACCAACATCCTCCTGTATGCCGCGGACCGGCGCGATCAGGCAAAACGCGAAATAGCCACTCGACTGATATCCTCCTCGACCGATGTGGTAATGCCCTGGCAGGTTGCTTGCGAATTCATCGCCGCTTCACGCAAGCTGGCGGATCACGGTTTCACAGCCGTGGAAGCGTGGGACCAACTCAATCATTATCTGCGCGCCTTTCATTTGGCCATGCCGGGCGCGACCATTCTCGACCGTGCTCGACTTCTCCAATTGGAGCAACAGTGGTCGTACTGGGACGCCATGCTGGTTGCCGCATGCATGGAGGCGGGTGTCAGTCGCCTCTATTCCGAGGACATGCCGGGCCGATCCGCGCCGGCGGGACTTGAGATCGTTAATCCGTTTGCGTAGTCGTGCTCAAGATTGCGCAGCCCTCACCCCTGGGCCATTTCGAATAATTCCTGCGCGATCGCCTCCGCCGCGTCCATCCGCCCCAGCGCCGCTGCTGAGCGGGCCATGCGGCGCCGGCGTTCATCCGATTTCATCAAATCGCGCAGCACGTCGCGCAGGCGTTTGGCGTTGTCTTTCGGGTCGTTCGAGTCGCGCACCATCTCCGCCGCTTGCTGATCGACGAGCACCTTCGCGTTCGCCTCTTGGTGGCGCTTGCGGTCGAACGGGTACGGCATCAGCACCGATGGCTTGCCCATCGCGGTGATCTCAGCCAGCGTCGAGGCTCCCGCCCGTGAGATGATCAGGTCGGCCGTGATCATGCACAGCGGCATGTGTTCGGTGTAGGAGAGCACCCGAGCGTCCACGCCCGCGTCTTTGTATCGATCGCGGCACGCCTCGAAGTCCTTTGAGCCGGTCAGGTGTACGATCTGCCACTCCTCGGCCACCTTCCACAACTCGCAAAGCTCCAACGCCGCCGAGTTGATCGACGCCGCACCCTGCGATGCGCCGGTGATGAGTATCGTTTTCTTTTCTTGGTTCAGCTTGAGTGCCCGCTGGCCGTCGAACAGCTTGGCCGTGGCAAAGCCCGCGCGGATGGGACAGCCGGTGCAGACGATGCTGCGAGCCTTTGCAAAGTAGTCGCTCGTCGCCTCCCACTGCACGAACACGCGATCCACTTTCGCCGCCAGTGCCCGATTCGCACGACCGGGAACGGCGTCGGGATTGAAGAGTGCCGTCGGGATGCCGAGCTTCGACGCGGCCGCGATGGGCGGGCCTGACGCGTAGCCGCCCAACCCCAGCACGAAGGCCGGCGGCCGTTCCATGAATCGCGTCCGCGCGACCTTCACCGACCGATTCCATGCGAGCAGGAAACCGGGCCACGCGAATGGCTGCTTTGGAAAGGCGCGGACGCTTTGCGCGACGAGTTCATAGCCCCGCGATTCGGTGAGTTGTTGATCGATGGGTCGGGTGGTGCCGAAGACGGTGATGTCAAAGTCGGGCTGAATCTTGCGCACGGCCTCGGCGACGGCGACGCCGGGGTACAGGTGCCCGCCCGTGCCGCCGCCCGCGATGACAAACCAGGGTTTCCGCGCCGATGCTGCCATAGTCGATGCGGATGGTATCAGAGTGTTCCACAGATGAAAGCGCTCACCCGCCGCGGCGTGCGAGCTCCGGCCCGCCCCACGTGTTCATAGGTTCGAAGGTGAACCCTGCGGATTGGCCACCATGCGGCGTCATTTTTCCAGTTGGCCGATGAGGATGCAGTATCCATCAAGATCGTGAACTCGAATTTCCCCCTCCGGCATGAAGAACGGAAAGGTCGGGCGAAACACGGCGTTCGTTTGCGGCATCGGCCCAAGGGGTTCGTCCTTCGCGAATTCACCGGGCGGCTTGCCTCCGTCGGCCAGTCCCTTCGACAACAGGTGCATTCGCAACGCCATGACATCCCGGCAATACATGTAAAACAGTACTGCCTGCTCACTCGGCACAATTGGTCCACTGGCGCGTGCAAACATGATCTCGGCCCGCTCAGAGACCATGGTGGCCCAGTTCGTTACGCCGTCGTGACCGGAAAACCGGCTGCGGCACGAAAACCCCAGCAAGGTGTAAAACTCAACGGAACGGTCGACGTCAACGACGTGCACCATCGGCACGAGATTGGTTACGCGGAATGCGTCCGGACAATTCGGCGGCGGAACTGGGGTGTCGCTCATGAAATCCTCCGATTCGTTCTCCAGTGAATCGCAACCTGAACACGATCTTCACGCAAGGGTCGTTCACGAGGCACTAATTCGCCGCCTTGTATTTCGTTTGCTACAATAACGTACGAACGAAGCCCGTGGGCATTGACCGAATCGCCGAAATGAAAGACAAAAAGCAAGCCGATACCGTCGTATCAGAACGCGCTGTCCTGGTTGGGTTGATCCTGCCGGGCCAGGCGCCGGCCGGTACGCGCTACGACCCGCTCGCTGAGATCGCCGCGCTGGCCGAGGCGGCCGGTGCTACGATTGCGGGCCGGGTGATTCAGAAGCGCCCGAAGATTTGCTCGGCCACCTATATCGGCAAGGGCAAGACCGTCGAACTCGCAGAGTACGCCGCCGCGAAAGAGGCGGACGTCATAATCTTTGACAATGAACTTTCGCCGTCGCAGATCCGCGATATCGAAGAAGTCTGCAAGATTCGCGTTATTGATCGTGCGGAGCTGATCCTCGATATCTTCGCCAGCCGGGCACGCACGAACGAGGCTCGACTTCAAGTCGAACTGGCGCAGCTTGAATACACGGCGCCGCGGCTTCGCGGCATGTGGACGCACCTTGAGCGTATCGCCGGGGCGGGCGGCGGCACCAAGGCCGGTTCGGTCGGCGCCATCGGCACGCGAGGACCGGGTGAACGGCAAATTGAAATCGACCGCCGCATCGTGTCGAAGCGTGTTTCATTTTTGAAAGGCCAGCTTGAACGGATCGACAAGCGAAAAATCCGCGAGGTTCGGGCCCGCGGCGACTACTTCACCGTGAGCCTCGTCGGCTACACCAACGCGGGCAAAAGCACGTTGATGAACGCGCTGACGGGCGCGGGAACGTATGTCGCGGACAAACTCTTCGCCACCCTCGACACCAAGACGCGAAAGTGGGATCTCGGCGGCGGACAACAGGCGTTGCTCTCCGACACAGTCGGATTCGTACGTAATCTGCCGCACCATCTCGTCGCGTCGTTTCGTGCCACGCTGGAGGAAACGATCCACTCCGACCTCATCCTGCACGTCATCGACTCGGCCGGCTACGACGCCCCGGCGCAGGTTCTGGCTGTCGAGCAAGTCCTCACCGACCTCGGCTGCCACGACATCCCGCGCGTCAATGTGCTGAACAAGGTGGATTGCATCGACGACATGTCCGCCATCCACATCCTTCGACACAGCCTGCCCGATGCGGTCGAAGTCTCGGCCGTCACCGGCGAAGGCGTCGACCGCTTGACCGACCGCGTGCTCGAGTTCATGCGCAACCGCTACGTCCGGCTGCGCATCGAAACCGACGCAGGCAACGGCAAACTGCTGGCCTATCTGAGCAAGTATGGCCACATCCTGAGCCACGAATACCACGGGCGAACCGTGGTGCTGGATGTTCGGCTCCCGACCGGCGAAGTCCGCCGCGTCCAAAATCTCGGCGGCCACATCGCCGCGACACACGCGGAATCGGCGTAGCCTCAACTCCCACTTAGAAGTTCAGCCAACCTAATGATTCAAAACAAGCGGCGCTGTTAACCCAAGTTCGTGTCGCCGAAAGCACATGGACGAAGGGTCAGATCGAGTCGCCACAGGCCGGGCAGCGCGGGGAGGAGGCAAAGGGCAGGGGGGCGCCGCAGCGAGGGCAGCGAGGAGGGGTGTCGTGTCGAGTTGATCCGCGGGTCGCGCCACGCATCCAAATGACGAAGCAGCTCACGAGTATGACGGCGACGACGAGTAGCGTAATTAGGCTCATGTCGGACCGTAAAAATGAAAAAAGGCCCGCGGCGAATATGGAAAATGAGGCCCACTGACTAACTAAATCCCACTTCCGGAAAGCGCCGTTCGCCGCGCGCCTTATGGGGATATTGTACCGCACTCAATCACGAATTGCAGGGCCAAATGATATGAACAAGCATCAGGGGAAACCCTGTGCCGCTGTACACGGAATCGCGGATTACTGCGGCGGGGCGGCGGTCTTGGTGGCGCGCGGCTCAAGCGTAAATGCGATCTCGTAAGGCGGATTGCCCGGGGCAAGCGTGAAACCGGGAGGCAGGACGAACTGCACCGGTCTGCGGATTTGAGCGCTGGGGGATTCGGTATCTGCGGCGAGGACGTCGACGAACGCGCGGATGTCTCGAGGGTCGAGTTGCTCGATGAGGTCCTTTGGCCCGGTGACGTCGATGTCGGGGCGAAGGTTGGTGCCCTTCTCGATGACGATGCGGAAGTCGTCCTGCACTTGTTGGGGGATGGACCAGTTGATCAGGATCGGGCCTTTGCGGCGCGTCGTGGTGAGGGCCTCGATTCGGCCGGTAAGGGTCACTTCGGGGGCGGGGAGAATGTCCACCTTCATTTCAGGGTCGAGATTGGTCAGGGCATCGAAGACGACCGGAATCTTGATGGTGAAGCTGCCATCGGGCTTCGCGGCGTTGCGTATTCGCTGTTCGGCATCGGCGCGGGCCACGGGGTCGGCGGCCAGTTGACGGGCAGCGAATCGCGGAAGGCGTACGGCGACCTTGGCAGGAACGGGTTCGCCGCTGATCTTGAGATCGCCGACGGCGCAAGCGACCCGGATGTCGGAGACGGTGGTGTACTCATCGATGCGGATGGCAACGGCCGGCGGGTCGATGTTCTTGATTCGCACCGGGGCTTGGGCGATTTCCTTGATAAGGCCGAGCAGCTCGCGTGTTGAAATGCTCTGCTCATTGGAAGATGTTTGCTTTGACTCGTCGACAATGGCGTCGAAAATCTGCTTGGAGGCGACGATATCAGCGAGATCCTTGAGATGGCGCCTGCGGCCCACGGCGGAAAATGACAGCGAAAGCTGATAGGGCGGTTCCGCAGGGGCGGCATAACGACTGGGGACGGCGGACGCGACACGGACGGCAATCGAATAGGACTGTTCCTCCGAGACATTCTGGTCGGCCGTTATCCAAATGAGGATCGTAATGACGGTGACGGCTGTGGCGGATTTGATTTTTTCCCACATGGCACAAATCCTCGATCGCGTCAGGCGGTCGCCT
Organism: uncultured Planctomycetaceae bacterium; assembly: GCA_964605185.1. Lineage (GTDB taxonomy): Bacteria > Planctomycetota > Phycisphaerae > UBA1845 > UTPLA1 > JACRIM01. The sequence continues at coordinate 12,287 of CAZSBF010000105.1, forward strand.
TGGTCGGTAGTGTTTCGGTGGATTCTGAGCCGCCGAGTTTCAAATGGAGGAGATCGCGTAGGTCGTCAGTGGTCAGATTTCGTTGCATGTGGCCGTCCTCGACGAGCGTAATGCCCCCGGTTTCTTCGCTGACGACAAGAATGATGGCATCCGATTCTTGCGAAAGTCCCAGGGCAGCGCGGTGGCGGGCGCCGATGGCGGCGTCGAAGCCTTCAGCGTCGGCCATTGGAAACTGCACGGCCGCGGCGGTGATTCGACCCTGAGCGACGATGACGCCCATGTCGTGCAACGGAGTGCCGGGCCAAAAGATGGTGAGGAGCAGTTCCTTACTCAATTCTGCGTCGAGTCGAACGCCCGTTTCTTCCAGTGCCCGGAACTCAGTGGCACGTTCGAAGGCAATGATGGCGCCCATGCGGCGTTTGGAGAGTTGGCCGGCGGCATCGACGACTTCCGTGATAACGCGATCGACATCGCTGGTCGTGTCTCCGAACCATGTGGCGGCGCCAAGGCGAATCAGGGCGCGGCGCAGTTCAATTTGAAAGGCGACGAGGGCGCTAAGAAAGAGGCCCCCGACGAAGAGGGGGTAAATGGTCTTGATGCGCTCAAGGTCGAATGCATTGGCGATGAAGTTCAGCACCAGGGTGCTGCCGAGAAGCAGCAGCAGGAAGCCGCGGAGGAGCCTCGCACCGCGCGTACCCTTGAGGAATCGCATGACGGAATAGACCCCGGCCGCGATGATGGCAAGTTCGACGAAGTCGGTCCATGTTCGCCGGCGGAGGATTTCAATAAGCGGCTCGAGTGCATTCATGCGCGCGTGAATCATACAAGGGAGGGTGGAAGGCGGCGAATTATCGCCCGCGCGTTGGGGGGATTATTCGCACCGATTGGTACATTCCCCGGCGGACTCCCTCGGAGGAGGCAATGGCAGGTCTGATAGTCATGTCATAAGAAACTGCCTGATGCATCGCTTTTCATGGCATGAGGCGTAAAATAGGCGGGAAAGTCCGGGCTTTTCTTGCCGAGCTGTTGCCCGTGAGAGTCGTGTTATGCCAATACCGCGTCCGACAACCGAGGACGACCTTCGTGAATTGAAGGAGAGCGCGCTGCATCTGCAGTCGGCGTTCGCGGCACTGTTGCGCGTGATTCAGAAATTGGAGCAGCTCGCGCCGACGCGGCCCCCGGCGGCGATGCGAAGCCGTCCGACGGCGCCCACTAAGATACCTCTGCACCCGGGAACGCAGCCTGCGGCGCAGCCAACACCACCGCGGGCGTTGGGTACGCCCGTGTCGCGGGATGAAGAAAACGATGATTCATCAGGCGACACGCCGCGCCGAAAGCGGGTGAGCGCGAACCTGGCGGAGAATGCGAATCGCAATCTGTATCGTCGCCCGTCGCAGGAAAGCGTCATGGAGATGCTCATCGGCGAGCGGTGGCTGCGCCGGGCCGGGTTATTGGTTCTGCTGCTCGGCTTCTTTTTCCTTCTAAAGTTCGCCTACGACGAGGGAATGCTGACGCCGGCGGCGCTGTCCATGCTGTTTCTGTTTAGCGGCGGCGCCATCCTGTGCTTGGGCGAGGGGATGCTGCTGTTTGGATGGCGAAAAGTCGCCGGCGTGTTCTTTGTCGGCGGGCTCATGCTGCACGGGACGATTGCATGGGCGCACGATCTACACGCACTGTTTCCAGTGTGGCTGACGCTCCTGTGCTATGGAGCCACGACGTTGCTGCTGGCGGGTGCGGCGGTGCAATGCGAGTCATTGGCGCTGGCGTTGTTCGCGGGCGTATGCGCGGGCGCGGGTCCGATCGGCGTCGGCGTGCACAATGGACTTTCGCTTCCACTCGTTGGTTATGCGGTTGGGGTGGGCGCTGTACTACTGTTTGCAGGTTGGTGGCGGCGATGGGAGTCGATGCGAATCGTGGCGTGGGGAGCCTGCGCGACGACGATCGCCATTGCCACATTTAATACGACGGATATACCAAGTGGCTGGGGTGCGCTTTCATGCCTGGCCGGCGTGTATGCGGTGTTCACTGTGGAAGCACTGGTGGCAAGTCGGCGCTTGTCGGAACAATCCCCTTGGGAGATCTGCACGGTTTTGCACCTGAACAACATCGCGGCCTTTGGGGCGGCGGTGTATTTGATGCGTGAAACGCCGCCGGGCCGCCTGATGGCGTTGTGCATCGTGGCGGCCATGGGTGTCTGGATTCTCGCCGGCCGAATCAAGGGGCTCGATCTGGCGCCTCGGACGATTCGGCGGGCGATTCGGGTGGACGGCGCGGTTTTTCTCGCGTGGCTGGTACCGCTGCGGTGGGATGGCTATCCGGTGACGGTGGCGTGGGGAGTGCAGGCCGTGTTGATGGCATTGGTCTGTCGTCGAATGTTTGGGCCGCTGCCGGCGTTG